>VGYT01000298.1 GCA_016872895.1 Planctomycetota bacterium
GCGGGCTGCTCTGGTGCGCCGATAGCGACCGCGGCTGGGAGCCGGACGCGCGCGTGGCGGCGCTGGCGGTGCGCCGCGACGGCCAGAGCGTGGCGATGGTGAACAACCTCATCGGCAGCACGGAGGGCAAGGCGGCGTGCAGGCTCACGGAGCCGCGCACCGTGCGCTTCGGCTACAACGCCTCGCCGTTCAAGCCCCTGACGCCCGGCTTCCGCCTCAATTCGCTCTCCGCTTGCGGCAGTTTCTCCGGGGGCAAGTACAAGGTCAACTGGGACACGAAGCAGGAGTTCTTCTCGGTCCTCTCGCCGCCGTTTTCCGACCCCAAGCGCTGGCCGGAGTACTACGCCCACTGCAGGGATATGGTCCACAAGATGATGTACGAAGGCGTGGGCAACGACGGCGGTTGCCTGAGTTTCTGGCCGGCGCCCGGCTGTTCGGCCTACTATGGCGACCGGCGCCACCTCCTCTTCACCGCCAACCAGGTCGCCCTGCGGGGTTACGCCTGGAAGTCCATCGAGAACCCGAACCCGTATGGCACCTTCTACGGGGATTGGGTTGACGCCAACGGGCGCGAGACCCTCTCCAGAACCTACCGCGACTACATGCTCTGGCTGATGGACCGCCAAGTCAAGGAGGGCGGCTGCCAGCACTTCTACTTCGACATCTCGTTCGGCGAGGTCCTGCACCGCGACCTGGCCGCGGGCTTTGGCTACCGCCTGCCCGACGGAAGCGTCCAGCCCGAGTCGAGCGACACGAACCTGCGCGAATGGTACAAACGCATGTGGGCGATGCTGCAGGAGAACGACCTCTACCCTGGCGGTGTCTCGGGCCACGCCACGCACGGGTTCTCCCTGAAGATGTTCCCCTATGCCGACTGCATCCTCGACAGCGAATACCCGATGCAGGACTCGATTGACGTCTACCCCAGCGACGCGATGATCGCGCTCTCCTGCCCGCACGCCTTCGCCACCAACATCCAGCACCATGGCAACTTCATGAACCCGACCTGGCCGATGATGCACGATGCGGCCGGCCTGTTCCATGATCCCGCTTTCAAGCAGTGGGGCATCTCCCGCACGGATGTGGAGTTCATCCCCTACTGGCGCAACGGGGCGGTGGTGAAGGAGATTACGCCCGGCCTGCTCGCCAGCCTGTGGAAGCGGCCCGGCAAGGCCGGTTCGGCCGTCATCGCGATCATGAACTGCGGCACCGACCCCGCCCAGCCGACCCGGCCCGCCAATCTCACGCTCGACCTGAAGGCGTTGGGGATCCCTGCCGACGCCCTCGCGGCCGGCGGAGAAAGGGTGCGCATCCGCCAGCTCTTCAACTGCACGGCGCAGAACTACTACCTTCGCACTCTCAAGTGGATGGCGGAGCGCCAGAACAAGCCCCTGCCGCCGATCGAGCCCAAGCTCGACCTGGCCACCGGCACGATCAGCGGTTTCGACATCAACTACCACGACGTCAAGATCCTGGCCCTCGACTGGGAGGAAAGGCAGGTGAACGACGAGGCATTGAAGGCGCTGGCGAAGGACGACGCGATGCGCCGGCGGCTGCTCGACTGGGGGCTCAACGCAGCGGCGGCCGTGCCGGCGAACCTGATCGTTTCCGACAACCCGGCGATCAAGGTTGAGGCGTGGAAACGCACCGGGGACGCGGGCGGCCGCGGGAACAGCGTCCTGCTGCGGGTCACCAACACCGCGCAGCCGGCCGACGCCAAGGTCAAAGCCGCCACTGCGGGCACGTTGAAGCTCGACCTGAAGGGCCTGGACGTGAATGTGCGCAAGGTCTGGGCGGAGTACACGGCGGCGGTGCCAATGGACGGCCAGCCGGTGGGTCTCTGCGAAAGCGCGGCGCAGCCCCGGAATCAGGGCATCACCTACAACGCCTACGGCGGCGAGCTGTACTACAGCCTGCCCAAGGGCCAGAGCCGGGTCTTCTGCCTCGATCGGTATTGAACTGACGCGAGAACCTGAGGAAGACGATGAGCCAAGAATCACAACTGTGCGCCGGAGCGGCGCGTCTCGATATCACCCCCGAAATGGGGATCCAACTGGCCGGAGACATCGGGCGGAAGCGGCCGGTCGAAGAGATCCGCGAACGGCTCTACGCCAATGCGCTGGCGGTTGAGTACGGCGGCGAGCGTCTGTGCGTTCTGTCCGTCGACCTGCTGGCGATGAGTTGCGCTTGGTCGGACCGCATCAGGCAGGGCGCAGCGGAGCGCTATGGGCTGAGGCCCGAGGCGATCATGGTGCACGTGGTCCAGAACCATGCGGCGCCCTCGCTCGGGCACCTGTTCCTGGTTGACGACCAGAAGACCCTGTTCCCTCCTGAGTATCCCTGGCTGATGGGCGGCGACGGCCGCTACAAGGAACCGACCGTGGCCTCCTGCATTGAGGCGATCGGGCACGCCGTGGGGAACCTGGAACCGGTGACGCTGGCGGCGGGGCACGGGGTGGACGGGCGCGTCGCCTTCAACCGCCGCTTCGTGATGCGCGACGGCACGACCCGGTGTCATCCGGCCTGGTGCGACCCGAACATCCTGCACGTCGAAGGGCCGACGGACCCCGAGGTCGCGGTGGCGACCTTCACGAACGCTGAGGGCAAGGTCATCGCCACCCTGCTGCACCACACCTGCCATCCCTGCCACGGTTATCCACACCGCTTTGTCATCGGCGACTGGCCCGGCGCCTGGGTGGACAGCATGCGAGGCCACTGGGGCGCGGGGTGCGTACCGCTGGCGATCAACGGCTGCTGCGGCAATATCCATCACGTTGACCATACGAACCCACGCCCGCTGCGTGACCATCAGCGCATGGCGGCCATGCTGGCGGAGACCACGGTGCAGGTTCTCGGGCGCATGCAATCGGTGGCGGTCGCCCGGATCGGTCTGCGGCGATCGGTTCTGGAACTGCCCCTCCGCGAGTTGAGCGCCGACCAGATTGCGGAAGCCGAGCGTCTGCTGGCCAAGCATCCCGAGCCGATGTGGAACGACGAGTCCCGCACCAGTGTGGCGTGGGACTGGGTGTATGCGGTGACGGTGCTCGATCTCAACGATGCCCGGCGTGGGAACCCGGTCTTTCCCTATGAGATCCAGGTCTTTCGGATCGGCGACCTGAGTCTGGTTGCGTTGATGGGCGAGCCGTTTGTGGAGGGGCAACTCGAGATCAAGAGGGCCGCGCCCACACGGCACACGCTGGTGGCGCATTTCTGCAACGGCTATGCCGGTTACGTTCCCACCCGGCGCGCCTTTGCGGGCGGTGGGTACGAGACCCGTACCGGCGCGGGCTCGAAACTCCCTGTCGAGGCGCTGGAGCGGATCGTGGAGACCGCCTCCTCGCTTCTCAACCAGCGACCATGAGTCAACCATGACCACACCACGTGAGAACCTGTTGACAGTATTGCGCCACGGGCGGCCGGACTGGATCCCGCTAACGGGACACTGCGATCCCTACAATCAGCCGAGCCGCGAAGGCATGGACCCCGCCTTGGCGAAGGCGCTGGGCGAGGTGCGCTGGGGCGATACCTCCACGGTCGTGTTTTCGCGCTATCTCGGGCTCGATATCATGGACTGGTTCGGCATGCCGGCGGTCCACGTATCGCGGCGGAACGTCACCGTCGAGAGCCGGACCGAAGGCGACGTGACGACCAATGTATGGCATACGCCGAGGGGCGACCTGCGCGAAGTGACCCGGATCTGCCGCGACAGCAGCGGCGCCGTGTCCAGCAACTGGACCGAGCACCTGGTGAAGGAGCCGAAGGACCTGCCCGCGCTCGCCGCGATCTTCGAGGACGAGGTGATTGAGCCCGATCCGGCCGGCATTGAACGCACCCGCGAGCGGCGAGAGCTGATCGGCGACGACGGCCTGCTCCTGGGGCCGATGGACGGCACGCCGCTCGGGATGATGTATCGCGTCTATTCCGGTGTCGCCGCGCTGGCCTACCTCTGGGCCGACGCGCCCGCCGCGCTGCGCGACTGCTTTGCCGTGATGGAGGCCAACTACCTCAAGCGTCTGAAGATCGGACTCAACTCCGATATCGATGTGGTCGTCAGCGTGGACGATACTTCGACGACGGCCATTTCGCCAGCGATGTTTGAGGCCTGCAACCTCGACCTCACTGACGCCCGCGCCGATGCGGCGCACGCCGCCGGAAAGCTCTACTTCCACCACTCCTGCGGGCTGATCAGGGACCTCCTGCCGCTCTACCGCCGCACCCGGATGGACGCCGTGCATGCGTTCACCACCCCGCCGCTCGGCAATGTGACCGTAGCCCAGGGACGCAAGGCGCTCGGTGACCGCATCACGATCATGGCGGGAGTGAATCAGCTCGCCGGGCCAATGGACGACCGCGCCGCGGTGCGCGCCGACATCCACCAGATGATCCGTGAAGCGGGCCACGGCGATCACTTTGTCCTGGGCCTGGCCGGCTACCCCAACCGTAGCATGGAACAGACGAAGTTCGTCGTGGACTGCTGCCGGGAAATCGGCGGCTCTGGGGACGGAGGATGAAGATGCCACGATTCTTATTCCTCCTGGGCCTGGCGGCCGCACTGGGCGGGGCCGCGCTCGCCTACGACTCGCCGGGGCCAAAGGCGCCGGTCCCCGAGCACTCGTGCCCGTGGGTCGAGATGAAGCAGCCGGATATCCACACCGTGTTCCTCTGGAAGTTCAGTTCCGGCAAGGACCGCGACGCGGAGGTCGGGGCAATCCTCGACAAGGGCGACCTGGGGGATCTCCTGGACGAGAAGGGCACCTCCGGCGGCGGCCTCGTTGAGACCAGGGACAAGATCGAGCCCAAGCTGAAGGGGGACGCGAAACGGGCCGCCAGCGTGGGCCGGTTCGGTGGGGGACTCGTGTTGGGTGGCGCAGGCTACGCGGAAGGCGTCGCCACGCTCTCTGCCCTGCTCGGGAGCGACGGCGGGTTCACGCTGGATTTCTGGTTCAGGGGATCGAAGGCGGATCCGTCGTTCGTGCCGGCCGACGGACGGATTCTGCTGGCCGTTCCCGACAGTTCGGGCAAACCGCTGGTGAGCGTGGCTTGGGGCGGCGCGACGTCGGTTGTGTTTGCCGTGGCGGGCACGGAACGTCTCCGTGTGCCTGTGCGCGAGACGGCCGACGGGTGGCATCACCTCGCGCTGATCGCTGACGCGCCACGCGGGCAGCCGGATTACGCGACGCTTTCCCTGACGGTGGACGGGGTGACGGCCAAAGCCGACCGTCCGGACCCCTTTCACCCCATCCCGTGGTTCAGGGGCGTTCCGGCGCGGCTGGGGTCGAAGCTCTTCATCGGCGGCGCGCCGGGGCAGCCGGGTATGCAGGGCGTGGTGGACGAGGTTCGGCTGACCAAGGGCGTCAAGTGCCTGTACCCCTGGAACCTGGGCGCGCAGGAACGAACGCGACGGCGGGAGGAACTCGAATTGCGCCCGCCGTTCTTCAGGAGCGGCCAAGTGCTGACGCGCTTCCGGTTCGACAGGGGTCTCAAACCGGATGCCTTCCCAGGACTCTCCTGGACTGGCCGGACGGAGGC
>VGYT01000299.1 GCA_016872895.1 Planctomycetota bacterium
GGTCCACACAAAATTCATAGCGACGGAGACCGAGTGATGCCCGAAGCAAGCGACCATGACCTGCTTATCCGCATCGACGAGCGGGTTGCCAAACTCGACCGCACGATGACGAACCACCTCGCGCACCACTGGGCCTTCACGCTGGCGCTTTTGGGCGCGGTCCTTACGGCCCTTGCGTCGCTCGCGGTCGCCCTGGGGACGCGCTGACATGGCGGTAATCACCGACATCGCGGATGCCGTCGTGGCGGAACTGAACGACCACGAGTTCAGCCAGGAATTCACGGCCGAGCGGACCTACGACACCACGCTCAAGCTGGAGGATGCAGGGACGCTGCACGTGACGGTGGTGCCGAAGGCCCTCGCCGAGGAGGTCGCCAGCCGGGCCGCCGACCAGGTGGACTACGTCATCGACGTAGGGGTCCGCAAGAAGCCCACGAGCGTGTCGAACGCGGAACTGGACCCGCTGGTGGCGCTCGTCGAGGAGATCCGCGCGTTCTTCCGGCGGCGGCGATTGACGGCATACCCGGGCGCGATATGCATCCGGACGCCCATCGAGCCTATCTTTGCACCGGAGCACCTGCGCGAGTACGGCCAGTTCACCAGCATCCTCAGCCTGACGTTCCGGGTGGTGCGGTAGTCCGCCGAAGCCTGCGGGCGAAGGCGGAGGATAAGGAACCATGAACAGCATCCTGATGCGGAAGGTGGATGTGACCGAGGAGTACCAGCCGCTGGCCACAGAGCGGACGGTGGTCACTGTGACCGTCTCCTGCCCGCCGGGGAACAGCGCCAACGTCCTCTTCAAGGGCGATGATGGCAGTGACGTTCCGTGGCTGCCTGGCGAGTGGCACACGCTGGTCGGCGTCAACCTGGCCGACATCCAGGTCAAGGGCGCCGAGGGCGACACGGTTACCCTGGTGGGAGGCAGTTGGTAATGCCCTACGGCTACGCTTCATCCAGCGTCGGCGTGCCTGACCCGACCGGCCTTCCCGACGGCACGCTCGCGGCCGTGTCGGATGAAGAGTGGGCCGCAGCGGCCTACGCCTGCATTGACGCGGGCGCTGACCGCCTGGCCCTGCGCCTCATGGGGGAGGCTTACCACGAGGCCCTTGACCCGATCCTGCGGCTGGTCAGCACGTCCGCCGCCAGTGAGGGCATCAGCCCCGAGGCCCTTCTTGGGTTCTACACCGTCCAGGACGGCCAGGAGATGCTGCGGGCCTACATTGCGGGCGACAGGAACGGCACGCTGATGCTGGCGGCCAACCAAGGCGGCGACATCTTCTTTGAGATGATGGGCATAGGCGGCGTGGCCAGGCTGAAGCCCTCGGCGGGGATGGTCATCGGCAGCCCCGGATGGATGAACGACGCCGACCCTGGGGCGGGCGGCCTTGCGCTGGAGGGCGTCCTTCAGCCCATCGGCGGCATTCACGCCGGGGACCTGCCGACGGAGGACCCGCAGGACGGCGTGAGCGTGTGGGTCGACGAGGCAAATGGAAACGTCCTGAAGCGGGCATCATCGCCTGAATAGTAAGGAGTTCGCACATGGCACTGTTGGCGCAGAGGCCGGCGCTTTCGGCGTCGGAGGAGGCCTGCGCGGTCGTGCGGAACCAGACGACGCGGCTGGCCGCGTGCGTGGCGGCGTACCAGCGGATGGTCCTGGCGGCCACTCAGCGCGGCGGCGGCAGGCAGGCGCTGGCTGCCGCGCTCGGCCAGACCGACGCCGAGGCACTGCTTGCGGCCTGGGCGGCGCTCAAGGCGTTCCAGCAGGCGGTCGGGGCGAGCGGCCCTGAACTGCCCAAGTAAGAAAAGGGACAAAGGGACAGAGGGACGAAGGGACAAAGGGATAAAGCAATGCAGATGTTTCCACCCCTGCGTCCCTTCGTCCCTGCCGTAAAGGAGACATTCCGATGGGCGTCAAGCAAGGCGGCGAGATGAAGTTGTACTGGTGCGCCGAGGGCATCGGCGGCACGCCCACGTGGACCGAACTGGCAATCGTGCAGGACGTGAAGTTGAGCACGTCCAAGGGCGAGGCCGACGTGACCACGCGGGCCGCAGGCGGGTGGAAGCAGACCGTCGGGACGCTGGTGGATGCGAGCATTGAGTTTGAGATGCCGTGGGACACCGAAGACGACGGCTTCCAGGCGGTCAAGGACGCCTACTTCGGCGGCACGCTCATCGGCCTGTGCCTGGCCGATGACGCGCTGGGCGAGGGCGGCACGTTCCCGGCGGGCACGGAGGTTTTTCGCGCCGACTGTGCGATCCTGAAGTTTGACCGCTCGGAGCCCCTGGACGGGGCGGTTACCGTAGCCGTCACGGCCAAGCCCACCTACTCGGCCAACCCGCCGGTGTACGAAGTCATCGAGGAATCGCCATGAAAACGTTCACAGACAGCCAGGGCCGCACGTGGTCTCTTGTGGTCAACGTCTCGGCCGTCAAGCGCGTGCGCGGCCTGCTGGACGTGGACCTTCTGGACGTGGCTGGCGGCGATTTGCTCTCGCGCCTGGCCGACGACCCGTGCCTCTTGGTGGACGTGCTTTTCGCCCTGTGCAAGCCCGAGGCCGACGCCAGGGCCGTTACGGACGAGGAATTCGGCCGCGGCATGGTCGGCGGCGTCCTGGACGAGGCGGCAGCGGCGCTGATGAAGGAACTGCTGGATTTTTTCCCGAGCGCCCAGCGGGCAAGGGCGCTGGGCAGGATGGCCGGGAAACTCAAGGAGCAGCAAGCGGCGGTCGCCGAGGCGCTGGCGGCGATTCAGGCAGCCGGGACCGGCGAAGCACAAGCGCAGACGCCCGCCTGGGCGGGCGAAGCGCAATTGACGGTTGGCGGCTCATTTGGCAACTCGCCGGCATCTGCGGCTGCGACCCCGGACCGCTGACGCTGCGGGAACTCGTCTGGATGGCCGAGGCGCGCGGGCGGGATGAGTGGGGCAGGATGTCGAGCCTCCTTGCGCTTCTGGCCAACGTGAACCGCGACCCGAAGCGCACGCGGCCCTTCAAGCCCGCCGACTTCAATCCGTATGAAGTACGACGGCCCGGCGGCGTTCCGCTCGGAAAAGGGAACATGAGGCTTCTCAAACAGGTCTTTGTGGACAGGAAAGGAGAGGCGACATGAACTGGGAGACGATTCTTGCGGCAGCCTGGTCGGCGCTTAACTCGCCGGCGGGCATCGCGGCGGCGGCGGGCCTGATGCTCTGGCTCCTCAACCGCCTGTACGCGGCCAGGCCCGCGTGGCGCTCTTACGAGGGGACCATCATCTCGGCCGTGAAACTGGCCGAGAAGCAAATCCCCGACTCTACGCCAAGCGCGGGCCTCGCGCGCCTTGATGCCGCCCTGCGGCTGGTCCTGGCGGCTTATGAACAGGCCAACGGCAGGCGGGCGTCGCCGCAGGTTGCGGCCGACCTGAAGGAAGGCATACAACTGACCCATGCCCGGCTTGAGGCCGAGGGGGCGCTCTGATGCAGTGGCTCACGGCAATCCTGACGGCCATTCTTCAGGCCCTGCTGCCGGCCCTGTTTCAGGCGTCCAGGGACACGGCCGAAGAGAGCGCCCGGCAACCCGCCCTGCGCGACCGTCTGCGGCGGCGCGTGAAGGAGACGTGGCGCACCGCATCGCGCATCCTGATATGCGCAGCGGCGGCGCTCCTTGTGGCCGGCTGCGGCGTGCGAACCGTTTATGTCCCCGACGGAACGCCCGTGCGCCTGCGCGAGACCGTCCGCGCGGCCAAGGTGTGGATCCTTGACGCCCAGGGGCAGCCCGTCAAGGCCGAGATGGACCTGCCCGAAGGCTGGTACTGCCTGCCCGATCCGGGCCCGGATGACCTGCCTGCCGTCGGCGGACAGGCAGGACGGTGAAGGGCAATGGCGCAACTGAACTTCAATTTGCGGTTCACTTGCAAGGGATACTTCTTCGACCGCGAAGGTGTCCGCAGGCTGCTCGGGACGCGCACGGCCGCAGCCCTGTCCAAGGCGGGCGCCCTCGTGCGCACCATCGCCCGGCGCAGCATGCGCTACGTTACCAGCCTGCGCCACCAGCAGCGCCAGGTTGCCGCCGGAGAGCGTAAGCGACTCACTGGGGAGCCTGCCCCGTCGCCGCCGGGCCAGCCGCCGCACGCCGTCAGGCCGCACCCGTGGATACGCGAGTTCCTCTATTACGCCTACGACCCGGCGGCCGGCAGTGTCGTCATCGGCCCGGTGCGCCTGTCTTCGCGCATCAACGTTCCGGCCCTCCACGAGTTCGGCGGGACGGTCATGGTCAGGAACAAGCGCCGCCGCATGCGCAAGGTCGGCAGCGGCGGCGAAGTCCGCATCGGCGGCCGGCCCTGCCGCACGAGCCGCTTCGCCTACGACCGCTACGGGCGGGCGGTGATGGTGACCTATGCGCGCCTGCGCACAAGCGCCCAAGTCGCCCGCGCAAATGAACTCGATGAGGCCCTCTACGGCCCGGCGGCGTACATGGCCACGTACCCGCCGCGTCCGTTCATGGGCCCCGCCCTGGCCGCCGCCGCGCCGAGCCTGCCGCGGTTCTGGGCTGCGAGCGTCCGGGCGGCTTAAGGAACCACCAGGGCTCTCGTCGGCGCTGATATGTGCCCTGATACTGAGGTGGTACTCCTAGGGCAGATGCGCCACGACTTGGCTACGCGACTTCAATGAGCTTGCAGGCGAGGGTTTCGCCCATGCAGTGCTGGATGTCCGTCACAGTGGAAATACCCCGGTCGTGGGCCAAGTTGTCGTAGCTCTTGGCGAAGGAGTACTTGCTACGCAGCGGATACGACTTCTGGTACACCAAAAGGACATACTTGTGTTTCACGGGATATCGCTGCTCGCGCAGTTTCTTTACGCAGGCCCAGAACTCGTCCTCGTTCTGTGTGCCAGCCTCTCCCTTCCAGTGTCCTCGCCTCCCATCGAGTTCTTGCGTTCGTCTCATGACAAGGAACTTAAACTCGATCAGAGCATTGAGGCCGGCGTGCTGAACAAGCAGGTCGAATGTGTGCCATTCCGTTTGGCAGTGCGCGCCCGGGCATTCTTCCTTGAGGGCGGCGAGGAAGAAAGACCGGAATGTGGATTCATCCACATTGCCGAGGTCGACCGATTGCGCGTGAGGTCTGAGTCGCTCGAAGGCGCCCGATGCGGCCTGTTCCACCAGTTCTCTCATGCGAGCAGTATACCAGGTCCCAACTCGTCGTCAATGCCCCCAATGCGTGAAAACTATGCCGACCGCATGTCGGGGCGGGCTGCATGAAGGAGGTGAGGTCGAACCGTGGTCGCCTCCGCAGGTGGAATCCGGGCCGGCGCAGCATACGTTGAAATCACCGCCGACGATGCCCCCATGATGCGCCACCTGCGCGAAAGCCAGGCGCGATTGCGGCAGTGGGTCGCCCAGAACTCAGGAGGAAGTCCCATCCGTAGTTGAAGGTTAAAGAAAGGTGGCGGCTCCAATCCGCCGAATCGGTATGATTCGGTTGGAAGCAGAAGAAAGGAGCCACCACATGAGTACAGCCT
>VGYT01000300.1 GCA_016872895.1 Planctomycetota bacterium
GACCGACTGTTTCACCGCGAAGTGCTCCGGCACGATCTCCTTCGTGAAGCCCAGTTCCTCCAGCGTGCGGCCGAGCATGATCTTGGTGGCGATGTTCGCCAGCGGCACGCCGATTGCCTTCGAGACGAAGGGCACGGTGCGGCTTGCGCGCGGGTTGACCTCGAAGACGTAAATCGTGTCGCCCTTGACGGCGTACTGGACGTTCATGAGGCCCTTGACCTGGAGGGCCTTGGCCATGGCCCGCGTGCACTCCGCCAGGCGCTCGACGGTCTGGTCTGTGAGGGTGGTGGGCGGGAGGACCATGGCAGCGTCGCCGCTGTGTACGCCGGCCGGCTCGATGTGCTCCAGCACGCCGCCGATGACGCACCGGCGTCCGTCGGCCACGGCGTCAACGTCCACCTCGATGGCGTTGTCGATGAACTTGTCGATGAGGATGGGGTGGTCGCCGAACGTGTCGGAGGCGATCTTGGCCTCGGCCATGAACCGGGCCAGGTCCGTCTCGTCGTACACGATCTCCATGGCCGTGCCGCCCAGGACGTACGACGGCCGGATGACCACCGGGTATCCGATCTCGGCGGCGATGGCCCGGGCATCCTCCAGCGACGTGGCCGTGCCGTTGGGCGGCTGGATGAGGCCCAGTTCGTCGAGGAGTTGCTTGAAGCGCTCGCGGTCCTCGGCGCGGTCGATGGAATCCGGGCTGGTGCCCAGGATGCGGACGCCGGCCTGCTCCAGCGGCACGGCCAGGTTCAGGGGCGTCTGGCCGCCGAGTTGGACGATGACGCCCTCAGGGTTCTCGGCCTGGACGATGGCCAGGACGTCCTCGCGCGTCAGCGGCTCAAAATACAGTTTGTCAGACGTATCGTAATCGGTTGATACCGTCTCGGGGTTCGAGTTGACGAGGATGGCCTCGTATCCGAGTTCCTTGACGGCGTACGAGGCGTGGCAGCAGCAGTAGTCGAACTCGATGCCCTGGCCGATGCGGTTCGGCCCGCCGCCCAGGATGAGGATCTTCCTGCGGTTCGTCACGCGGTTCTCATCGACCGGCTCGTAGGTGGAATAGTAGTAGGGCCGGTCGGCGCTGAACTCGCCCGCGCAGGTGTCGACCAGTTTGTACGCCGGGCGGACGCCGCGTTTCTGGCGCTCGGCATAGGCGGCCAGTTCGCCCGTGCCGGTCAGGTGGCCCAGTTGCACGTCGGAGAATCCCGCGCGCTTGGCCTCCCGCAGGAGGTCCGTGGGCAGGCGGGCGAGGCCCTCCGGCCCCTGGTAGCCGGCCACGCGGCGGGCGATCTCGATGAGTTCGCGGATGTTCTCGATGAACCAGCGGTCCATCTTCGTCAGGTCGGCCACCTTCTGTGCGGGCCAGCCCTTCTGGAGGGCGTGCTGTACGTAGAAGTGCCGCTTGTCGTTCGGGACGACCAGTTTGTGTGCCAGTTCCACGTCGTCGGCCGGCGGAGGGACGAGGTGGTCCCGGCCGTCAAAGCCGAGGCCGTAGCGGCTGATCTCCAGGCTGCGGATGCCCTTCTGGAGCGCTTCCTTGAAGGTGCGGCCGATGCTCATCGCCTCGCCCACCGACTTCATCGACGTGTTGATCGTCGGGTCGGCCTGCGGGAACTTCTTGAAGGTGAAGCGCGCGATCTTGAAGACGCAGTAGTCCACCGTCGGCTCGAAGAAGGCGCTGGTCTTGCCGGTAACGTCGTTCAGGACCTCATCGAGCGTCATGCCGACGGCCAGTTTCGTGGCCACCCGCGCGATGGGGAACCCCGTGGCCTTGCTCGCCAGTGCGCTGGAGCGCGACAGGCGCGGGTTGACCTCGATTATGACCACGTCGCCGTTGTCGGGGTTGCCGGCGAACTGGATGTTGCATCCGCCGCCCGTGATGTCGATCTTGCGGATGATGCGCTTGCACAGGTTGGTGTAATGGACGTACTCCCGGGTCGTGAGCGTCTGCGAGGGGGCCACGACCATGGAGTCGCCGGTATGGACGCCCATCGGGTCCACGTTCTCCATCGACGTGACGATAATGACGTTGTCGGCCGCGTCGCGGAGGACCTCGAACTCGATTTCCTTCCACCCCAGGACCGACTGCTCCACGAGGACCTGGCCGATGGGGCTGGTCGTAAGGCCCTTGCCGAGGCCGGCCTTGAGTTCCTCCAGGTTATAGGCGGTGGATCCGCCGGAGCCGCCCAGCGTGAACGCCGGCCGCAGGATGAGGGGCAGGCCGATGCGCTCGCCGATGGCCATGCCTTCATCGACGCTGGTGGCGATGCCGCTCTCGGGGACGCGGATGCCGATCTCCTGCATGGCGGTCTTGAAGAGTTCGCGGTCCTCGGCGCGGGCGATGGCCTCGGCGCTTGCGCCCAGGACATCCACCCCGTACTTGCGGTACACGCCGGCCCGCGCCAGGAAGACGGCCATGTTCAGGCCCGTCTGGCCGCCCACGGTGGGCAGGATCGCGTCGGGCCGCTCGCGCGCGAAGATCTTCTCGATGACCTCGGCCGTGATCGGCTCGACGTACGTCCGGTCGGCCATCAGCGGGTCGGTCATGATGGTCGCCGGGTTGGAGTTGATAAGTACGATCTGGTAGCCCTCTTCCTTGAGGGCCTTGCAGGCCTGGGACCCGGAGTAATCGAACTCGCAGGCCTGGCCGATGACGATCGGCCCGGAGCCGATGATCAGGATCTTCTTGATGTCGGTTCGTTTGGGCATGGGGCGTTCTCAGTGCGGCGGCAGGCCCTCGCAGAACCGCGCCAGGAGCGGACTCGGCCGCTCCGTCTCGTCCGGCATGGGATGGAACTGCACCGACCACGCCGCGGCCGTGCGGCTGCGAAGGCCTTCAACCGTTCCGTCGTTCAGGTTCCGGTGCGTCCATTCGACCCCGTCGGGGACCGCCGATTCGTCCACCACAAAACTGTGGTGCTGCGCTGTGATGAGCGATGTGCCGCTCAGGAGGTCGCGCACCGGGTAGTTCAGGCCCCTGTGCCCGGTCCGGAGGCGCCGTATGCGGCAGCCGAGGGCCAGCGCGAGGGCCTGGTGTCCCAAGCCGACGCCCATGATGGGCGTGCGGCCCAGGAGCGACCGGACCATATCTGCGGCGCTCGCAAGCAGGCGCGGGTCGCCCGGGCCGCCCGCCAGGATGACGCCGTGGGGTTCCCGCGCGAGGATGTCGTCGGCCTTTGCGTCCGCGGCAGCCACCTGCACTTCGCACCCCAGGCGCGCCAGTTGGTCCAGCAGACCGTTCGTCACGCCGAGGTTGAGCACGGTAAGGCGGCAGCGCGGCGGCCCGTCGGGGTCGCGCGAGCCTTTCCACGATGCCTCGCCGGCAAGGTCCCGGGCGAAGGGCGACGGCCGCTTCTTCAGTTGCCGCGCCGTCGCCGCCGGGTCGAAGTCGCCCGAGATGATCTGGCCGCGCATCTCGCCCCTCTCGCGCAGGTGCACCGCCACGGCGCGCGTGTCAACCTCGCGGATTCCCACGACGCGGTTCTGCAAAAGGAACTCTTCCAGCGACGCCGTGGCCCGGAAACTGGAGTAGTACGGGCTGTACTCCCGCACGATGAGGCCGGCCGCCTGCGCCTGGGGCGACTCGTTGTCCTCCCCGTTCGTGCCGCAGCACCCCATGATGGGGTACGTCATGACGACCAGCGTGCCGCGGTAGGAGGGGTTGGTCAGGACTTCCTGGTATCCGACGACGCCGGTGTAGAAGACGGTCTCGCCGAACGCCTCTCCGGCGGCGCCGAAGGGCAGGCCCTCAAACACGCTGCCGTCTTCCAGTACGAGCGCAGCCTTCGTGTTGCCCATCGCCTGTTCCTGTTCGAGGTGGTTCCCCTGGGGGCAGGCTGGTCAGATGTACTCGATGGTGCTCGGCGGCTTCGGCGTAAGGTCGTAAACTACCTTCACCACTCCTGGCACCTCGCGCGTGATGCGCTGCTGCAACTTCATGAACACCCGCCAGGGCAGCCGCGTGGGCGACGCCGTGATGGCGTCTTTAGAATCGACGCAGCGCACGGCGACGATGTGGCCGAAGGCGCGCCGGCCGCCCCTTGTTACGCCCGTCGCCCGGTCGGCAAGGAGCACGGCGAACGCCTGGAACTTCCTGAAGCGCGCCGTCTCCTGCTCGACGATGAAGCACGCGCGGCGGACGATGGCCACGCGCTCGGGCGTAACTTCGCCCAGCACGCGGCAAGAGAGGCCGGGGCCGGGGAAGGGCATCCGCTCATACATCGCCGCCGGCAGGCCGAGCGCGCGGCCGACCTTGCGAACGCCGGGCTTGTAGAGGTCCCTGAGGGGCTCGATTGTTGTGAATCCGTAGCCGCGCTTCGCGCTGATGCCGATCTGGTCCAGCACGTTGTGCTGCGTCTTGACGCCCTTGCGGGTCTCGACGATGTCGGCGGCGATCGTCCCTTGAAGCAGGAACTCCGCCCCCGACCGCCGCACCGCCTCGCTGAACACCTTGTAGAACGTGTCGCGGAAGGCCTTGCGCTTCTCCTCCGGGTCCGTCAGGCCCGCCAGCGCGGCAAAGAACCTCGGCGCGGCCTGTACGACGGTCACCTTGATGCCCAGGCGGGCGAACGTCTTGCGGACTGTCTGCGGCTCGTCCTGCCTCATAAGGCCGTCGTCTATGAACAGGACCTTCAGGCGCCTGCCCAGCGCCCTGGCGCCCAGGACGGTCGTTACGGCGCTGTCCACGCCCCCGGAAAGGGCGCTCACGACCGCGGCGGCGCCTACGGTCTTGCGGATGGACACTATCTGCTTGCGGGCGAACTGGCGGTAGTTCATACGTCCCCCTTGCGTGACTGGACAGCATTTCGATGGCGGTGAAGGCCGTACCCACGGGCAGGATATAGTGGGTGCCGCAGCGGATTGCAAAACAAAAAATCGATCGCCAGCCACGACCGTGAATCAGAGCCGCGACCGTCAGGGAGCGGTGTAGTTGCGCTGGGCAGCCCGGCTCGTCGGGGCGACGCCGTGGCAAGCCCGACGGCATCGCTCCCTGACGGTCGCGGCTCTGATTCGCAAGCGCCGCGGAAAGCATGGCACCCGGCCCTTCCCATCGGCCACGGTTCGCTGTAAGATACCCACGTTGCGTCCGACAACCGCGAAGGAGCAGACATGAACGCCAGCAAGCCGCATTGCCCCGTTCGAACCTGCTGCACGAGTATCCTGGCGGCGGCGCTTCTGGCCGCGCTCCCCCTCATGGCCGGCTGCGGCGGGGGCCAGGAGGCCGCCGAAGAACCGCTCCGCTGCTACATCGGCGGCACGATGCGGCCGGCCATGGAGGAACTCGCCCGCGCCTACCAGGACGAGACCGGCCGGCGCATCGAACTGGACTTCGGCGACTCCGGCTCCAACCTCATCAAGGCCGAGACCACCGGCCGCGGCGACCTGTACGTGGCCCACGACCCGTTCCACGCCTCCCTTGTCTTGAAGGGCCTGGGTGCGGGCGGATGGGTCGTTGCCACCCTCCAGCCGGTC
>VGYT01000301.1 GCA_016872895.1 Planctomycetota bacterium
GCCGCGCCGCAGCAAACTCGGCCGCGGGAAAAGTTTTCCACAAAGAAGTATCTATAACTGCCAATATGGCAGGCCGCCAAAAACGCTCAAAAACCGCAAAATCGGACCCTGTTCCGGTCAAAACCGATCAAAAACGTTCAAAAAGCGCGCGATTTTGCCTTACCCATCTTAACATTTTGCCCCTCTACCCCCTCTGGCGCTAGCGCCAGGGCCGTTTTGCCCCTCCGGAAGGGGTCAAAAAGGCCGTTTTCGGGGCGCGCGGGCGCGGTCAAAAAGTTATCCACAGGTACGGGCGAAGGCGGGAGGCGGGAATCGGCAATCGGGAAACGGCCAACGGCACGTCTAGCCGGCCGCCTGGGCGGCCGCGCGTCAGGCCGAGGCGGCCAGGCGCTGGGCGGCAGGGCGGCCGGCGCGGGCCGGCTCACGCACCGCAGGCCGGACCTTCGGCACCCGCAGAACCGAGTTGTAGGCGCCGTACGGGTTCCGCTCCAGGCCGAAGGCCGCGTAATCGGTGAACCACCGGCCGCCGGCAAGGTAGCGGAACTGGTACGTGCCGGGCGGCAGTCGGAGCATGAGCATCCATTCGTGCCGCGCGGTGCGGCGCATGGGCAGGTGGTCCCGCTGCCACTGGCAGAAATCGCCCACCAGGAAGACCGGCCCGTCGGTTGCGTGGCGGAAGTAAAAAGAGGTCTTGCCCGTCTCGTCCACGTGAACCATGGCCGACAACGTCTCCGCGTAGGGGGAGTCCCATCTCCGCAGCGCGGTTGCCTGACCCTTCTATCGGATGGAGGAGGCCGAAAGGTGAACTGAAAATGGGCCGGCCGCCCCGGGCCCGCGGCGCCGCATGCGCCTGCGGCCCGTCCGAAGAATCGCGCGCCGGCCTGGGGCGGGCCGGTCGCGGCGAAAACGTTGCTCTTGGCCGGCGTTTCCCGTAGAATCCCCGCCGGTTCAGAAGGAAGGAGCCCGAGGAGCGTGGCAAAACTGACCAAGCGGAGCGAAGACTACAGCCAGTGGTACCTGGACATCGTCACGCGGGCCGAGATGGCCGACTACGCCCCCGTCAAGGGCTGCATGGTCATCCGCCCGTGGGGGTACGCCATCTGGGAGCGCATGCAGCGGGCGCTGGACGACATGTTCAAGGCCACGGGGCACGTGAACTGCTATTTTCCGCTCCTGATTCCGCAGTCGTTCCTTCAGAAAGAGGCGGAGCACGTGGAGGGGTTCGCCCCGGAATGCGCCGTGGTCACGCGCGGGGGCGACAAGGAACTTGAGGAACCGCTGGTCATCCGGCCCACGAGCGAGACGATCATCTGGGCCATGTACAAGAAGTGGATTCAGTCGTGGCGGGACCTGCCCCTGCTGTACAACCAGTGGGCGAACGTGGTGCGGTGGGAGATGCGTACGCGGCTGTTTCTGCGCACGGCGGAGTTCCTTTGGCAGGAGGGGCACACCGCCCACGCCGGGCAGCAGGAGGCCGTCGAGGAGGCCGAACGCATGCTCGGCGTGTACCGGCGGTTCGCCGAGGACTGGATGGCCATGCCCGTGCTGGCCGGGCGCAAGAGCGAGGGGCAGAAGTTCCCGGGCGCCGTTACAACGTACACCATCGAGGCGCTGATGCAGGACGGCAAGGCCCTCCAGGCGGGCACGAGCCATTACCTGGGCCAGAACTTCGCCAGGGCCTTCGACGTGCAGTTCCAGAACCGCGACGGGCAGTTGGAGTACGTGTACGCCACGTCGTGGGGCGTGTCAACGCGGCTCGTCGGGGCGCTGGTGATGAGCCACTCCGACGACGCCGGCCTGGTGCTCCCGCCGCGACTTGCGCCGCTGGAAGTTGTAATCGTGCCCATCCCGAAGGCGGGGGCCGACAACGCGGCCATCGAGCAGGCGGCGTACCGGCTGGCCGAGCCGCTGGAGGGCAAGGTCCGCATCCGCGTGGACGACCGCGACAACGTGTCGCCCGGCTGGAAGTTCAACGAGTGGGAACTGAAGGGCGTGCCCGTGCGGATAGAACTCGGACCGAAGGACCTCCAGAAAGGCCAGGCGGTGGTCGTCCGCCGCGATACCGGCCAGAAGATGCCGATGTCGCAGGACGCGGCGGCCTTCGAGGTGCCGCGGCTGCTTGAGGAAATTCAGTCGTCGCTCTTCGCGAAGGCGAAGGCGCGGCTGGAAGCGAATTGCCGCAGCGCCGACTCGTACGACGGGTTTAAGAAGGTGGTCGAGCGCGATGGCGGCTTCGTGCTGGCCCCCTGGTGCGGCAGCCGCGAGTGCGAGGGCCGCATCGGCGACGAAACGAAGGCCACCATCCGCCTCATCTCCGATGAGGCAGAGGAGTGCCCGGCTTGCATGCTTTGCGGCAAAGGTCCGGCCCGGCGCGTGCCGTTTGCGGTGTCGTATTAATCAGGCTCCGGGCGGGCACGTGACGATAAGGATAGCGGGCTGCGGGATTTTCGCATCGGCGGTCGCCGATGCGATGCGGCGGGAGGCGGACGGGGGCGGGCGAACGGGCAGGGGGGAAAGGCCGGGCCTTTTCCTGATTACCAAGAGTCCACCCCGGCCGCCGCCCGAAAAAAAAGGGCGCAAAGCGATGCGGAAAGCCGCCGGCCCCGCGTTGCGGAGGCATGCCGGGGGCGGACGCGAATGACGGCTCGACAGGCGGGCCGCACGCTGCTAGAATGTGTACGGCGCGGCGGGGCTGCGCCGGCAGAGCGCCGAGCAACTGCTAGAGGAGCGTTCGAGATGACCAGCCGCGCGGCAGTGGCGGGGGCGGCCGTCGTCCTGGCGGCTTTCTGGACGGCCGGCTGCAAGGACCCCGCGCAAGGGGTCCAATCGTCGGACCCGAACGAGGTCGCCAGGAGCGTGAGCGACCTGGCGAAGCGCGGGCGGGACGAAGACGTGGAGCGCATCGAGCAAGTAACGACGCACACAGATACGATGGTGGCGACGGAGGCGGTCCGCAGCCTGGGGTCGATGCGGCGGCCGAAGGCCGTCCAGGCCCTCAGCCGCGTGGCGGCCGAGGAGAAGCGCTGCGAGGTCCGCGAGACGGCAGTCATAGAACTTGGGCGCCAGCGCGAAGAGCCGTCGCTCGGCATGCTGGAGCAGATTCTTCAGCGCGACCCCGACCCGCGTGTGCGTGCGGCGGCGGCCTCCAGCCTGTCGCGCCTGAGGGCATGGGACTCCGTTCCGCTGCTGATGGACGTGGCCGAGAAGGACCCTGACCTGATGGTGCAGGGCCGTGCGCTGGCGGCCGTGGAGACGATGATCGGCCTGAAGTTCGGATATGAATCCGCGGCGCCGCCGGAGGAGCGCCGCAAGGCCATTGCGCGGATGCGGGTCATCGCCATGACGGCGGCGGCCACGCTCCGGCAGGCCGAGGCAAGAAAGGGCGCCGCGGGCCGCTGATGCGGCCGCGCGCCACGAAGCGAAGCGCATGGCGCAGCGGTTCCCCGGCCTGCGGGGGCGGCCGGCGGCGATATAGGAGCCGGACCATGAATCGCCGGAGCCAAGACGGGTTTACGCTGGTGGAACTCCTGGTGGTTATTGCCATCATGGGCATCCTGATTGCGCTGCTTGTTCCGGGGATGACCACGGCGTGGGAGATCGCCGCGGCGACGCAGTGCAAGAGCAACCTGAACAAGATTTTCCAGGCCGAGTCGCTCTGGCTGGCGGACCGGAACCAGTCGATGTTCGCCACCGGCACGGGCTGGGCGGGCAGCCTGATGACGTACATGGAAGGGGGCGCCGAGAGTTTCCGGTGCCCGTCGGCGGTTCCGCCGGCCGACTCGCTCGCCGGCACGACGGGGCAGGTCACCATCGACGAGCAGGGTTCGGCCGGCGGCGGCGGTGGCGGCGGAACGCTGCCCCCCAACGACGACGGACCGAACCCGCCCGTGGACCCGGGCATCGAAATCTGCTTCGACGTTTACAGCAACGCCAATTTCACCGACTTCCTCTGGAGCGTGGGCATCGAGTCGGAGTGGGCGATCACCACGAAACTGGGATCCCGCGAGTGGCGCTACCAGATCGAGGACCAGGGCTACAAGGGCGGCGGCGACAAGGACTACAAGGACATCGACGTGGCCATCACGTACGAGAACGGGCATCCCGTTTCGCTGCGGATCATCCAGGAGAAGGGGGCCACGGGCAAAATACAGGGGTACCGCTTCGACCTGAAGGTCAACGGCGACCTCATCGTGCACAACCTGGACCAGCACTACAACATGGTCGTGGACCTTCGGCCCATGCAGCAGGGGGGCGCATGGTCCGGCGGCAGCAGCGGCGGGAGCAGCGGCGGCAGCGGCGGAAGTTACGGCACCACCATCACGTTCACCTACGTTCCTACAGATTACGGCATGAGCCTGGGCGTGTACCGCATCGGCGGCCAGCGAGTCGACCGCATCGACTCCAAGTTGTTCCTCATCCTGGACTTCCCGAAGCGCATCGCCAACTTCACCGGCTACACCGCGGAGGGCAAGTACGACGAATCCGCCGTCCACGACAAGTACTTCATCCGCGACCCGGAGGAGTGGAAGGCCGACTACGGGCAGAGCGGCGAGGACTGGCGGACGTACCAGTCGCTGCGGCACTTCGGGCGGGCGAACGTCCTTTTCTGCGACGGGCACGTCGAGGCCCTCGCTCTCCAGGCGGATGCCGACGACGCCGAGCGCGCCCAGGAGTTGTACCTGGACTACCGCTGCTCGCGATGGGCTTATCGCGGCCGGTAGGAAAGGGCGGCCGGCGCGGCACGGGGCGCCGGACACGTTAAGGAGGCGGCCGATGACGC
This sequence comes from Planctomycetota bacterium, assembly GCA_016872895.1. GTDB lineage: Bacteria > Planctomycetota > Phycisphaerae > FEN-1346 > FEN-1346 > VGYT01. The sequence continues at coordinate 4,781 of VGYT01000301.1, forward strand.
ATCGAACGAGGCCGGGCTTCACGCTGGTCGAACTCCTGGTGGTGCTGACCATCGTGGCCATCCTGATTGCGCTGCTGATGCCGGGGTTCAGCCTGGGCTGGCAGGTCGCCGCCAGTTCCAAGTGCCAGCGCAACCTGAACCTGCTGTACCAGGCCCAGGCCAACTGGCGGGCCGACAACAACGGGGCCGTCCTGAGCGGCAAGGCATGGGTCGGCCGCCTCGTGCCCTACGTCGAGCGCAACGAGAGCGTGTTCCGGTGCCCGATGGCGCCGGAGCCGGCGACGACGGTCCCCGCCGGCACGGTGGTCGAGGATGATTCCGGGGGCTCGAGCGGCGGCAACCCCGGACCCGGCGGCGTGGACACGGTCGATCCGAACCCGCAGCCGCCGGGCTCCGAGAAAATGGAGTCCGTCTTTGAATTCAACGTTTACTACCAGCAGGGGGTGGGGCCGGCCAACCCGGATTACGTTCCGAAGACCTACATCCGTGCAGGCCTGGCCTGGTCGATCCCCATCGCCGACCATCCGTGGGTCAAGCGTACCCCGATGGGCGATCATATCTTCTACCAGGTGGATGACGAAGGCTCGACGGGCGGCGCGGGCAAGGCGATTACGTATGACGACCTTTATTTCAACATCTATTACGAGAACGGCGTTGCCACCCGGCTTGAAGT
>VGYT01000302.1 GCA_016872895.1 Planctomycetota bacterium
TGCAGGTCCGAGCGCATGCTTCCGCCCGCCAGGGGCGGGGCACCCGCAGCCATTCTCGCCGCCGCGCCCGCGACGGTCAAACGGAATCGCAGCCGGCAGGCGTTCGGCCTGTTGCGCCGCAACGCTGTTGCTGCTTGTCAAGGCCGCAACCGTCGGGGAACGGCGCCGTGGACCTCAAGCGCGTCACGGCCACAACCACGGCACCGCTCCCTCACGGTCGCGGCTCTGTTACGCCGCCAGGAGCATCTCGTATGCCGTCCATAGAAGGAATGCGATGAATATCAGGCGCACCCACAGCCGCCCCACGCGGTGCGTCAGGTGCGATCCCAGGAGCGCCCCGCCGATGGCCATCGGCGCCATCAGCCCCACAAACAGCCACGGCCGCGCGGCATCCGCCCCGTGGGCCGACAGCCACAGGTGTTTTATTACGGCCGCAAGAGCACACGAGAACGCCACTGCGACGGCCGAGTTCGCAATCGCCGCACGCAGCCGCATCTTAAGAAGAACCTGCTGCGCAGGCACCGCGACAGTCCCGCCGCCGACGCCCAACAATCCCGCCGCAAAGCCCGTCATCAGGCCCACGGCCCCCACGGCGTACGGGCTCGGCGGCGGACCGGCGAAGTCGCCCGGCGCCGCGTCAACCGGCGCCAGCGGCCGAATAAGGCGGTACACGTTCACTGCCACAACGTAAAGCATCATCAGCCCGAACAGCCGCCACAACCACGCCTGCGCCTCGCCCGTGAAAAGGTTCCCCACGCACACGCCGGCCACACCGGCCGCAAGGCTGCACGGAACGAGCACCTTGACTACGCTGCCGATGATCCGCCCCGACCGTGCGTGGCCGACGGTCGCACTGGCGCCCACGCACACGTTCAGAACCAGCGTGGCGGCGATGGCCGTGTGCGGGTCAAGGGGCGTGGCCGGGTTGGCGTCGCAAATGATCTTCAGCAGGGGCATGAACGCCACCGTGCCGCCGATGCCCAGGAACCCGCCCAGCATCCCGCCCAGAAGGCCGGAGGCCGCCAGCGCAGCCATCTCCACCACTCAACCATCGCCGGCCTCGCTCTCGCGCGAGACCAAGCGGCCGGCGCCCGCCGCGAGCAGCGCATCGGCCAGGCCGGCGCCCAGGCTCGCGGCCTCGGCCGGCGGACCCTCGGTGCGCCGGCGGACGGGGTCGCGGCCGTCCGGCGACAGGATGTATGCCTCCAGCAGCAGCGGGCCGTTCCTCTCCACCCAGCCCAGGACGCCCAGCGGCGTCCGGCAGCCCGCCCCCAGCCGCGCGATGAGCGCACGCTCGGCCGTCACCGCCAGGCGCGACCGCGCGTGGTCCAGCGGCCCCAGCAGCCGCCGCACGCGGTCGTCGCTCGTGCGGAACTCAAGGCCCAGCGCCCCCTGCCCGGCGGGCGGCATGAGCACCAGCGGGTCCAGCAACGCCATGCGCCGGTCGAGCAGGCCCATGCGCGCAAGGCCCGCCCGCGCAAGGACCGTGGCGTGGCAGACGCCGGCCTCCAACTTCGCCAGGCGCGTCTCGACGTTGCCCCGCAGGTCGGCGAACACCAGGTCCGGCCGCGCCGCAAGGAGCATTGCCCGCCGCCGCGGACTGGACGAACCGACCGTCGCGCCGCGCGGCAAATCTTCAAGGCCGAGGCCCTGCGGCGTCACGAGGCACTCGCGCGGGTCCTCGCGCTCGGGAACCGAATCGCACACCGTCAGGCCCGCCGGCTCGGCCGTGGGGACGTCTTTCAGCGAGTGAACGGCCAGGTCGATGCGGTCCTCCGCCAGTGCCGCCTGGAGTTCCTTGACGAAGAAGCCGATGCCCGGCAGCCGCGCGAGCGCCGTCGCACGGTCGCGGTCGCCCGCCGTGCGGAACGTCTCAATGCGGGCGTCCAGGTCGCCGTGCGCGTCGCGCAGCCGCTCCGCCACCCAGTTCGCCTGGACGAGGGCCAGCCGGCTGCCGCGCGCCCCGATGCGGATGAGGTCGGCCATAGCCGCTTCACAATAGTGGAATCGGCGACAGGCCGCAAGTGGTTCAAGGGCCAGGGGTAGTGCGTCGCTCGGCCCCCTTGTGCATTTTGGGTTGACCGCCGCGCGGCCTCATGCGAGACTTTAACATGGCGAATATCGGTCCGCGGCCGCCGGCCGCTCTCCAGAAGGAGGCGTGAATGACCCCCGAACAGGTGGCGGAACTCATGGGCGACATCGACCGCGTCGGTATGCTGGTCACGGCGGTGCTCATTCTCCAGGCCGTTATCGGCATCGCCCTGATGATGGCCCATCGCAAGATCGCCCGGAACGAGGTCGAACTGGCCGACCTCATCCGGCAGGCCGTCGACAAACTCACGTAGCGACCTGCCGAAGAAGCAGGCCGGGCGCCCGCGCCGGCTTCTGCGCGGCTGGTCTCCTGACCCGCTGCGCGCCGTCGCCCCCCGCGCGAGGAGCGCGGGATACTCGCCATGCTCGACCTTGCCCTCATCCGAAGCGAGCCGGAGCGTGTAACCCGGGCGCTCGCGCGCCGTGGCGTGGCGGCCGACGCCGTTGAGGCCGTCCTGGACCTCGACGAGCGCTGGACCGAGCGCCAGGAGGTGCGCGAGGCCCTGCGTCTGCGGCGCCGGCGGGCCGCCGAAGAGGTCGCCCGCGCTCGGACGGAGGGGCGCACAAGCGAACCCTTCGAGGCCGCCGGACGCCAGGTGGCCGAGGAACTCGCCCAAGTCGAACGCCAGGCCGCGGCCCTGGAGGCGGCACGCGCCCAGGCCCTTCTTGCCCTGCCGAACCTTCCCGCCACCGACGCGCCCCCCGACGCGCCCGAGCCCGCCGCAGAAGCGGCGGGTCATCATCAAGCGCCGACTCCCCCGCCCTGGCCGAAGCCTTTCCCGCCGCTCCATCACGCCGACCTCGTGGCGACGCTCGGCCTGGCCGCAACCGCCGGCTCGGCGGGCCACGGGTTCATCGTCTGGCGCGGGCGCGGCGCGAGGCTCATCCGGGCGCTCACGGATTTCATGCTCGACGTGCACACGCGCGAGTTCGGCTTCGAGGAGGTGCGCGCCCCCGCCCCGGCAACGCGCGAGGCCTTGTTCGGCTCGGCCCACCTGCCGCTCCTTGCTGGCAAGATATACCGGGTTGATGCCGCACCGCTCGCCGGCGATGCCGCGAAGCCGGAGGAACAGCGCGGCGCGGGGGCGCCACTGTTCCTCGCCCCCCGCGCCGAGCCGCACCTGGCCGGCCTCTACGCGGGGCAAGTTCTCGATGCCTCGCGCCTGCCCGTGCGCCTGGTTGCCGCAGGGCCGGCCTTCCGGCGCGAGGCGGGCGGCGGCGGGGCTGCCGCGCGGGGCCTCGTACGCCTCCACCAGTTCGACACCGTCGAACTCTACATCTTCGCGGCCCCCGAACAGGGGGAAGAAGAACTCGCCCGCGCCGCGGACGCAGCCGAGGCAATCCCGGCGCGCCTCGGTCTGCCGCATCGCCGCCGCCCGCGGGCCGCCCGCGCCCTCAGCCACGCCGCCGCCAAGACCATCGACATCGACGTGTGGTCGCCCGGCATGCGGGCTGAACAGAGGGCCGACGGCACGCGGGCCAGCAGCGAGGGAACCTGGCTGCCGGTTGCCGCCATCTCGGCGTTCACCGATTACCAGGCCCGCCGCACCAACACGCGATACCGCAGCGCCTCCGGCCGCGCGCGGCTCGTGCACACGCTCGGCGGCGCGGCCGTGGCCCTGCCGCACCTGGTGGCGGCCCTGCTGGAGAGCGGGCAGGAGGCCGACGGCTCTGTCCGCCTGCCACCGGCGCTGGCGGGGTACGTCGGCCAGGAAGTCCTTCACGCTGCGCCGGCGGACGAGTCGTGAAACGCGCGCGGCCGGCGCCAAGAGCCCCGAGCGCGGCCGACGAAGTCCCCGGCCGCACGCTCCTGGGAACGGCCGGGAGGCCGGCCTTCCGCGAAGGCCGCTTCCCGCCCGCCTGAAGCCTTCCGGCCGGTCGCCAGAGGGGTTCTTTACCTGAAGGCCCGTCCGCGCTCCCGTACGGCCGTTCCAGGGGCCTTCCTGGGCTTCTTGGAGGGCATCGGGGCCGCCCGGCCCAGGCAATCTGCGGGCGAAGCCGGAGTAAACAGAAGCAAGAAGGGCCTCGCCTGACGTGCAGTCCACAATCGTCTCGACGGGCCGACGTACCGCTACGCGCCTCGTGTCATGGCACTCACGGCACCTCTTGCCACGCTCCGGACGTCAGAGAGATTGACACGGCCGAAGTCCGCATCATAACCATGAACCGGGGCCGACCGGCCCCGAGGGCCGGCGCGCCCCAGCAGGCGCGCGATGCCCACTGTCAGGAGCATCAGCGTGCTGACGTCCGGAACCGGTGCAACCGGCACCGCCGGCGCATCGCTCCAGGATGCGTCAGAAGCACCCGGCCACCCACTCTCCTGTGCGATGAGGCCGTGGAGGCTCCCCGCGCCTCCCCCGCCGTGCAGCACGTTATACACTGTGTCTATCAGGTTGTAGTCCAATGGCGTCAGGGCGCCATCGTAGTCGAAATCACCATTGACCCAGCCGCCGAGGGTTCCACCGGTGTTCCAATTGGTGTCGATGAGATTATAGTCCAGCGGCGTGACGTCGCCATCCAAGTCCGCATCGCCGAAATAAGTCAGCGCAAGAAGAATTGAGGTTGCGTCAACCGCCACACCGTGGAACTGGGTGTAAATGGGCGCTCCCCCGTAATCGTTGGCCATCACCCCGACGGCGTGCAGGTAGTCCGGGTCGGCAGCGGCCGTGGTGGACGTGATGCCGTAACCGTTCCAGAACCCGCTGCTGAAGTTGGCGCCCGACGCCACCCATCCCTGAATCTGCGCCAGCGGGCTGGAGCCGGTGTAGACCAGGACCATGGCGCCATCCGCAAGGTCCAGGCGCGAATCCGTGGCATCGAGGCTGAGGCCCTTCGTGAGGAGAACCTTGCTGCCGCCGGGCATCAGCGCGGCCGAGCCGGCGTCCAGGTTCAGCGCCGCCAAGTGCTGCGTGGCGCCGAACTGCACCTGGCCCGTGTTGCCGGCCGTCACCGACAGGTTGTACTTGGAAGCCGAGCCGGCGTCGTTCGCCAGGACGAGCGCGCCCTGGCTGACGCGCAGGCCCGTGCCCGCGCCGTAGGTCTGCGTGCCCTGAAGGGTCAACGTGTTCGGCCCCGTCTTGGCCAGAGTGCCCACGCCCAGCGTCACGCCGCCCGAGAACTTGACGTCGGCCCCCGCCGTGTTGACGGTTACCGTGCCGCCAGCGGGCAGGTTCGTAAACCCCGCCGCGCCGCTGATGGCAAGGCTGTAGCCGTGTGCGCCCGATATGGTCAGCGTCAACACGCTCTCGGTGGTCAGGCTGGAGAACGTTATGGTGCGGTCGCTGCCGGCGGCTGCGCGGTCAACGTT
>VGYT01000303.1 GCA_016872895.1 Planctomycetota bacterium
GGCAACAAGGGCTCGATTTCGGCCCAGAGGTCATCGGGTAACAGTTCCTTGGCCATGGCTTGGCTCCCGTATGCCAGGTTGAACTGTTACCTTCATCGGCAATCTCCGGGGTTGTGAAACAGCTTCTAAACGTGCTGCGGGTCGCGGCCAACCGTACATGACGGCGGCCTGTGCTGCTCAATCCGCAAATCGCAATCCGCGATCCGCATTTATCACAGGTGCCACGGTGCGCGCCTGGCGCGCGACAGCATCCGGTTCGCCTCGTCGTCGCCGGGGAACTCCTCCCGCTCGGGGTCCCACCGCAGCGGGCGCTTCAGAAGCATGGCGATGTTGCCCAGGTGGCAGACGGTGGCGGAGCGGTGGCCGACCTGGACCGGCGCGGCCGGTTCGAGGCGCGTCTTTACGCAGTCCAGGAAATTGCGGTAATGGTCGTTGCTCTCGTAGAGGTGGATTTCGTTGGGGCCGATGACGCTGGTCTTGAGCGCCGGCGGGTCGGTGAAGAACCCCTTGTAGCCGGTCTCGACCCAGCCGTCGGTGCCCTCGAAGCGGCAGGCCACGTTGTCGTCGCGCGTGAGGCACTCCAGTTCCAGGCCGTCGGCGTAGCGGGCCTTGAAATGGATGAAGGTGGGCGCGTCGAAGAGGCCGTCGCGCGGGAACACGGACCCGGCGTCCTCGAACTCGACGGGCGCTGTGTGCTCCCTGCCGGCGCCCCACTGCGCCATGTCGAGCGAGTGCGCCCCGTAGTTGGTCGCCTGGCCGCCGGAGTAGTCGAGGATAAATCGGAAGTTATATAAGCATCTGTCGGGGTGATACGGCGCCCACGGCGCGGGCCCCAGCCACATCTCGTAGTCGAAGCCTTCCGGCACGGGCGCCGGCGCCCAGGCGCCGGGGGGGGCGGTCTTGTTGTGCGGCCCGACGATGGCCAGCATGCGCCGCAGGCGCCCGATGCGCCCGTTGCGCACCAGTTCGCAGGCGAACCGCGTAACGCGCTTGGATCGCTCGTGGCTGCCCACCTGGAGCACCACGCCCGTCCGCCGCACCGCCTCGACCATGGCGCGCCCGTCGGCCACCGTCAAACTGAGCGGCTTCTCGCAGTAGATGTCTTTGCCCGCCCGGGCGGCCATGACGCTCATGACGGCGTGCCAGTGGTCGGGCACGACGATGACCACGGCGTCGATGTCCGGCCGCGCCAGAACGTCGCGGAAATCGGTGTACGCGCCGCAGCCCCGGTACCGGCCCGTGGGCGACCGGCCGGCGTAGAAACTGTCAACAATGCCGCGGGCCGGTTCGCGCCCCAGGAACTGCTCGGCCGTCTTGTAGCCGTAACTGGCGGTGTTCACGTCGCAGACGGCCAGCACCTGTGCGTCTTCGTTCTGGAGGAACCCGCGCATGTCGTTCACACCCTGATTGCCCGTGCCGATGCAGCCCAGGGTAATGCGATTGCTGGGCGCAAGGGCGCCCAGGACGGACGACGGCACGACGTACGGCGCCGCCAGCGCCGCGCCGGCGGCCAGGAACGTGCGTCGAGTAAGACGGGCGCCGCTCATAAGATGCCTCCCTGCGTGCTGCGCTTGCGCCGCCGGCACGTGTTGGATGTGCCGACGTTCACTCCTCTCCCCGTCGCGGGAGAGGCGCCGGTTAGGGGGCCGCACGCCGCGACCATGCGGCGCAAGGCTCTCCGCCGAAGGCCCCTTTTACCTGTCCGCGGCCTCCGCCGCAACAGTATTGACACCTGCGCCGAGTCCGCCAGAATGGGCCGCATAGGGAAGGGACCCGCGTGGCCAGCGCCGCCGTTACACTGTCGGCCTTGACGGACCGGGCGTCCGTGGCCCGGCGCCTTGCGGCGGCAGGGCTGTCGGATGCGGCGGCTCGTGCGAAGGCCGAGTTGTTTGCCCGCTGCGCCGAGGCCCTCGCCGCCGGGGGCGGCCGGCGCAGCGGCGCTGGCCGGGACGCCGGAGCCCATGCTTTCTTCGTCCCCGGCCGCATCGAAGTCCTCGGCAAGCATACCGACTACGCGGGCGGCCGGAGCATCGTGGCGGCTATCGAGCGGGGCATCTGCCTCGTGGCTGCCCCGCGCGAGGAGCCGCTCGTCCGTGCCCGCGCGCTGGACTTGGCGGACGAGCGTGAGTTCCGCATCGGCGCCGACCTCGCCCCGGCGGTTGGGCACTGGTCGAACTATGCGGAGACAGTCGCGCGGCGGATGGCGCAGGACTTTCCGGGGGGCCTCTGCGGCGCCGACATCGCCTTCTCCGGCGACCTGCCGCCCGCTGCCGGGATGAGCAGTTCCAGCGCCCTGGTGGTTGCGTTTTTCCTGGCGCTTGCGGCTGCGAACCGGCTGCGCGAACGCCGCGAGTTCCAGGCGAACATCGCCGGCGCCGAGGACCTGGCCGAGTACCTCGGCTGCGTCGAGAACGGCCAGACGTTCCGCGCCCTGGCGGGCGACCGCGGGGTCGGCACCTTCGGCGGCAGCGAGGACCACGTGGCCATGCTCTGCTCGCGGGCGGACATGCTGAGCCAGTACTCGTACTGCCCGGTGCGGCTGGAGCGGGGCATCGCCGTGCCGGACGGACACATCTTCGCCGTCGCTTCAAGCGGCGTCGCGGCCGAGAAGACGGGCGGCGCGATGGAGAAGTATAACCGTGCGTCGCGGCTGGCGGCGGAGGCGGCCCGGATGTGGTGCGGCGCCACCGGCCGTCAGGACGCGCACATGGCGGCGGCGCTGCGGTCGGGGGAGGGGGCGGCCGCGCGTCTGCGTGCGGTTCTTTCCGCCGCGCCGCCCGGCGGGCCTTTTTCGCCGCGGGAACTTGCGGTACGATTCGAGCATTTCCTGGCCGAGAGCGAAGAAATCATCCCGGCCGCCGGGGATGCCCTTGCGGACGGCCGCCCGGTCGATTTCGGCCGTCTCGCCGACCGTTCGCAGCGTTTGGCCGAGACGCTCCTGGGGAACCAGGCGCCGGAGACGATTTTCCTTGCGCGCAGCGCCCGCGAGTTGGGGGCTGTAGGCGCATCGGCCTTCGGCGCCGGCTTCGGCGGCAGCGTGTGGGCGCTGGTGAGCCGGGGCGGGGCCGACTCGCTCCTGGGCGCCTGGGCCGCGCGCTACCGCGAGGCGTTCCCCGCCGCGGCCGGGCGGGCGAGGTTCTTTTCGACGGGCGCCGGGCCGGCGGTGATAGAGATTGACGCCGTGCAGCCTCTGCCGGGTTTGCTCGGCGGGTCGGGAGACCCGCCGAGCGACTAAAGGAGGTGACATGATGATATCACGTATCGTTGCGATCTGCGCCGCCTGGGGCCTGGCGGCGGGCGCCGTTATCGGCGCGGCCCCGCCGCCCGCGCTTCCGCCCGTGCCGGAGGGGCTGGGCGTGAACATCCACTTCACGGACCCGAAGGCGGGCGAGATGAAGATGCTGGCGGAGGGGGGCTTCCGCATCGTCCGCATGGACCTCGGCTGGGGCGGCACGGAGCGCGAGAAGGGCAAGTACGACTTCAGCGCCTACGACCGGCTCCTTGCGGCCCTGGAGCCGCACGGCATCCGGGCCCTCTTTATCCTGGACTACTCGAACCGGCACTACGACGGGGGCGCCTCGCCGTGCACGGACGAGGGGCGGCAGGCGTTCGCCCGCTGGGCCGCGGCCGCCGCCCAGCGGTTCAAGGGCCGCGGAATACTGTGGGAAATGTACAACGAGCCGAACATCAAGTTCTGGAAGCCGCAGCCGAAGGTCGAGGACTACGTTCTGCTGGCGCTGGAGGTGGGCAAGGCCCTGCGCGCCGCCGCGCCGGGGGAAGCGTACATCGGCCCGGCCACGTCGCAGATCGATTTTGCGTTCCTTGAGGCGTGCTTCAAGGCGGGCCTGCTGGAATACTGGTCGGCGGTGTCGGTGCACCCGTACCGGCAGAAGCCGCCGGAGACGGCCGCGGCCGAGTACGCGCGCCTGCGCGGCCTCATCGACCAGTACGCACCCAAGGGCAAGTACGTTCCCATCTATTCCGGCGAGTGGGGCTACTCATGCGCCTGGAAGAACTTCAGCGCCGAGAAGCAGGGCAAGTACCTGCCCCGGCAGTGGCTTGTCAATATCTCAAACAATGTCCCCATATCCATCTGGTACGACTGGCACGACGACGGCAAGGACCCCAAGGAGGCGGAGCACAACTTCGGCACGGTCGCCAATCCGTACTTCGCCGGGCGCGAGCCGGTGTACGACCCGAAGCCCGCGTACAAGGCGGCGCGGGCGCTGGCCGGCGAGTTGCGCGGCCTCGCTTTCAGCAAGCGCCTTGCGGCAGGCGGGCCGGACGATTACGTCCTTCTCTTTGCGCGAGAAAAGGACGTGCGCCTGGCCGCCTGGACCGCGGCCGAGCAGCCGCGAGAGGTGGTCATTCCCGCCAGCCGAGGGCGGTTCAAGGCGGTCGGCCACCTGGGCGAAGCGCTCGCGCCGCTCGCGGCCGACGCGGCCGGCCTGCGCGTGACGCTGACCGATGCGCCGCAGTACCTGGCGCCCGAGGGGCCGAACGACCTCCTGCGCGCCGCGCGGTAGGCCGGCCGCGCCACGGCGCGCGGGAGCCGCCGGACTGGTGGCGCTCATCGAGCGGGGGCCGCCGGGGCGGGCCGGGGCGCGGCGTCGGCCTTCAGGTCGCCGATGGCGAACTGGATTCCCGCGACCAGGTGCTTGAGGACCGCGGGGTTCCAGTACGTGGCGGCGGCGTGGCCTAGAGAGCAGTAGAAGGCGCGGCCCCTGCCGTACTCGCGGACCCAGGAGATGGCGTAATCCTTGTCGGGCCGCTTGGCGGGGTCGTCCATTTTCGAGAGGTCGAGGCTGAGGAGGACCCGCACCTTCGCCCGCGAGTACGGGTCGCGGGGAATGTAGATTTCATCATTGATGCGGAACCCGGCGGCGGGGAACATGGCGCAGAGGGGGTGGCCGGGTTCCTCGACCTTGACGGGCACGTCCTGGAAGATGTGGCCGCCGTAGTAGCCGCCGATCATCTCGCCGTACTCGGTCCACTTCTGGAAGGCCGCCGTGGCCGCATGGATGCCGGCGACGCCCTTGCCGCCGGAGACGAAGTCGAGGACGGCCTTCTGGATGGCCTCCTTCTGTTTCTGGAGCGACTCCTGCTCGGCGGCGGGGCGGGTCTTCAGGTCGGCCGGCAGGAACGGGTCCGGCTGGTGCACGTTGTTCATAACGATGGCGTCGAAGGTCTTGAGGGCGTCGGGCAGGAGAGCAGCGGGGTCCTCGCTGACGGTCGCGGCAAAGGCGCCGGATTTCTTGCCGAGGATTTCCATCGTCTTGGCGGCGGTGGCGTTCGGTTCGTGCGCCGCCAGGCGGCCCCAGACTATGACCTTGCGCGGCTGTGCCGGCCTGGCGGGCACGTCGGCGGGCGAGGCCTCC
>VGYT01000304.1 GCA_016872895.1 Planctomycetota bacterium
GCAGAACACCGCCAAGATCGGCAAGAGCCCCGGCACATCCGCCAAGCGCCGCCGCAAGTGGGGCGGCGTCTCACCGCACGCCTTCAAGCCCGTCCGCGGCTACAGCAAACCGTTCCCGATGACCGCCATGAACGTCCCGCACGACCCGAAGGCGGCTGCGCGGGGCCTGGTGGCCCTGTTCGACAAACCGTTCCTCACGGCGCTCGTGGAGGAACTGACCCAGATTCTGAAAGGAGAGTCTCAATGATCGGCGCCCCTCAGCCTGAAATCCGTGAACCGTACAGCCTCGTGATGGACGTAGGCCCCGAGTTGGCCGAACGGTGGCTCAGCGGCAACATCCACAACCGCAAACTCAATAACGCCCGCGTGGACCGGATGGTCCGCGACATGAAGGCCGGACGCTGGCACCTGACGCACCAGGGCGTGGCGTTTGATCCCGGCAGCGTCCTCATCGACGGGCAGCACCGGCTGTGGGCGGTCGTCCTGTCGGGCTTGACAGTCCGCATGCGGGTCTTCTTCAACGAGCCGGCCGAGAACCTCGAGTACATCGATACGGGCACGCCCCGCAGCGATGCCGACGTGCTGACCCTCACCGGCCGCGTCGGCACGGTCGACAAGGGCCGCCTGGCGGCCCTGCGGACGCTGGTCTGGGGCCTGAAGCCCTGCACGCGTCTGACGGTCAGCGAAGAGGCGGACCTCCTGGAGCGGCACCGGGCGGCCCTGGACTTCGCCCTGGAGAACCTCTCGCCGTCGAGCCACGTCCGGGGCGTGGCCACGGGCACCACCCGCGGCGTGGTCGCCCGCGCGTACTACACCGCCGACGTGGCGGCCCTCACCCACTTCTGCGACGTCCTCAGGACGGGCATGGGCGCCGGCGACCGCGACAAGCCGATCGTCATGTTGCGGGACTTCCTCGTGAACGCCCGGCGCGCCTATAACAGGCCTCAGGCCCTGCGCGAGCACTACGGGAAGATCGAGCGCGCCCTCGCGGCGTTCCTCGAAGGCCGGCCCCTCCTGAAGCTGTACTCAAGCACGACGGAACTGTTCCCGCTGCCGGGCGAGGCGAAGGAGGAGTAAGGCACGCGTGATTCTTCGCCCGTACCAGCGCGAGGCCGTGGACGCCGTCTACCGTCACCTGCGGGATCACGACGACAATCCGTGCGTCGTGATCCCGACGGGTGGCGGTAAGACTCCAGTGATGGCGACCATCTGCCGGGACGCGGTCCAGCAGTGGAACGGCCGCGTCCTGGTGCTGGCCCACGTCAAGGAATTGCTCGAGCAGACAGCGGGCATGCTCTCGCGCCTCGCGCCGGACCTGCCGATGGGCATCTATTCGGCGGGCCTGCGCCGACGGGACACCGGGTACGCGGTTACCGTCGCTGGCATCCAGTCGGTCTGGAAGCGGGCGTGCGACCTCGATGCCTTCGACCTCGTGATCATCGACGAAGCGCACATGATCCCCCCCGAAGGGGACGGGATGTACCGGCAGTTCCTGGCCGAGGCCAAGGTCGTGAATCCCCACGTGCGGACCATCGGCTTTACCGCGACGCCGTACCGAATGTCGAGCGGCTCTATCTGCACGCCCGACCACTTCCTGAACGCCGTCTGCTACGAGATTGGCATTCGGGAACTCATCGTGCAGGGGTACCTGTGCCCCCTGCGCACGAAAGCCGGCAGCGAGAAAGGTGACTGGTCCAGCCTGCACATCCGTGGGGGTGAGTACGTCGCGGGCGAGGTCGAGGCCATGATGGACACCGACCGCCTGGTGCGTAGCGCCTGCGCCGAGATTATCGAGCACACCAAGGGTCGCAGGGCGTGCCTTATCTTCGCGAGCGGCATCCAGCATGGCCTGCACGTCCAGCGCGTCCTCCAGGGGGACCACGGTGTCCGCTGCGGATTCATCTGCGGCGACACGCCGACGGCGGAGCGCGACACGACCATCCGCGAGTTCCGCGAGGGGCGCCTGCCGTACCTGGCGAACGTGAACGTTCTGACGATGGGCTTCGACGCCCCGAACGTCGACTGCATCGCCATGCTGCGGCCCACGCTCTCGCCGGGCCTCTACTACCAGATGGTCGGGAGGGGTTTCCGCCCCCATCCTGGCAAGGCCGACTGCCTGGTCCTCGACTTCGGCGGCAACGTCTTGAGGCACGGGCCTGTCGACGCCATCAGGATCACCGAGCCGGGCGCCGGCGACGGCGAGGCCCCGGCCAAGGAGTGCCCCGACTGCCACGCCGTCATCGCTGCCGGGTACGCGGTCTGCCCCGAGTGCGGCCACGAGTTCCCCGAGCGCCAGGTGCGCCAGCACGAGGCCAAGGCGTCGAACGCCGCCATCTTGTCCCCACAGGCCATCACGAACGAGTACCCGGTCCGCGAGGTCTCCTACAGCGTCCACACGAAGCGCGATGCGCCGCCCGATGCCCCGAAGACGATGCGCGTCCAGTACCGCATTGGCTGGAGCATCTGGCGGAGCGAATGGATTTGCTTCGAGCACACCGGCTGGCCGCGCGCGAAGGCGGAATCGTGGTGGCGGCGGCGCACCGATCAGCCGGTCCCAGACACGGCCGCCGACGCTGTTGCGGTCGCCAGCGCCGGAAATCTTGCCGAACCCGTCGCCATCACCATCAAGTGCGCGGCCGGCGAGAAGTATGACCAGATTGTCGGCTACCGCTTTGCCGACGAGCCGCCGCCCGACGCCCCGTTTGCGCCCGAATCCGCCGCCGAACCCGCTGACGACCTAGACCTCGACGAAGAGGCCGTCCCGTTCTGAGCAAGGAAATCATCATGAAGACCACCGATGTCCAAGCAGCGATCGCGCAGGTCTGCGACGAGATCCCCCGCGCGGTTGTACGATCCGATGGACAGACGATTCACACGGAAAAACGCTTCTGGGCCAAAGTCGACAAGTCCGGCGATTGCTGGAATTGGACAGGCTCGACCGGGAACTTTGGTCATGGCGTGGTGCGAATCGCCACCGTTCTCTACAAGGCCCACCGCGTGTCATGGACATGGGCGAATGGACCAATTCCCCAAGGGCTTTGCGTGTGCCACCACTGCGACAACCCAAGGTGCGTGCGGCCCGATCACTTGTTCTTGGGTACCAAGCAAGATAACAGCACGGATATGGCCCTCAAAAAACGCGGAGGTGCCATTATTCACCCAGAGCGAGTCCCCCGTGGCGAAGTCAGTGGTGCAGCCAAACTGACAGCGGAGGCCGTCAGGGAGATTCGCCACCTATACGCTGTCGGGGCCGCCAACCAATACGAACTGGCCGCGCGTTTCGGGGTCTCGCAACCAGCCATCGGAATGATCATTCGTCGCCGGAATTGGAGGCACGTCGCATGAACGATTACGCCAAGCAAATCTCAGACGAGTGTGATGCGCTCAAGGCCATCTTGATTGCCAAGAACGCGGCGTACGGTGCGTCGGCGTTTGCCCCCCTGCGCATCTTCTCGCGGGCCGACCCCGTCGAGCAACTGAACGTCCGCATCGACGACAAACTCTCCCGCATCGCGCGCGGCAGCGAGTACGGCAGCGACGACACGGAACTGGACCTCATCGGCTACCTCGTCCTGCGCCGCGTGGCGCGTGCCCTGGCGAAACCTGTTGACCTGCCGCTCGTGCGCATCGGCCAGGGCGATCAGGCACGTGACATCGGTCCCAACGACGTCTGACGTAGGCCCCCAGCAGCCGCCGGTCGGGAGGTGATGGTGGAGCAGTTCATCGAGACCATCTTCAGCGATGCCCTGACCCCGGAGCGCCGCCTCTGCATCTTCACCGCGCCTGACCTGCGGGCCGAGTTTTTCGCCGACGCCGCTTCGGCGGCGCTACATGCCCGAGCAGTGGCGCCCGCCCGGGACGTCTACTTCGGCCTGGGCCTGGTCAAAGGTACGCCGCCCGGGCGCGGCAAGGCCGAGGACGTCGCCGCCATCGGGGCGCTTTGGGCCGACATCGACCTGGCAAGCCCAGCCCACGAAGGAAAGAGGTTGCCGGCCAGTATCGAGGACGTATGGCGTCTCCTGGCGAAGTTGCCCCTGGCGCCTTCCATGCTCGTCCACAGCGGCTTCGGCGTGCACGCCTACTGGCTGCTGAAGGAACCCTGGGTCTTCGACAGCGCCTCCGAGCGTGCCGACGCGGCCCGGCTGACGAAAGGCTGGCATGCCGCCGTCTGCGCAGCGGCCAAGTCGCTGGGCTGGGACCTTGAGAACCTCGGAGACCTCGCTCGTGTGCTGCGGTTGCCAGGGACGCTGAACCACAAGTCCAAGCCGCCGGCCGAGGTCCGTATCATCGATTCCAGCCCCGACCTGCGTTACAACCCGTCCGACTTCGAGCCGTACCTGGTGGACGAGCCTGCGCCGATCGCGCCGGTCCAGGTCGGGGCGCTGACGCTGAAGGCCGATGCGCACCCGCCGCTCGACAAGATGATGGAGGCGGCAGCAAACAGCCCCAGGTTCCGCGATACATGGAACCGCAGCAGGCCTGACGTGGCGGACCAGTCTCAGAGCGGTTACGACCTGGCCCTCGCCTCCATCGCCGCCCGGCTGGGATGGACAGACCAGGAAGTCGCCGACCTGATCATTGCCGCGAGGCGTCACCACGGCCGCAGGCCCGAGAAGGCCCTCAGGGCCGACTACATCGCCCGCACCCTTGCGAAAGCCAGAGCGCCGACCGTAGACCTCGATGCTGAAGGCCCCGATGTGGACCTCAGCGCCTTCGTCGGACCCGGCGCCGAAGAGCCGGATGCGCCCGGCCCGCCAGCGCCGACGAGCCCTGGCCCGTTCCCCACTGACCTCATCGACCGGGCCCCCGATATCGTAAAGCGGGCGATGGACTACTACATGGCCAGCGCCGTCGAGGTCCAGCCCGTCCTCTTCCTCGGCTCGTTTATCTCCGCCAGCGGCGCCATCCTGGGCCACAAGGTCCAGGACGCCTCCGGCCTTCGCACGAACATCTACACCGTCGGTATCAGTCCGAGCGGCGGCGGCAAAGAGGCCACCCGCGAGACCATCCGGAAGATGTTTGCCCACGCCGGCATCGCCCGGATGTGCGGCCCGGAGGACTTCGCCAGCGACTCCGGGCTTATCGCCGCCGTCGTCGAACAGAACCCCATTCTCTTCCAACTCGACGAGTTCGGGCGCCTCATGCACAGCGTCAACGCCGGCAGCGGCCGAAGCCCGCACCTTTACAACATCGCGAGTGTGCTGCTGAAGTTCTACAGCAAGGCCGGCAGCGTCTTCCGCTCCAAGGCCTACGCCGACCCGAAGCGCAACGTCGAAATCGATCAGCCCCACGTCTGCCTCTACGGCACGACGGTCCGCATGAACTTCTGGAAGGCGATGGACGCCGATTCCCTCGAGGGCGGTT
>VGYT01000305.1 GCA_016872895.1 Planctomycetota bacterium
GGGGATGGATGGGGCGGGCCGATCATCCCCCGGCGGTGCCGGGGGCTTTCAACCACGCCCAAAAACGCGCCGAAAACCGCACGCTTCAAACAAGCCCCACGCACCGCGTGGGGATGGATGGTGCGGGCCGATCATCCCCCGGCGGTGCCGGGGGCTTTCAACCATGCCCGAAAAACCGCGTCCGCCGCCGGCAGGCCCCCTGCGCACGGCGGCGCTGTTGCGCTATTTCCGCCGCCGCGAGGCCAGGGCCGCCGCCGCGCCAAGCCCCAGCAGGGCCAGCGTCGCCGGTTCCGGCACGACGCCCTCGACCTGGTCGTCCGCGGCGCTGCCGGTGTCGTCCAACTGCCCGAATACGTAGGGGTTGCTGATCAGCGCCATCTTCGTCTTCGCAATCGCCACTTCAAGGGCCGTTCCTACGCTCACCTGGAAGTCGGCCGGCGCAAGCGCCACGGGAACCCACGTGCCGCCCACGTACTGGTCAAGTGTTACGCTCAGGATCGTCCCGCCGGTCCCGGTCAGGACGTCAAGAAGATACGCGGGGGTCGTGCCGGCGGAATCGGCGTACATGATGGTCCACAAGTCGGTTTGCCGGCGCCTGCTGGTTGCGCCGCCGTCGGTGTCATACGGCGGCCCGACCACCGTGAGGGCGAAGTAGTGCCACGAGGCGTCCGAATCGTATTCAAGGGTGTTGATGTCAAGGCCGGGGTTGTCCACGCCCGGCTCGCCGGTTGCGTCGGCCAGGCTCGTGGCGTATTCGGCCGGCAGCACTATGCCGTCAACTATCGGCGCGGCCCAGGCAGACCCTGTTGCCATCAGGAGCGCGGCAGCCCCTGCCAGCCAAAGCGTGCATATCCGCATGATGCCCCTCCTTAGACCGACTTTCCCCCGACTCGCCGCACCGGCCCTGCTGCCGCCCGTGAGCGAGCGCCCCTTAGCGTCGGCGATCCGCGCCTGGCAGGCCTCCCTTCACCCCAACTGCCAAGACAGCGGAACCGGCAGGGGCACAATTCTGCTGCGAAATGGGCCTGCCTAGAAAGGCCCTCCTGGAAGGCTATCCCCGCAGACAGCCTCCACACAATCATAGTGTAACGCACAAATCGGATTAGTCAAATCCACTTGGCCGTTTGCGGCCGGATTTTCTGTTAAACTTTATCGTCTATTCCGTCTGTCAAACGTCGGATATTACGCAGATTGCCCATGCTTCCCCTCTTAACATGCCCTCTTGCCCCCAACGCCGCTTCCGCGCGTTCGAGCGGGTCGTTCGGGCCGCGGGCAGGAAAATGTCGGGCCGCACGATATGGACGCACCCGTCGGCGCAGAAAAAGAGCAGGACCCGCCCCTCGGGCGGGCCTGCTCACCGGGCCGAACCGCCGCCTCCTGGTCAGCCGCGCGCCGTCGCCCTGGCGGCTATGGCGCGTCGGCGACTTCGTTCAGTGCCGCCGGAAGTGCGCGGAGCCGAACGGCCGCGATATGAATCGCGAGCCGGTCGTGATTACCCGCACCGGAGAGTATGTGTGCACGGGCCTGTACATGGACGTGTACGCCGGCGTGTACATGGGTGTGTACACCGGCGTGTACGTCGGCACGTACGTCGGCATGTACGACGTGTACGCGCCGGAGCCGATCCCCGCCGAGAAGCCGTGCGTGTATCCCGTCGCGTACCCGTCGCGGTAGCCGGCGCTGTACCCGTAGGTGGAGATGCGGCTGCCGTAACTGCCATAATAGGAATAGGCGACCGACGGGACGACCGCGACCGGCGTCGTCACGACCCGGGGCGCGTACGCCGCCGCGGGGGTGTAGTCCGTGGTGCTCCAGTACACGAACCCGCCCGCCTGGGCGGGCGCGGCTGCCGCCAGCGCGGCCAGGGCCGCCAGAACTGCGATTTTCGCCGCGAGTTTCATGGCTCGTCTCCCAAAGAACCCGCCGTGCCGGGCCGCCGCGCCTTGCCCCGGCGCGGCGGGGCTTCGCCCGGGCGAAGCCGGGCGCCCCTCTCATTCTCTCGGACGCCCCGCCGCCGGCGTTATTCAGTTCCTCTTTTGAAATCTTAACGCCTGTGAACTATTGCCGTCAAGAGAATATACCACGGATTTGCCGCCGGGGCAAGGCGGCGGGCCCTTTTAACGTATCCGCGCGGGCGGGCCGTCACGTTCATCACTGCCGGCGGCGGCGGGCAACTCGAAGACCTGCCCGCGGTGGGCCCGCCCCCGGCGGGCCCGCCCAGACAACCTGTTTTACCCATCTTCCGGGGGTCTAAAACCGGCCGCCCGGCCTTCCGGGGCCTCGTGAAAAAGTTATCCACAAAGAAGTATGGCTATGTGCCAATATGACAGGCCGCCAAAAACGATCAAAAAGCGCAAAATCGGACCATGTTCCGGTCAAAAACGATCAAAAACGTTCAAAAAGCGCGCGATTTTGCCTTACCCATCTTAACATTTCGGCCCTCCACCCCCTCTGGCGCTAGCGCCAGGGCCGTTTTGCCCCTCCGGAAGGGGTCAAAAAGCCCGTTTTCGGGGCGCGCCGGCCCGGTCAAAAAGTTATCCACAGGTAGGGCAGCCGCGGGAAGCGGCGCTTAGCCGCGAGCCGGCGGCGAACGGGAATCGGCATCCGGCAACGGCACCGGCACGTTCAGCCGGCCGCCTGGGCGGCCGCGCGCCCTGCACTTGGAACCTGGAACTGCCGCTGTCATTCCGGCAGCGGCTTGCCCTTGGTCTCCGGGCAGAACCAGATGAAGGCCAGGCCCACGATGTAGATGAGGCTGATAACGGCGCACATCCGGGCGTAGTTCTCCCCGAAGACGTTCAGCAGTTGGCCGCTGACCAGCACGCCCACGGCCGTCAGCACCCGCCCCGTGTTGTAGGCGAATCCCTGGCCCGTGGCCCGCACGCGCGTGGGGAAGAGTTCGGGCAGGTAGAGCGGCAGCCAGGCGTAGAACGCCGCCGTCAGGCCGCCCACCGCGAAAATCCACGCCAGGTACGCCGTGCCGAACGCCATCGGCACGCGGAACAGGTACTGGCACGCCACCAGCGACCCCGCGCACAGGGCGAAGTACCCGATGCGCCGGCTGGTCCACTGTGCAAACGGCGCCCCGACAAGGCATCCCAGGATCGCGCCGAGGCTGAGCCACACCTGGGCCAACGACTTGGCCGTCGGCATCTCGCCGCCCGTCAACTTGTCGGCCCAGGAGGGTATCCACTGGACCGACCCCCACGTGCCCAGAAGCGCGATGGCCGCCAGGAGCGTGCCGAGTGCGGCGGGCCGGGCCAGGCCGCCGCGGAAGATGTCGATGACGCGGTTCTTCGGGGCGCCCCTGGCGGCGTGCTTCCACCGCTCCGATTCCGGCACGAAGAGGCGGATGAAGAACGTAAGGAGGGCCGGCGCCGCCCCGACGAAGAGCAGAACCCGCCAGCCGGAGTTCGCCAGGAGCGCGGCCACCCACTCCTGCGGCAGGCGGACGGCCCGCAGGAAGTCGCCCAGTTCAGTAACGACCTGCGCCAGGCCCAGCCCGATAAGGGCAATCAGGAGGAACCCCACGTTCGATGCCGCGCCGATGAACCCCGCCAGCATCGGCCGATGCTTCTCCGGCCAGATTTCCATGACGAGGGCCACGCCCAGGGCCCACTCGCCGCCCATGCCCAGCGCCGCGATGAACCGCAGCACGGCCAGGTGCCACGGGGCCGTCGCGAAGCCGCACAGGCCGGAGAAGACGGCGTACGTGGCAACGCTCCAGACCATGGCCCGCACGCGGCCGATGCGGTCGCCGAGCCATCCGAAGAGGATTCCCCCGCATGCTGCGCCCACCAGGAACACCGCCAGGATGGCCGACAGCCACGTGCCGATGGTCCGGGCGGCGTCCGGCCCCATCAGTTCCAGCAGCGCCGGCCGCGCGACCAGCGGAAACAGGCCCATCTCGAACCCGTCGAACATCCAGCCCAGGAGCGCGGCAATGAGCGCCATGGCCATGGCGCGGCGGGTGGGCCGGGGGGGCGCGGCAGTCATCGGCGCGGCGGCGGTCGTTGTCCGGTCCCTTTCCGGTGAGTTTGTGCGCGGCGGCACTACTTCGGCGCTGAGGCGGCCGGCGCGCGGGCGAACTCGTCGCACTGTTTCTGGAGCACCGCGCGGCTGGGCGGGTCGCCCGCGCCCACCCAGAATCGGTGGCGCAGGGTGAGCGTCTGCCCGGCCTTGATCTCGCCCTTCTGAAACACGCCGAACCGCCCGTAATCGCGGTAGGCCGACCAGATGCCTCCCGGCGGGTTGCCCGAGGCGCTGATTTCCTGGGCGAAGTAGCGTTTGCCTCCGAGCGAGTACGAGATGGCCGCCCACGGCAGGTCCGCCTGGGGAATCCTGGTGACGCCCGTGCGTTTGCCCTCAAGCGTGGTGACGGACATCGGCCCCCACTCGGCGGCGGCGTCCATGCCTTGCGGCACGCCTTCCCTGGGCAGGCAGTAGTGCGTGGCCGCACGGTCAACCTCGTTGGCGGGGCGGTAGTGGACGCCGGCGTGTTCGGGGTCGCCGTCGAGGATTACGTCGTCGGCGAGGGCCTTAAGTTTGCTCGTCACGTCCACCAGCAGGAGCGTGGGGGCGGGGCGGCGGTGGAAAGTAAACGTGCGTTCTTCTTCGATGACGGTCTTATCGTCCTTCAGGTTCCACGCCACGAGCGAGGTGACGGCGGCCTGGTCCGGCCCGGCCGACTGGGCGATGAACTTTTTGTGTTCCTGCCGTCCGCCGCCCATGCCCCACATGTCGCACCGCGTGCCGCCCACCGCGAGCCTGGTCCACCCGATGAATATGCCGCGATGGTGCGTGTAGTAGCCGCCGGCGCCCTTCGTGATGGTCGATTTGCCCTCGGCGTCGAAGACGTGCAGGAAAGGCTTGTACGTCTCGTGCGCCTTCTGCGGGGTGGACGTATCGTTTGCGTACATGTAGCGTGCGGCAGCGCGGCCGTCGAGGTAGGCGTCGAGGTACTCGCCGGGAGTGTCCTTGAAGCAGAATCCGGCGGCGGACGGGGCGGGTCCGGGCGGCGGCGCGGGCACGACGGGCGGCTCGGTGCGGGCGGGCTTCTCGGCGGCCGTCTTGGCCGCCGGGGCGGCGGACTTTTCGGCCGCGGGGGCGGTGGCGGCCGCGGACGTCGCGGCGCGGGCGGATTCGCCCGCAAGGGCCGGCGACGCGAACAGCGCACATGCCGCGGCAATCGCGGCAGGGGCGATCAGGCGGCAGAGGCGCATCATTTCTCTCCCTGTTTCCTCGGCGCAGCGGCGGGGGCCGCCTCGAGCACCTTTATGGCGATGTTGCGGAACTCCATCGGCTGCCCGTGATGCTGAAGGGCAAGCGTGCCGGTTTTCGGCACGCCCGGCAGTTGGGCGCTG
>VGYT01000306.1 GCA_016872895.1 Planctomycetota bacterium
TGCCCTCAAAAGCCTTCTGCTTCTCGGCCTTCTGCCTGCGCTCCGTGGCGTCGAGGGCCGCAAGGGTCCAGGAGAGCCACTGCTGGGCCGCCGATGCCGACACCTGCATGTGGCGTGACTGGTACGCGAGGAATTCGCGCTCAGACATCGTGGCCCGGGCGTAGGCGTCCATCGCTTCGTTGACAAGGTTCTGGCCGCGCTCCTGCATGGCGCGGAACTGCTCGGCCTGCTTCCGCTGCTGCTCGATCTGGATGAGGCGGAGTTTCTTGGCAAGAAGGGCATCGGCCTCAGTCTGCGCAAGGCGCAGGCCGTCAACCTCGTACCGTGCAAACTCCTCGGCG
The DNA here is from genome assembly GCA_016872895.1 of Planctomycetota bacterium. GTDB lineage: Bacteria > Planctomycetota > Phycisphaerae > FEN-1346 > FEN-1346 > VGYT01. Next base: position 342 of record VGYT01000306.1, read on the forward strand.
GACATGGTGGCCTGCGCAAGGGCCCGGTCCACGGAATGAACGGCATTGACGTACCGGTTCCAGGCCGCCACGCCCTCGTCGCGGTCGCGCTTGGCACGAGCGGCGGCTGCACGGTCGGCGCTATCGTCGGTGTCGAGGCCCTTCAGCCGGAAGATAAACCACTTGGCCGCGGCATCGACCGGCCCGGAGAGTTCCTTCACGATCTCCCCGAGGCCGAAGGGGAGTTCCTCGGCCGCCTTGCGGGCGCCCTCCATGTTCCCCTGGAAGAGCGCCGCGAACATCTGGACATCCTTGATGGCAACCTTCGTGGCGGCGATGGCCGTGGCGAATTTAAGGCCCGTCTCGGCGATCTGCATGCCCTTGAAACCGCCGGAGAGGAACCCGCCCCCCTCGCGCCCCTGGGCCAGGACCGACGCCTCCGTGCCGCGCGTGAGTGCGGGCCCGCTGTTCTCCGCGACCCACTGGCGGAGGCGGGCTTGGCTTTCGCGCAGGCGGCGCAGCATGGGCGTATCGTCGGCGGAGATCTCGACGTAGGCCCCGCCCATCCTGATTGCGCCGGCATCGGGCACGGGAGCCTCCTTACGCGGCCGCCGGGGCCGCCACAGACGTGGCCCAGAACTTCGGCAGCATCGGCTTGGCCGACGCCAGGGCAGGCCGCATGTACGGCCGCGGCGGGAAGTTCATGGGCTTCAGCATCCACAGGGGGCCGTACAGCACCTCGTTGAGTTCGTTCGACCGCCGCACTTGAGCGGGCGTCCGGAGGTGCGCGTACACGGCCTTGGTGCTGGTGTCCTGGAGGGCCACAGCGTCGCGGCCTGTGGGCGAATCGGCCATGACGGTCCTGGCGGTCGTCACGAGGCGAATCTCGCCCACGCCCCCGAGTTTACGGATGCGACGCCGGCGGTTCCTGAGCCGCCGCGTGCCCACAAAGCCGAACTCGTGGACGCGCGGCACGTCGCCGACGTAGCCCAGGGGCACCGGCCCCACGACCACAGTCCGCAGCGTCGGCGAATAGTGGTAGTAGATGTGTTTCTTCAGGGCCTTGCCGGTCTTGGGGTGCGCGTACGGCGGCGTGCCCGGCGGCGAGTGGAGGTCGGGGTTCGCCCGCTCTGCCATGCTCCACTTGGCGGCGTTGCGAATCCACTGACCGGCCGCAGCGAGCGCGCGGCCGGTCTTCTGGTCCACCATCGCCCGGACGATCTTCTCGCTGAAGAACCACTGCTTGACTGCGAACTTGAGGGCCATGCGATTACCCGCCTGCCAGCGCGGGGACGGCTGGCGTCGCCACCGCCTGGGTCGAGGGGGCCGCTGGCGCCACCGCCGCCTCCGGTGCCTTGGTCTTGATAACGCCCGTCCGGACGCCGAGTTTGTAGAGGGCCGACTGCGCATCATCGACGATCTGGTGCACGAGGCCCGGCACGGCCCCGTCGCCGAACACGGCCTTGAGGCTCTCCGGGTCCATCTGCTGCTTGATCGCCTCAACGAGGTTGCCCGTCTGGAAGAACGCCTGGCGGCTGCGCCAGAGCATCCACGCGATGCCGCCGATGGCGGCGGCGATCAGGACAGCGGCACCAATGGCGATCCACTCAAGGTACTGATGCACCAGCGTGGCCGCGCCGATGAGGAGCAGCGCCCCGGCCGAGACCGCCAGGCCCGCCTTCATGTCCACCTTGAGCGCAAGAAACACCCCGACCGCCAGGACGCCGACGCCGGCGACGATGAGCCACTTGAGGACCGCCCGCACAGCGCCGTCGGCCTTGGCCCGCTCTTCCGCGATGCGTTTTTCGGCGGCAGCGGCCTTGGCCTGCCAGGCGTCGCGGTCTTTGGCGAGGGCCTGGGCGGCGGCATCAGCCTGGCGAAGTTCCGGCACGACCACCTGCACGACGACCTTGGATTCGCGGGAGATTTCCGCGACGGCCTCGCGGGCGACATGGAGTTTCGGCGTCACGTCCGACTGGAGAACATCTGCCTGGGCATCGAGGACCTTGGCGACCGGTTCAGCTACAGGCGTTGCCTCGCGCAGGGTCTGGGCCTGGGCACCGACGACGCCGGCCACTTCGTTGACCTTCACGGCGGCGCCGTCGAGGTTCTGGGCCGCGGTGTCTGCGGCCCGCGCGATCGCCGCTCCGGCGTCACCCGCCTTGGCGGCCGTCTCGACAAGGCGCAGGGGCTGCGCCGGCAACGCGGGCTTGTGGCACCCGGCGATGTAGCCGGAGGCGAGAACGACGGCGACGGCCAGAACAGTGATGAGGCAGACCATCAGTGTGCGATGCGTCACGGCGAACCTCCTTTTCCGTCAATGAAGACCTGTTTCAGGACCTCAATATCGCAGTGCGGTATTACGAGGTCCTTCTCGTTTCGCTTGTGCGGGTCGAAGTCGGCGGGCTTAAACGGCCCGTGCTTCTTCGGGTCCCGGTTTACGTTGGCCAGCAGCGCCAGGACCGACGACGTGTGCGCCCACGCGGCGCGGCTCCGGGCCTCGGCCATCCACACCAGTTCCCGCAGGGTCAGGTCGCCGGGGTCGACGCCGACGGCGCCGGCGAGTTCCCAGAGGAACCGCCAGATGCGGGCCCCCTCCCATCCGGCGGCCCGGCCAGGGCCTTCCTGAAGATGCTCCGGATGGGGTTCGGGAAAAAATCCACGAGGTCCCCCAAAATGGCCTCGCGCGCCGCGGCGATGGCGTCGCCCACCAACACGGCGTTGAAGTCGTCGCGGGTGAACTTGCGGGCCTTAACCTCGGGCTCGCACACGCCGTAGGCCACGTCGCACACCAGCACCGGGTCCAGGAGCAGCCGTCCGTACAGGTCGCTCTCTTCCTTGACCATGTCCACGAGGTACACGCCCGCCGTCTCCTTCGCACGCTTGACGGCGCTCGTGTTGATGGTGACGGTCCAGGTCTTCCCGGTCGCATCCACAAACGTTTTCATGTTGCCTCCCGAAAAGTGGTAGCGGGGGCGGGAATCGAACCCGCAATGGCGAGATCATGACTCTCGCGGCTTGCCACTTGCCTACCCCGCGGCTTGCCCGCCGAAGCCTTCGGCGAAGGCGGGTGCGCTACGGTGATCCGATGGTCACGAACTGCGGCTGGTTGGCCGAGAACGTCGGCTTCGCCGTCACGGAGATCGTGATGGCGTTCTCCAGCGGTTCCTTCTCGTCGAACTTGAGCACCGCGCAGTCGGCCATGAACACCTTGGTTCCGTTGACCGTGATGTCGCCCTTGGCCACGGCCAGGCCAAGGATGCTGCCGGCCAGGAAGGCATCGAGAATGGCCTGCACCGCCGCATCCGCGTCGTCGTACACGAGTTCGAACTCGATGCTGGCGTCCTTCAGGGCGCCGATGGTCGCCTTCCAGCCGCCCCCGCCGCGTGTCGAGACGTCGGCCTCGCCCTTGTTGATGGTGCAGGTGACGTCCTTGGCGGCGGTGACTTCCGTCCACTCCGGCGTTCCGCCGATGCCGGCGGCACAGTAGTAGAGTTTCCCGTCGATGCCAAGCTTGACAGCCATTGCCTGTCCCTCCTGTGGCTCTGCCTACGCATCCGCCGTGTCCGTCGGGTCAAGCGTGCGGAGAACGGCCTTGACCTTGCCGATGACGGCCTCCAGTTCCGGCCCATCGGCCCCCAGCGCCGCCACCAGGGCCGCCCGGCCGCCCGCCTTCTTCGAGGCGTCCCGCACCTGTGCCAGGTAGAACCGCAACGTCTCCTGGAGCCACCGCGTGCGGCCACGGACCTGCTCTATGGCCGCCTGCGTGCTGTCCGCCGGTTTCACGATGAGTGCCATCGCTTACTCCTTGTCCTTGTGCCCGCACCAGCCTGCCCGCGCCACGCGCAGGCCCGCCGCGCGGACCTTCTCCGCGAACTTCCCGCACTCGCAGCCCCAGGTGCACCCGTCCGCCGAGCGGGCGTAGTCCCACCACGGGGCCTTGTCCGCCAAGGCCTCGACCACCCGCCGGTTGAACCGAAACAGGCCCCCATGCACCGCCGCCGGGTCGTCCCACGCGCAGGCGTTCCGCCCCGTGTCGTACATGCACCCCACCAGGTCGCCTTCCTGGCAGAGGAACGGAGCCGTCCGGTCGCGCGGCCGCATGTCGCGGTCCACGCATATCCACCACTCAATGCTCTTGGGTGCCTTCAGGGCGTACTCACGGAACGACCAGTTGCGGGCCGCCACGAGGTCCCGCCGGTTGACGCAAATCACGTTCTCGGCCGGAAAGAGCCGCAGCCACGCCGCCAGTTCCCAGGAGACCGACGGAAATGCTTCCACCGGATGCCGTGCAAAGACCAGCACCCGCGTGGCCTCAAGGCGGATTGCCATTTCGCGGGCCTCGGTCATGGCAGCACCCGGATGATGGGGATGACCACCGCATACGGCGGCAGGATGCTCACCGGGTCAGGCGACGACTGCCCGGCGCTGTCGGTCGAGGACGGGAGCGACCCCGTGCACTGCGAGACGCCATCGACGTACCAGAAGCCGTTGTCCGTCCCGTCGCACCGGTTGGTGCAGGACGCCGAGACGTCCGTGACGTAGGTGCTGCCGTCGCCGTAGGAGAGGCCGTGGCTGTGCTCCGGCAGGTTGCACTCGCTGAGCACGGCCGTCTCGGCCCCGCCGGTGCAGCCGACGCTGCGTAATTCGCCGTCGTCGGCGCAGTCGTTTTCGCCCCAGCGGATGCGGTTCCGTAGGTTCGGGAGGTTGAAGTACGGGTCGCCGTCGCCGCCCCAGGTGCCGCCGATGGCGTTCCAGAGGTCGGCGTAGTCGCCGCTGCTCAGCGCCTGGCCGCGGCAGGGCATCCACTTTTCGGGTATCGACTCAGCCGGGCCGGCGAAGTCCGCGATGGTGCCGACGGGGACGGTCGCATCCTGGCCGGGTTCGCCCTGTGGCCCTTGCTCGCCTTGCGGCCCCTTGATATTGCCCGTCTGGTTCCAGGAACCCTCGGACTTCAGGTACACGTCGCCGGAGTCGGTATCGAGGTAACGGTCGCCGTCGTTGCCCAGTTCGCCGCCGGGCGACCCGCTGCCG
>VGYT01000307.1 GCA_016872895.1 Planctomycetota bacterium
ATGGACATCAAACCGACGAAGGTCGCCGACATGACGGGCCGGGATGGCTACGCCACCAAGACCACCGAGGTGAAGCTGGGCGGGCAGAAGGCGTACGTGATGACCCTTCAGGAAGGCCCAGCGCCCGCGGTGCGGCAGGAGGGCGACAGGGTGATCGTCGGCCGGCGCACGCTGCGGTTCGACGGCACGAAACTCGTGCTGGAATGACCCATGAAGTGGATATGGACAGGCGCGACAGCCCGCTATGGCGAGGCGCCTGTTCGCGACGCCTGGCGCAGGAGACGCAGAAAAGCGGAAACAGAGGAAGTGGAGCCATGACCGAGCCAGCCAAGCCCGAATCCGCTGCCTCACTGGCCATCAACGGCGGCCCCAAGGCCTTCACGGGAAAGTGCAGGCCCTTCCGGCCGCAGATCGGCCTGGAGGAGTTCCTGGCGCTGGCGCGGCGTTTCGGCCTGGGGCCGGAAGCCCTGGAGCGCATCCACGCAGCGGTCAGCGCGGCGGACTTGCCAGAAGATGGCGTTTTCCTCGGCCGCTTCGGGCACCCGCGGCCGGACGAGACCGAAGGCGCCAAGTTCGAGGCGTTGGCGCGCGCGACGTTCGGCGTCCCTCATGCCCGCGCGGTGAGTTCCGGAACGGGCGCGCTCCATGCCGGGTTCGTCGGCGTGGGCGTCGGGCCGGGCACGTTGGAGGCGGCGATCGACGTGGTGCAACTCGGCAAACTCGGCGAAGTCGTCGCCCGCTTCCGCGCGGTCTCCCGGCGCATCCGAACTCAACTCCGCCAGTTCAAGGAAGTCCGCCTCCAGAAGAGCAACGATGAGGAGGGTTGGATCGGCTACCAGATCGCGCTGCTGCCCAAGAGCGTGGAACTCGGGCGCAAGATCGCCGCGGCGCTGAAGGCCGAGGGCATCCCTGCGCACTGCCGCGGCCTGCAGCGCGGGCTGGACTGGCATTGCGCCGCCGACACGCTGCCGGTGAGCCTCACGCAGGGCCACACGCCCGGCGGCTCTGTCTTCGAGGACCCGCGCTATCTCGCCCGCGGCGGCAAGGCGCCGGCGTACGGCCGTGGCACTTGCCCGGTTGCCGAGGACCTCTGGACGCGCGGCGTGTACTTCTGGGTGGATCAGTGGTGGACGCCCGCGGACTGCGACGCGGTCGCGGCAGCCATCCACAAAGTGCTTTCCGCCTATTGCACTCCCGCCGATGCGAGAAAGGCGCCACCATGACCCCCACGAGAAAGCCGTCGTCTTCCCGGGAGCGGCTGCTTGCGGTGTGTCGCTACCAGGAGCCGGACCACGTGCCGCTGCTCCTGCACCCGTTCGGCTGGACGCCGTGGTGGCCGTGCACGTGGTCGGATGACCAGGTGGCGCAGGCGCGCGCGTTCCTCGACTTCGGTCTGGACGCCTGGCTGACTGTCGGTCCGCCGATGGTGTTCCACCCCGATGTGAGGGTCCACCAGCGGATCGAGACGCTGCCCGGCGAGCGCTGGCCGTGCATGGTCAAGGAGTACGACACCCCCGCCGGCGTGCTGCGCCAGGAAGTCTTTCTCACCGACGACTGGGTGGCTGACGAATGGCCGGGGCACAAGGGCGGCCCTCCCACCGTCAACCTGCTGGACGACTACAACGTCGTGCGCTACCGCCGCTGCCCGATCCAGGGCGAAGAGGATCTGGGCAAACTCAGGTACTTGTACCGCCCTATCCCGGACGACCGGGTCAACCAGTTCCGCGAGCACGTCTCGGCGATGGCCGGCCACGCGCGCAAACTGGGCGTCATCCTGCGCGCCCAGGCTTCAGCGGGCGGCGACGCCGCGATGTGGCTTTGCGGCACGACGGCGCTGCTCGACATGGCCATCGAACAGCCGGAACTGTTCGAAGGTTTGCTCGACGTCATTCACGCGCGGGAAAAGCGTGACGTGGAGATCCTGTCGGACATGCCGGTGGACCTGATCATGCGCCGCGGCTACTACGAGGGCACCGCGTTCTGGTCGCCGGAAATCTACCGGCGGAGCGTCCTGCCGCGCTTCAAGGAGTTGACAAGGCTGGCCCACCAGGCCGGCAAACTCATGGGCTACACCATGAGCGTCGGCTACATGCCCCTCCTGAAGGAACTGCTGGAGGTCGGCTACGACCTGCACTGGCTGCTGGACCCGCTCCATTCCGGCGGCCGGCCCGTGGACCTTGCGGCGGTCAAGGCCGAGTGGCGCGGCCGGATCGCCGTCCTCGGCGCCATCAACCAGCCCATCACGCTTGCAGGCGGCGATCCGCAGAAGGTGCGAGCCGAGGTCGTCAGGGCCGTCCGCGAACTGGGCCCCGGCGGCGGGTTGGGGCTTTGTCCCGTCGAGGCCATCCACAACTTTACGCCGCCGGCGAGCCTGGTGGCCATGATCGAAGCCTGGAAAGAAACGCGGGAGTATCCTCTCCGCCTCTGAGGCGACACCCGCACGCGCTGCTCGGAGCCGATGGCGGCGCGGAAGGCCGGTAAAGGGCCTGGCGCCCGCGGTGCGGCAGGAGGGCGACAGGGTGATCGTCGGCCGGCGCACCCTGCGGTTCGACGGCACAAAGATCGTGCTGGAGTGACCCGAAGACGGCCGCGAGGCCGCTTTCCTTTTCCAGGCCGGACGGATCGGCAAGGAGCGGTGCGATGAACGAAACGCAGGGTTGGCGGTGTTGGATCGCGATCGCAGCGGCCGTTTCGGCGGCGCTGCTGTCTCTTGCGGTGTGCGCCCCGTCCCGGGCGGAGGAGCAGAGCCTGGCCGAGCCGCCGCATTGGCCGGTGGGATTTCTGCTGCCGGAGAGCCTGGCGGGCAAGCGGCCGGCCACGGGGCCCGTCAAGGCCGACGTCCTGGTATGGGTGCCCGAGGGCGCCAAGCGCATCCGCGCGATGCTGCTGATCCCGAACAACACGGACTCGAAGATCTTCGGCGAACACGCCGCTCTCCGCCAAGTTGCCGCAAGGCGGGAGATGGGCATCGTGTACCTGAGGGACTTCGATACAGGCATCGAGCACCGGAAGGACGCGCCGGCCGAACCCGAGCGGATCCAGGAGGTTCTGCACCTAGTAGCCGACGCGACCGGGATTGTCGAGTTCCGCCACGCCCCCTGGGTCACGTTCGGCAAGTCCTCCCGGGGGGAATTCCCCTTCCGCATGGCCTGGCTGTTCCCCGAGCGGACCATCGCGTCGGTCTCCTATCACGCGGAAACGCCCACATGGCCACTGCCCGAATGGGCCAGGCTCAAGGGCGAGACCATCCTGCACGTCAATGCCAATGGCGAAACGGAGTGGGGCGGCACGTGGTTCAACCACGTCCGGCCATCGCTCCTGAACTACCGCGCCCGGACGGGTTGGCTCGCCCACCAGGTCATCGCCAGGGGCATCGGCCACGGCGACTACCCGGATACCCACGGGAGCGCGGGCTGGGGCGAGCCGGTTCCGCCGGGCACGATGAGCTGTCTGCGCATCTGGGACTACCTTGCCCTCTTCATGGAGAAGGCCATCGCCCTCCGGGTGCCCAGCGAGAAGTACCCCGCCGATGGACCGCTTGAGCTCAAGCAGGTGGACGAGGCAAGCGGCTACCTGATCGATCCGTTCGCGGCGGAGGACCTCTTCCGCGTGCCTCGCCTCCCCCTGCGCGAGGGGCCGGGCGGATACCTCGTCGGGGGCGGCGAGGAGGCCCCCGTGAGCGGGTATGCCGCCTTCGCGCCACTGAAGGGATTCGCGCCGCCCGAAGGCGTCCCCGTAGTGAAGGCCGATACCTCTGTGCAGGGCTTCAAGGACTGGCTCCTCACGGAGAGCCTGAAGTTTCCGATGAAGGCCGACCCGATGCTTGATCTGGGGGAGTTGCGGCGCCTCATGCCCAGGCCCGGCGACCAGGTGAGCATAGAGGGCAAGACGCTCGCCTTCCAGCGCATCATTCCGAAGCACGTCGCCCCCGAGGGCGGCATCGCCTTGAACACCGGCCTTCTCCCGCCGAACGCCAAGATCACGCTGCTGGCCTACACCATTCTCCAGGTTGACGCGCGCAGGCATTACCGGCTGGCTGCGCCGTTCACGGCGGCGACGCGGCAGCAGATCGTGCTCAACGGCGTGCCGCTGCGCCACAAGCAGGTGATCGAGTTGCAGCCGGGACACTATCCGCTCCTGATGGTTGTGCGCATGACGGCCAGATGGGGCAGGATCGGGCCGTGGCTGGAGGATGTCACGGAGGCCGACGTGGCCCTCGCCAGGAAGACTCAAGCTGAGGCCGACCAGCGAGCCGCCGAGGAGGCCCGCATCCGGGACAGCGCCGCGCCCCCTCCGAACGTCCTGATCCGCAAGGCCACCGATGTGCCAGAGGGGGAGAGAAAGAAGATGTTCTGGGTCGCAGACCGCGAGCAGGCCGAGGCGTGGCTCGGCCTCCATGCCCCATACGGCCAGACCATGGGGCCGAGGTGAAGCTCTAGGGCAGGCACGCGGCAGGAGCCAATGTGCCCGGGTCGTGGGGGACATTTGACGCTGAGCCTCTGACGGAGCACCATGGAAGAGCCCGCGACCCCAATGCCGGCTGCCTGGGGCACGCTCGGCGAACGCTGCCTACCCTCCGAACGGACAGGAGCCGACGCGGTGGTGAAGCCCCTCCTGGTTGCTCTGGCACTGGCCGTTGGGACATGTCTGTGTCCCCAGGCAAGAGGCGAACTGCTAGTGTTGGATGAGAAGACGCCCTGGCGCGTCTTCTGGTGCCTCGGCCCGGCGCGGGTGGGCGCGAACGGCGAATACGCGCCCAACGCCCGCACACGCGGCATGGCGTCGTCCTCACCCCCCGCGGATTGGATGGCGCCGGGGTTCGACGATCGGGACTGGGGCTTCCGCGAGACCGTGTACCCCGGTTACGGCCACGAACGCGGCCGGGACCCATGGGTCCTGGCCGCCATCTACCTGCGGCGGCGGTTCGGCGTGACCGATCCTGCAAAGGTCAAGGGGCTGACGCTGAAGGTCGCCTTTCGGGGCGGGGCCATCGTATACGTCAACGGGCAGGAAGTCGCGCGAGCGCACCTGCCCGCCGGACCACTCGGGCCGGATGCTCTCGCCGAGGACTACCCGCCTGAGGCGTTCCTGGCCCCGGGCGGCGCGGCCCCGCTGCCCCCGTCGCCCATGCCCGCGAAGGAGCTCGACGAACGCTATCGCCTCCGCCTCCGGGCGATGCAGGCAGCCATCCCGCCGAAGCTCCTGGTCAAGGGAGCAAACACCCTCGCCATCGAGATCCGGCGCGCGCCGTACCGAGCAGAGCTCATGAAGTTCCATTGGCACGGAGTCCTCGCACGCACCCTCTGGGCCACGGCAGGCTTCCACGCTGCCACGCTGGCT
>VGYT01000308.1 GCA_016872895.1 Planctomycetota bacterium
CGGCCGGGCGCATGTTTAGCCGCGGCCGGTACGGCCGCGGCTCCGATTGCTACGGCGAAGCGGATTTGCCTCGGTTCACCAGGAACGCCCTGTCCGCGGCGGCGCCGTTCGGACGGCCGTTCGGCGGCGGCGGCTCGACGGCGTCGTCCGCCAAGATGTCGGTCGCCTCCTGCCTCAGGCGCTCCTGGTTCTTCAGACCGGCAACGGCCAGTTCCAGCCGGCAGCACGTCTTTTCGAGCGACCGCTTCTGCGCGTACAGGATGTGCAAGCGGTGCCCCGCCTGGCTCGTGTCGGTCCTGAGGTAGATCAGGCCGATGCCCAGGGCCACCAGCATGGCTGCCAGCACCGCCAGCCGCACGCAGAGCCTCATCTCTGGGCCACCGCCATTTCCGATACGGTCGTGTTCACCCCGTCCAGCAGCGCCAGGCGCTGGCCGATCTTGAGTTTCGTCGGGTCGGAGACCTGCTGCTGGTTCTTCAGATACAACTGTCGCCCGTACTTGTTGCCGTCGCCGTACAGTTTGGCGGCGATCCCGTAGAACGTGTCGCCGGCCTGGACGGTGTAATCAGCCGACGGTCTGGCGGGCTGCTTCGCGGGGGCGGACTGAACGCGGTACATCTGCGCCAGGTCGTCGAGCGAGACGTCGCGCACCGGGGCGATTACGTGGTCCCTGAAGAGCATGCCCGGCTTCGTGCCGTCGGACGCGAGGCCGGCGCCCTTCGCGGCATCGGCCCCGCCGCGTAACGACGGGATGCGAAGCGGCGGCCGTGCGCCCGCCCCGCCGGCGTCGGCATAGGCCGTGTCGTCGCGACGCGAGTCCGGCGGGACGTCGCGCCTGGGCGGGTCGGAGCGCGGCGTATCCGTCTTCGGCGATTCCGGCTTCGGCGCGTCGGCCGGCACGCCTGGGATGACGAGTTGCTGCCCAACAGCCAGGCGGTTCGGGTCGCGCAGCGTCGCCTTGTTGGCCTCGTAGATCTGCCTGGTCAGACGGTCGCCGTCCTTGCCGTAGAACTGGCGGGCAACCTTGGTCAGGGTGTCGCCCGGCTTGACGATGTAGACCTTGCGGTTAGGGTCGGGCGCCGGGGCGGGCGGTGCGCCGGGGGCCGGAGGGGCGAGGCCCGGCGGGTCGGCCGGCAGTTCCAGCCGGGCGGGCCTCAGGTCCGGCGACTGGCCGCGCGTCGGCGTCTCGACCATGACCGGCATGAACGCAACCATGCCGCGCTCCGCCGGCCGGGGGGCCGGCAGGTCGGCAGCAAGGTGCTCCGGCGCGGGCATCGCCTCCTCGGGCGCCGGGGCCGCCAGTTCCTTAGCGTCGGCCACGATGGCCGCCCCGGGGTCCGCGGCGCCGGGCGAAGCGTCCTTCGCGAACGGGTCCACGTTCGTGTGGATCGCCCTGAGTTTCGTGGCGTGGTCCTGGCTCTGGCCCACCGGCATGGGCGCGTGCTCCGAGACGGCGGACAGGCGGCCGCTCAGTATGACGCCGAACAGGACAATGAACACCAGCCCAATCAAGAGGCCCCACTTCGTTTCTCGACTCACGGCTTCTCCCTCGCTCCTGGCGTGCCGGCGGGGCGACGCGCCCCGCGTCCCTTTCTGCCCCCGGGAAGGTCGGCCGTCCCGCCGACGGCCGCCCGGGGAAACTGCCCGCGGCTGATTGCGGTTCTACCCGGCGGCGGCAAGGGCCTCGGCCACCCGCATGCGTGCACTGCGGCTGCGCGGGTTGGCCTGGACCTCCGCCGGCGTGGGCGCAAGCGGCTTTGCCGTCACGAGGCGGGCACGGCCCGCCCGAACCGCCTCGCGCAGGCGATTCTTCACGATGCGGTCCTCGCCGCTGTGAAAGGCGATGACGACCACGCGGCCGCCGGGGCTTATCAAACAGTCAAAGACCTTGTCAAAGAACCGCTCCAGACTGCCCAACTCATCGTTGACGGCGATGCGGACGGCCTGGAACACGCGCGTTGCCGGGTGCAGGCGCTCGCGCCGCCGGTGGGCGGGCGGCAGGGCCCGCGTGACAACCTCGGCCAGTTCATCGGTGGTGCGGATGGGCCGGCGCTGCCGCGCGGCAGCGATCGCCGCCGCAATCCGCCTGGCGAACGGCTGGTCGCCGTAGCGGCGGAAGACCTCCGCCAGGCGCTCGGCCGGCCAGCGGTTGACCACATCCTCGGCCGTGAGCGCCGCCGCGCGGTCGAAGCGCATGTCCAGCCGGCCCGCCCGGTCGAAACTGAAGCCGCGATCCGGGTCGGCCAACTGGAGGCTCGAAACGCCCAGGTCCAACAGGACGCCATGGATTTGCCCCTCGCCTGCCTGGGCCAGGACTTGGTCGAGGTCGCAGAAGTTGGCGTAAAAGTATCGCACGTCGCCAGGGCGCCCGATTCGGGCCTTCAGGCGCTCCAGGGCCTCAAGATCGCGGTCCAGCACTATGAGCCGTCCACCCGGCCGCAGCCGGTCCAGCAGCGCTCCGGCGTGTCCGCCGGCGCCGCCCGTGCCGTCGACGATGACCTTGCCGGGCTCGAGCCGCAGATGCTCAAGCGCCTCACCGAGCATCACCGGCACATGGGCGACGGACGGGTCCACGCCCCCTGCCTTGGATCAGTGCACCGCCTGGCTGAGCGTAGCGCCGGCCTCGAGCCGCCCAAGGAGGTCGCGCACATTGTCGGAGAAATCGACCTCGCCGTACGGCCCGCCCAGGGTGCGGACCCGGCTCAGTCGCGCTTCCAGGCGGCGGACCTCGCGGCGGAGCCGGTCGGCCGACAAGTAGGCCTGCGCGGTCGGGTCGGCTATCGCGCGGCGGACGATGTCAACGCCCCCTGCCTCTTGGGTTCGGTCCACGGCCTGTCTCCCTCAGTTCCGGTGACTTGCCCTGGCGACTTCACCCGCGGCGCCGGTGCGCCGCCGGCCCTGCCGAAACGTCAATAAGGGCCGCCCGAGCGGGCTAGGCCCGCCCGGGCGACCCCCAAGGGGGTCAGGATGATTTCGGCGCCTCCGGCGCACCCGACTCCGCCGCCCCGCCGGGCGCCCCCGCCGTCTTCGCCGGGTGCGGCTGGCCGTGCGCCAGCCTCATCGTGTGCGCCGCCAGGTCGTTGACCTGCTTGACCTGCTCGCCGATGTGCGACTCCCAGCGGTCCTGTGGCCATACTTCGATGCGATTTTCCACGCCCACGATGACCACGTCCCTCGCCAAGCCGCAGCGTTTCGCCATCGGCTCGGGAATGAGCACCCGGCCGAGCCGGTCGATCTCCACGTCCTGCGCCAGGCCGAACCAGATGCGCTTGTAGTTGCGCACCTTCTCGTCGACGTCCATCTCCGGCGGCAGTTTCGGCGAGTTCTCCGCGTATGCCGCCTTCGAGTAAAGGTGCAGCACGCCGTCGTACGACGGGACCGCCACGAGTTCCTTCGCCACCAGCGTGTAGCCCTCGTGCTCGACGCTCATGAACTCGCGCAACTTCGCCGGTATCGTCACCCGCGACTTCGCGTCAATCGCGTGATGGTATTCGCCCTTGAGGTACTTCACGGCGAGGGCTCCTGCACGCGACGGGTCCGCCCCTGCTCAGGCGCCAAGCGAAGTGCCTTGCAAGTGAGAAGTGGCATCAGGTGTTTCCCCGTGCGCGGCTAATTCCCCACAAATTCCTATCGTCTGCCACTTAGCAACTACTTAACTACTATTATCGGCCACTTGGCCTAGTCTATTTACCACCAACAGCGGACGTGTCAAGCCTAATTCTCCCACTTCTCCGCCTCGTTGTAGTTGACAGAAGTGAGTGGGGTGCAAGCAGGATCTCTTCGGTGCGATAGTGGTCAACCCAAGCGGGCGGGGATAGCGTACTCATGAAACACTACGGGTTGTGGATGGGGTCACGGCCTCATCGGCGATGGGACCACGTCAGATGGGCAGCAATCGCGGGCGAGCGGCAAAAAAATTTTTTTGGGAATTTACTTGGACGGCTATCCAACTGCCATCACGCGGCAGCCCCAGCCTCGCCGCGCGAACGCATGACGACCAGCGTCCGGGCCACGCGGTCTCCGATTCGCTGCGGCCTGGGACCGATGAGGATCGACACCAGGCCCGCCAGGTACGCCGCGGGCAGTTCGTCCACCACGCGAAACACGTTGCGCACCACGGCCTGCCGCCACGCGACCGGGCCGCCGTCCGTGCTTCGGACCTCCAGGCCCGCAAGGTGCTTGCCGACGGTGCGCCCGAGCAGGCCCTCGGCCGCGGCCATGTAGGCTATGACGGCGGCCGTTCCAAGCATATGCACAATAGTTACTTCGCGCCATACATCTGGATCCGCCGCCAGTATGCGCTCGCCCAGGTCCGGCCAGTACGCCTGCATCATCGGCGCCATCGCCAGCGAAATCAGCATGTAATCAACCGCCACGGCCACGGCACGCCGCGCGACAGTGGCCGGCACAAGCGGCGCCGGTCCGGCCGGCGCCCGGCCGGCCGCCGCACCTTGCGCACGTCGCCGCGCCGCCAGGGCGCCGGCCAGGATTCCCAGGGCGACGACGCCCAGGAGCCACGCCAGCGCCGCCCCGCCTCCGCCCTCGGAGCGGCCCTCGCCGGACGTCAGGGGAACGAACTCGCCCACGCGCGGGGCCTGGCGGGGCCCGGCCGGCATCTCGAGCGGCGCGACCTCGGGGCCGTCCGCGCCCAGCGCCGCCACGAAGAAGCGGTCGCCCTGGCGGCCGAGCGCGGCGGGCACATCGGGCGGCAGGCCATCGACCTCGCCCACTTCGTGCCAGTCCTCGTCGGTTGCGGCGTACGTGGCGAGGCCCCACTGCTGGGGCGCTTCGCCAGCCGGCGGCTTCACGTACAGGCACGCGAGCACGCCGCCGTCGGCCGCGACGCATGGCGCCGACGCCACCGCCAGCCGCGAGATGATCGGCCCTGTCCAGCGGCCCTTGTCGAGGTACAGGAACCGCAGCCGGTGCTCCGGGACCGACTCGGTCAACGTCGGCGCCTCCTCCCGCCAGAGGAAGAACAGGCGCCCGGCGAACCGCACGGCGCACGGGTCCAGGACGCGGCCGCGTTCCGGCCGGCCCTCGACGCGGCGCCAGGTCCAGGCGCCGTCTTCGAGACGGGCGTGGATGAGTTCGTCGGCGGCGTCCCAGCCGAAGGCATCGGCCGCCAGGCCGTCCTCGCACGCCGCCACGGGCGCCCACGCGGGAACGGGCGACGGCTGCACGTCGGTCCGGCCGGGGCCGAACAGGCCGTACCGCCCGCTCGGGGAGAAGAACACGAGGAGTTGCTCCCGCCAGGCGGCCCAGGCTGCGGCGTCGCCCTGGCCGACGCCGCCCGCGCGCCAGAGCCCCTGCGCGTCGCGCTGCCAGTACTGGAAC
>VGYT01000309.1 GCA_016872895.1 Planctomycetota bacterium
GGCAACAAGGGCTCGATTTCGGCCCAGAGGTCATCGGGTAACAGTTCCTTGGCCATGGCTTGGCTCCCGTATGCCAGGTTGAACTGTTACCTTCATCGGCAATCTCCGGGGTTGTGAAACAGCTTCTAAACACGGCGGGCCTTCGCCGCCGCGCAAAGTGAGGCAACGGCGCCGGGGTTTCATCGCGGCCTACGTTGCCAGGGGGATGTCATACGGCCGGCCTTGCTCGTAGCCCGTGACGGCCGGGAACCCCGCGTCGCGGACGGCCTGCTCGGCCGCCTGGAACCCCTCGGCCACCTGGCCGGCGCGGTGGGCGTCGGAGCCGACGGTCACCCGGCGGCCGCCCAGGGCGCGGTAGCGGCGCAGTATCTCGGCGTCGGCAGCGAGGGCCAGGCCGCGGTCCAGCACGTGGTGCGTGTTGACCTCCAGGGCGACGCCGGCGGCGACGCACCGGGCGAGGATTTGCTCGGCGCGCGGCCAGTACCAGCCGTCGCGGTAGGGCGCAACGAGGGCGGGCAACTGCTTGTAGAGGTAGTCGAAGTGGCCGACGGCCGCGGCCCAGCCGGAGGCGACGAGGGCCTCGACCTCGGCCAAGTACTCCGCCTGGAGCGCCCGCACGTCGAGGGGCCCCTCGCGGCCGTGCAGCCGGTAGATGTGGCATCCGGCGGCGGAGTGGACCGAGCCGATGAGGAAGTCGCAGGGCATGCGGGCAAGGACCTCGCCCGGCTCGCCGCCGTACTGGCGGCGGAAATCGAACTCCAGGCCCAGCCGGATGACCAGACGCCCCGCGAAGCGCGACCGCGCTTCGGCCACGGAGGCGGCGTATGCCGGCCAGTCGAGGAAACCGTAATCGGGGTCCTGGCGGTCGAAGTCGATATGCTCGGTGAAACAGATTTCGCGCAGGCCGCTTGCGAGGGCGGCCTCGCACATTTCGGCCACCGTGCTGCGGCCGTCCTTGCTGTGGGTCGAGTGCAGATGATAATCAACGGCGAGCATGGGCCTCCCCGGCCGGCGCAAAGCGCGGCATTGTACCGAAAACGGCGCGGGAGCGTCAAATGGACTTGCCGCGCGCAGCCGCGGGCCGTAAACTGGCGGAATGCCGGGCTGACGAGCGGAGCGCATGGAAACCGCATCATCCCCTCGGGTGCTCATCGTCGAAGATGAGCCGGACATGAACGGCCTTCTGGCCGACGTGCTGTCGGCGTACGGCTTCACGCCCGTCCAGGCCGCCGACGCCGAGGAGGCCCTGCGCCTGCTGGCGGGCGGGCAGCCCGACGCCATCCTTCTTGACCTGATGCTGCCCGGGATGAGCGGCCTGGAGTTGTGCCGCCAACTGAAGACGTCGCGGGCGACGCGGCCGATACCGATAATCATCCTGACGGCGCTGGACCGGCAGGTGGACCGGCGCCGCGGCTTCGAGACGGGGGCCGACGACTACGTGACGAAGCCGTTCACGCCGGAGTCGCTCGTGTCGCGCCTGCGGGCCGACATCGACCGGTGCCGCGAGATACGCGACTCCTGCGGCCAGTTGGAGATCGCGATGGAGATGACGGCGTCGCTCGGGGACCTGAAGGCGGCCAACACGCTGGCCACGTGCCTGTACTGCCGGACGGACCTGGCGACGGAACAGATCGAGGCGCTGCGGGCCGGGCTGGTCCGGCTGTCGGAGACGGCCGGACAGTGGGCCCTGCGGCGGCGGGGCCTTGCGCCCGTGCGACTGACGGTGGACGTGGGCGACCAGCGGATGTGCCTTAAGTTCCGCGCAGCGGGCGAGGGGGGCAACGCCTTCCTGGCGCAGCACCTGGACGCGGAGTCGGCCGTTCCGGCCGCGATGACGGACGCCGGCATGATCGACAGCATCACGCCCGCCGACGGCGAAGTGGTCCTGGAGAAACTCCTGCCCCTGCTGCCGGAGCAGACGAGTACCTGAGCACCTCAGTTCCTGAGTGCTTGAGCAACGGCAAAGACCTCGCGCCGGGCGCCCCGCCGCGGCGGGCGAAAGCATGCCTTCCCGCAGCACGTACATCGTGCTTTCGCAACGGCGCGAAAGCATGGCACCCTGCACTCAGGAACTCAGGCACTCAGGCACTTCTGTTCTCCCCGGCGGGGGGTGAGAACTCCGACGGAACGGTGAAGAAGAAGCGGCTGCCCTCCTGGGGTGCGGACTCGAAGTCGATGAGGCCGCCCCAGGATTCCACCAGGCGCTTGGCGGTGGCCAGCCCCAGGCCGATGCCGGTGATGTTCCCCGTGAACGAGTCCTCCAACTGGGTGAAGTCGGTGAAGACCTGGTCGCGGTCCTGGGTGCGGATGCCGGGGCCGCTGTCGCGGACCGAGACCTCCAGGTAGCGGTCGCGGACCTCGCGGGCGGAGACCCGGACGCGGGCCTGGTCGGGCGGTGAGAACTTGACGGCGTTGTCCAGCAGGTTGTCAAGGACGATGGAGAGGAGTTCCTCGGGCGCGCGTGCGTGCGGCAGCGCGGCGTCGAGGGCGACCTGCCACTCGACCGGGCGCCCGGGATACCGCTGCGCGATGCGCTCGCGCGTGCGGTCCACCAGGTCGCGGACCTCGACGAGTTGTCCGGCCCGCTCCAGTTCCGTGGCCGTGAGGGCGGCGTAGGCCAGGACCTTCTCAATCAGGTCCGAGAGTTCGCGGATTTTTGAGACGGCAATACGCAGGGCGTCGGCCATGGCCTGCGGCACGGGGCCGTAGTGCCCGGAGTTCATCATGTCGAGGCGGACCATGACGCTCGTGAGGGGGTGCTTGAGTTTGTGGCTGAAGAGGGAGAGGAAGTCGCTCTTCAGTTTCTCCTTCCGGCGCATCTCGGTGATGTCGCGGAAGACGAGTGCGGCGTTGTACAGTTCGCCGCGAGGGCCCTCGATGCGGGTGTAGCGGCCGGCCAGGTAGCGGGGCGGGCGGGCATCTTCCTGCGACAGTTCCACCGACACCGAGCGGGTCGCCGACCGGCGAAGCGCATCCAGCGACGGCTCCACCTGGAACCGGGCCAGCAGGTCGGCCAGGTTGCGGCCGACCTGCCCCTCGTCGGAGACGCGCAGGAGTTCGGCGGCCCTGCGGCTGATGGTCTGCACGCGCCACTGGCCGTCGGTGATGACGATGCCGTGCGAGAGGTCCTGTATGACGGCGTGGAACTTTTCGCGCTCGGCCAGCATCGAGCGGTAGTACTTGACCTGGAGGAGGCCCTTGACGCGGGCCAGCAGTTCGCCGCGGTCGAACGGCCTGGAGAGGAAGTCGTCGGCCCCGGCCTCCAGGCCGCGGATGCGGTCCTCGGTGTCCTTCAGGGCCGTGACCATGATGATGGGGATGACGGCGGTGGCCTCGTCGGCGCGCAGTCTGCGGCAGACCTCGAAGCCGTCGATCTTCGGCAGCACGGCGTCGAGCAGGATGAGGTCGGGGCGGTCGGACTGGACCTTCAGGAGCGCCTCCTGGCCGTCGCAGGCGGCCAGGGTCTCGTAGCCGGCGGCCTGGAGGCTGCGCTCCAGGAGTTTGACGTTGGCGGGGTAGTCGTGGACCACCAGTATTTTGCCGCCGACCTGCTGCGGGGCGTCGGGCATGGCGCACCTCTTCAGGCAAATGACATAGCCAGACAGGCGGCTCGACCGCCGGATGCGCGAGGCACAAGGCCCCGCCTACGGGCTGCGCCGGGCCAGGCGCCCGCGGATGTACCGCTCGAACGTGGGCAGGCCCGCCTCGGTCCACCGGCGTTCGATCCGCCCCTTGACCTCGTTGTTGCCGCGGATGAGTGCCTCGATGGCCGCCCGCTCCTGGTGCGGCGCCGCCGCCACCAACTGCCGGTCGTGGCAGTCGACCACGAAGACCCAGTCCTGCGAGTCGGGCACGCGGTCCACGCCCAGTTTCATGTGCGGATACCGCGGGTTGCCCAGCCGCAGGCGGATGCGCTGGCAGGCTGCGGGGGGCACGTCGGGGGGCGACCGCTCGAAGACCTCGGCGGCGGCCAGTTCAGCCAGGTTCTCGCCCTCCGCCGGCCACGCCAGCCGCGACTGCACCTTCCCCGGCAGCGGCGCCGACCCGTACGCCTCCTCCAGGTACAGGCGGATCGCCTGCTGGAGCATCGCGCGCGTAACGTCCGACAGTGCCACGCCCTGCCCCCTGCCCCCTGCGCCCGCCGCGAAGGAATTGCGGATTGCGAATTGAGAATTGCGAATTGTCGCGGGGGCCGGCCGGTTCGTTGTTGGCGGTCAATCCGCAATCCGCATTCCGCGTTCCACAATCCGCAATGGCTCCCCCGGCAGCGCCGGCGCGGCCGGCAAGGAGAATATTGAATGTGAAATATTCAACATTCTCATTGCCTTGCGCCCGCCGGAGGGCCGTGCTTTTTATCCGGCGCGTCAAGATGACCTGCCAGCGACGGCCAGGACCGCCAGCGCCGCCAGCCAGGCGGCGTAAACGGCGGAGGCCGCCCAGAACGCCCACCGCCCGACGGCCCGCGCCGCACCGGGCGCGGCGTTCTTCATTCCCGGCCGCCCGCCCGGGGCGGGCGGGGCAGCGCCGTCATGCGGACTGGTCCGGCTCATCCGGCGTCTCCGGCTTAAGGTGCAACTCGAAGGCCCGGTCGAGGGCCTCCTGGAAGTCCACTGCCCCGGCGAAGTCTTCCCGGCGGTCCTCGTCGCGCTTCCGCAGCAGGCCCACCTCGACCATGTTGAAGACGATCTCGCCGACGTCCTCCGACCGCCGCACTCCCCAGTGCGCCAGCACAGTCCGCGCCAGGCGTCCGAACTGCTCCAGGGCCAGCCGGCAGAGGCCCTCGCACAGTTCGCGGCCGGTGACGTGGCCCCTGTGGCCGGTGCGCCTGACGGTGAACTCCAGCGCCTCGTGGACGAAGATGTAGGCGTCGCGCGCGTAGCGGCGGTCGCGCGCCACGACCTCGTCAAGCATGTCATCGGCCGTCGGCTTGGCCATGCGCTGGAGTCCTATGCGAACTGACAACCCGAATCCCGACCGCCGCAAGCGGCGGAAACGCCCAAACCCGAAACCCGAATCCCGAATCAAACTGCAAACGGCAAAAAGGCAATTGCTGTTTGAAGTTTGGCGTTTGATTCGGGTTTCGGGTTTCGGGTTTGCCGTTTCATTCGCGTTTCGGCTTCGCGGCCTGTTCGGCCCGGGTTTCCTCGATGACGGCCGCCAGCGCCTCGGGCGCCAGCCGCTCGGCGATCCGCTCGTACGCGGCGATGGGCCGGTCCTCGACGCGAACGCCCAGGTCCTGGAACGTGGGCGCGGCCGTCCCGAGAAGGCGGCCGACCTTCTCGGCGTACCGGGGCAGCACGGGGCCCAGGCAGGCCGCCAGGAGGCGCACGCCGTT
>VGYT01000310.1 GCA_016872895.1 Planctomycetota bacterium
TCGTCTCCTTTCGGCGTTCGGGAGCGTGCTTTTCACCGCAGAGGGCGCAGAGAACGCAGAGAAAGAATCCATATTATTTCATCTGCTCATAACAGGCTTCGGCCGTTCTCCGCGTTCTCCGCGGCCCGGCGCGCCCGCCCGCCGCCCTTCAATCGCCGCCGGGGCGCGCGGGGGCCCGCCTGCCCTCCGGGCGCAGGGCGACCGCCGCCCGGGCCGCGCCGGCCGCCGCAACGTCGAACTCGCCCGCGGCCCCGCCCGAGGCGGCCTCGTAGCGGCCCAGGAAGCCGCGGAACGCGGCCTTGCCCTGCGCATCGGTCCGCAGGGCGAGCGGCCCCGTCCACCACTCCTTCTTGACCATCTGCATGAGCGCCTCGTACGCCGGCTTCGGCGACATGTCCTTCCGCACGAGGCCCGACGGCGCGCCCAGCCAGGCGCGGGCGTCGGAGAAGTCCCACCACGTTATCGCCTCCACCGCCGGGTGCGAGAAAAGGACGCGGTAGAACTCGGCCGCGTCGCGGGCCTGCCGGGCTTCCCCCTCGGGCGTGCTTGGCCAGTCGGCGTACCGGCCGCGCCAGTCTATCTGCTTCTTGAGTTCGCCGGAGGTGATGGTCGCCTCCGTGAAGTGCAGGGGCATCCCGAGCCGTGCGAACCGCTCGCACACGTCCCACGCGCGGGCGGCGCCCCAGTATCCGCCGTGCTGGTGCGACTGGATGCCGACGGCGTCGATGGCCGTCCCGGCCGCAAGGCAGTCGCGCACCAGGCCCTCGAACCTGGGCGACGTATCGAAATCATTGAGGATGAGGAACGCCTTCTGGTCGGCCGCCCTCGCGGCGGCGAAGGTGCGCTTCACCAGTTCCGGCCGACCCAGTTTCTCGCACAGTTGCGCCACGGGGTTCTGCCCGCCCTGGTAGCCCGGCATGACGACGGCCTCGTTGACGACGTCCCAGGTCCATATGAGGCGGTCCGGGGCGAACGCCGCCACGTCGCGCGCGATGCGCCCGAGTTGCAGCCGCTCGATCTCCTCGAGCGGCTTCTCCGCCAGCCACGACGGGGCCGACTGGTGCCAGCACAGCGGATGCCCCTTCGTGCGGATGCCGCGGGCGGCGCACCACTCGGCCATCTGACGCACGCGCGGCGCGTCGAGCGCGCCGGGCTGGCGCTCGTAACGGTTCCAGTAGAACGGCAGCGTGGCGTAATTCATGAGGGCCGCGAACCGATCCTGGTACGCCTTCTGCTCCGCCGACCGGTCGTCCGGGTTGACGGCGAAGGC
The DNA here is from genome assembly GCA_016872895.1 of Planctomycetota bacterium. Classification (GTDB taxonomy): domain Bacteria; phylum Planctomycetota; class Phycisphaerae; order FEN-1346; family FEN-1346; genus VGYT01. The sequence goes on from VGYT01000310.1 coordinate 1,271, forward strand.
GTTGCAGCCGAACAGGAACTTGTGCCGCACCTGCTTCACCGTGACGGCCGCCCCGGCCAGGGGCCTGCCGTCGGCCCCCGTCACGGTGAGCGTGACCTCGGCCGTCCGGTGCTTCTGGATGCGTGCGCTCGTTTCGTCCGGCGCAAGCGGGTTCGGCGCGGCCTCGCCGAGCGCCGCCCCCGCCAGGGCCATCACCGCCGCAAGCAGATATGTATGCCTCATGCGTGCACCTCGAAGACATCCGTGCGGCACGGCCGGCCTGTCCGGTAAGGAGCCGGTCATGGCGGGGGGCGCTTGGGCAAGACGTTCAGCCGTCGCCGGCACGGCGACGCCCGCGGCCGTACCGGCCGCGGCTGAACGGGGCCGCCGACGCGGTTGCCCCACCATGAGCCGCGCAGGCCGGGATGAAATCCCGGCGCCGCAGCAGGTTCATTATGCTTCGCGGCAGGGCGGGTGTAAATAGTTTCTCCGCTCCCGCGCGTACTTCGCCTCGCCTTCGAGGCGGTCGGCAAGGGCGCGCACCACCCGCACGGCCACGATTTCCCGCCGGGCGGCGCCAGGAGGAAGCGGCGCCGGCACGCGGACGCGCACGTACCGCTCGCTCGTCCCCTCGGCCGACCCGTCGGGCAGGAGCCGCTCGATCGCCACTTCTGCCGCGCTGCCGACGAGCGCCTGGCGGAACCGCGCGGCGAGTTCCGCGCCGAGGGCCGCGACCTCCCGCCGCCGCACGCGGACGACCTGGGGCGGCACGGGCGGCCCCATCGCGGCCGCCGCCGTCCCGGGACGCGGCGAAAACGGAAACACATGGATGCGCGAGAATGCGGCCTCGCGGCAGACGCGCAGCGTCTCGCGGTGGTCGGCGTCGGTCTCCCCGGGGAAGCCCGCCAGCACGTCCGTCGTGATTGCCGGCCGAGGCAGGGTGCGGCGGATGCGCTCCGCAAGGGCCAGGAACCCCGCCGCTGCGTACGGCCGGCCCATCCGCGCCAGGACGGCGCCGCTGCCCGACTGAAGCGGCACGTGCAGGTGCGGGCACAGCCGCTCCGGGTTCGCCGCCATCAGGGCAAGCAGCGCATCGCTTACTTCCATCGGCTCGATGCTGGAGAGCCGCAGCCGCCAGCGGCCCGGCAGCGCAATCAGGCGATCCACAAGGTGAAGCAGGCCGGCGGCGGGCGCCGCGGCCCCTTCATTCAGCACTCCGCACTCCGCATTCCGCACTCCGTACAGGCCCAGGTGGATGCCGCACAGGACGATCTCGCGGTATCCGTCGCTCACCAGCCGCGCGATGCGCGCGGCCGCCTCATCGGGCGGAAGCGACCACGCCTGCGGCCGCACCTTCGGCACGATGCAGTACGTGCACGCCGCCGGGCAGCCGTCCTGAATCTTAAGCAGGGCCCGCGCGCGCGGAAGTGCGGAATGCGGCGTGCTGTTCGCTCCGCGCTCCGCATTCCGCGCTCCGCGCTGGATGAGCCGCTCGGCCGCGCGGTCCTTGTCGGGTTCAACAAGGAGAACGCCCGCGATGGCCCGCAGCGCCTGGTCTCCCGCGGCCGGGTGGGCGGCGCAGCCGGTCACGGCCACGGCGGCGCCGGAGCGCAGCGCGTGACGGACGGCCTGGCGGGCCTGGCGCGCCGCCTCGCCCGTCACGGCGCAGGTGTTGATGATGACGACGTCGGCCGCCGCGGGCGATGCGGCGGGGGCCGCCGCGCCGGCCGCCGCGCACGCCGCCGCGCCGGCCGCGGCCTCCTCCATGCCTGCCGCGCGCAGGCGCTCCGCCAGGCCCTCGCCCTCCGCCTGGTTCACCTTGCAGCCGAACGAGATCACCCGGAACGTGCGCAGGAGCATGGCGGGGATTATAGGCTGCGGGCCGCACGCGCGGAAGCCCGTGGCGCCGGCGGCGTTCATCATTGCTGCGGCTTGCGGCGGGGCCAGAGAACCAGCAGCAGAAGCAGCGCCGCCGGTATCAGCAGCAGGTACGGCGAGAGGTGGGCCGACTCGGACACCGGCGCCGGCGCGGCAGGCGTAAGGCTCGCCGGCTTGCCTGCGCGGACCCAGGCGGTGTAGAGGAGGTCGGCCAGGTGGGCGGCGGCGTCGCGCATGGCGGACGCCTCGGGAGACCCGCGGGCCTCCAGTTCCGCCGCGAGCGCCGCGTAGTACGGCCGCGACTTCTCGTTGGCCGGGTCCTCCATTTCCTTTTCGGCGTCGGGCGTTTTTGCCCCGGGGTTGTAGGCGGTCTTGCGCCGGGCGGCGGTGTCGGCCTCGATGATGGGGGCCATGCGGCCGTTGGCCTGGATGAGCCACTCAAAGAGCGAGTCGCGCGGGCTCTCCAGGTAGGCGACCTCGCGGCGGTTCTTGCGGACCTCGGCCGCGTAGAACTCCTCGTTGCGGACGTACAGGCCCACCTCCAGGGCCTTGTGGATGCCGTCGTTGCCCGTCAGTTGCCCGTTGAAGTTCTTCGAGACGTGCATCGGGGTGTGCAGGTCGGCGGCGTAGTGGGCCAGGTCGCCCGCGGCGCGGAAAATCCGCTCCGTCTGGCCGCGCGCCAGGGCGTCGGCCAGGTCGTTGAGGGCCTGCTCGGCGGCCCAGGGGACGATGCCGTGCTCCTGGAAGGCCTTCGCTCCGAAGAGTTTCTCGGCGGCCTGGCGGTCGCGCGGGAAGTTCTTGAAGGGCGGCGGTTCGGGGGTGATGGCGTCGATGTCCAGGTAGTGCTTGAACTTCTCTTCGTCGGCTTTTTTCTTGAGGGCCTCGCGCCGCTCGGGCGGCGCGGCCGCCGCGTCTTTCTCCATCTGCTTGCGGCGTGAATCGGGCGCGACCGCCGCCTCCTGAAGCCGCTTCAGGGCCGCCTCCTCCGCGAAGAGGCCCCGCAGCGGCTCCGGCAGCCGCGCAATCGCTTCCTCCGTGATGATGACGTGCGTGCGGTCGGACCACGCCAGGGCCGTGCGCACCGCGGCGGCCGCCATCAGGGCCGCCAGCGCGGCCGCGGCCGCGCCGCGCATCAGGGCCGCGACCGTCAGGGAGCGGCGCCTTTCTTGTGACAGACGCAGGCCGAAATGGGCACGGCGCCGCTCCCGTACGGTCGCGGCTCCGTCTGCGCCCGTCTGAAATCTCAAATCTGGGACTTGAGATCGTCTCATTGTGTCTGCGGCTTGGGGGGCGGCAACTGCGTGCCCGCGGGCGACAGTTCCGAAAGTTTGGCCGACACCTCCGGCTGGACGGGGTTCAGGTAGAGGCTCTTGCGATATTCCTCGATGGCCTTCTCGCGCTCGCCGGTCTTCAGCAGGAAGTTGGCGAATTCCAGGTGCGTCCCGGCATTGTCGGGGTCGGCCGCCACGCCCTTGGCCATCCAGAGCCTGGCGTTTGCCATGTCGGCGCGGGCCTCGAAGAACTTGGCCACGTTGACGAACGCATCGCCGTTGTACGGGTTGGCCACCGTGCCGGTGACGAGGGCCTGCTGTGCCTGTTCGGGCTGGCCCTTCTCCAGGAGGCACCGGGCCTGGTTATTGAAGGCCTCGACGATTCCGGGGCTCAGGCGCTGGGCCATTTCGTAGTTGAAGATTGCGGCGTCCCAGTTGCCGAGGGCCTGCTCGCACGTGCCGCGGTTGAAGTAGTATTTGCCCACGTCGGGGTTCAGGCTGATGGCTTCCTCGAAGGCGGCGCGGGCATGGGTATAGTCGCCGGCCGCGTAATAGGCCAGGCCGTGCTGGTTGAACTTGATGGAGGGGTCTTCGCAGCCGGCGACGGCGGCCGCGGCCGCCGCGAGGGCCAGGACGGCCATGCCGGTTACGCTTCGACGCGCCGCGCAGGCCGGGGCAGCGCCCCGGCGCATCGGCAGCGCCGCCGCGAGAATCATGGTTCGATGCGCCATGAGAACCTCCTTCGGTGTGACGGGAGCATGCGCCGGGCGCGAGACTCATCTATCCTGGCGGATTATGGTCCCCGCCGGGGCGGATTTTCAAGCAAAAAGCGGCATGGTTCAAAGCCCCCGGCACCGCCGGGGGATGATCAGCCCGCACCATCCATCCCCACGCGGTGCGTGGGGCTTGTTTGAAC
>VGYT01000311.1 GCA_016872895.1 Planctomycetota bacterium
CCGGTCGTCGAGCGGCTTGCGGCCGGGATACCGGAACCGTCGGCGTTTCGGCTTGGGCAGGATAGGCTCGATGATGGACCATAAAGCGTCGCTCAACAAGGGCTTGGCCATGGCGCGCTCCGAAGCACTGGACTTTCACCTGCCTCGGACATCGGCCACCTTGGCCCGTCGGCTGAAGTCATTTTGTTAGGCGCTCTAAGGCTTTATCAGGTTGAACACCTGCGAGGCCGGCGCCGCCGGTGAAACAGGGTCGCCCGTCCGCCGGCCGACCTGGTGCGCCGTCACGCGGCACTCGATGGGAAACGCCGCATCGCACGGCAGGTCCGAAATCATCACCTTGCCATCCTTGACCGCCACGGGGCCGTAGTCCACTTCATAAAACACCGGCAGGCCGGATGAGGCGCGGGCTTTCAGGTCGCGTGCGCCGCCGTCGGCCTTCAGGTCGCCGACCGGCGGGAAGTCGATGGTCTGGGCCTGCCCCTTGACCTGCGGCGGGCTGACGCTGCCCCATCGGTTGGTCGCGCGGCGCCGCTCGTCGCCGGGATGTACGGCGGCGATGTTGACGGACTTGACCGGACGCAGGAGACGGAACGTGTCCGGCCCGATCTGCTCGACCGGCTCATTTATTTTGGCGCGGTACAGGACGGGGCCGTCTGCGTGGCCGATCGACTTGCCGGCCGCGTCCCCGCCGTACTGCTGCGGCATCGAATCGAGGAACTCCGCCTTGGCGCGGAAGGTCCATCCGTCTCCCTCGTCGAGCCATGTGCACACCGGGTTGGCGATGCACTGATGGTTGCCCATGTTCTTGTGATGGCCGGCGACGGCCTCGGCGATTTCGCGGTCGTAGTGCCACATCGCCTGGGCCTTGTCGCCGGTGTAATCCTTCCAGGGGGCGGGTGGATGCTTCGGGCTGTAGAGGTCGGCGTCGGTCAGCCAGCCGTCCTCGGCCCGCAGCGCCAGACATGCGACGGGGCCGCCCCCCGGCGGCAACCGGGTCGGGATGCGGAACTGCGCAGTTTTACGGATAAACATTGCTGCATACTGCGATAGTTCCGGCGAGCCGTGGAAATGGTCGCCGCCAAGGTCGAGCCAGATCGATATGAGGTGATTCGGGGCGGCGGCCCGGAACTGCTGGATATCCTTGCGGACGAAGACCCACTGCGTCTGGCGGCCGAATTCCGGTCGCAGGCCGCCCTCCGGCCCGAACGTCTCGAACTGTCCGTTTATCGCCAGAAGCGGAACGCCCGCCAGAGTGCCGGTCGGCGGCAGGTGGTCCTTCTGGTGGAAGTTGCCGCTCTTGACATGCAGGACCCCCGCCACGCGCTCCGGCCAGCGGTACGCCACGTTGCGGCAGAAGATGCCGGCGGTGGAGTGGCCCATCGTGATCCACGGCGCACGCCGCAGTTCCGCGTGGCCGCACCGCGCCGCCAGGTCGTCGAAGGCCTTCAGCCACCGCTTCTCCTCGGTGCTGCCCTCGGCCCAGTAGTGGAACACGCCGGAGATGTGCGGCACCAAATATACGATCGCCAGGTCGTTCTCGGCGCACGCCCGGCGGACCTCCGGGTCGAGGGCGATCTCAAGTTCGATCCCCAGTTGTCCGCCGACGAGGATGCCGCGGATGGTCCTTGCTTGCGGCGGGAGCCAGATGAACACCTGTCCCGGTCGGGCCTTACCGTCCTTGGCGGCCTTGCCGGTTTCGAAAGGCACATAGTACTGCCACGTTGCGGCCGAGGCAAGAGAAGCGCCGGCTATCAGGACGGGCGCCAGCGCCACCGCCATGGCCACGTCTCGAACTGACCGCGTAGGAGCGCTCACGAGCCGGCTCACTGGCCGAAGACGACTTTCTGGCCGTCAAATGCAACCGTGCGGCCGCCCACTCGGACCTTGGAATCCAGGCCGCGGCCCTCTGCCTTGACGGGCGGAGGCGGCCCGCGCTGAAGCGTGGCCACGACGAAAAAGTCATCGCCGCCCTCCGCGAACACCGCGTCGAAGGTAACGTCGATTGCCTTGCCAGCCTCATGTCCGGCCGACTTCCTGATCTGCATCTTGCGGGTCTCTGCCGCCAACTTGACGGGGGCCGGCGCAACGAACGTGGCAGCCAGCGTCGCGTCGCCTTGCCGGATCGCGAAAGTGTTGTCCTTGACGACAACGTCCACCATTTTCGTCTGCTTTTCGGACGTTCCGGTGCGGGGCACCTGCCACAGCCAGACTTTTTCGTGTCCGCCCCGGACCTTGTCGACGACGACAAAGAGGGCAGGGGCCCCGCACTTGCCGCTGTAGTCGACGCCGAAGGACCGCAGGCCGGAGATTCCGGAGTCCTGGAACGCCCGATCGTGCCGCGCGCCCCCGTAGGGGGCATAAAGCCTGCCCTGCGGCGGCCCGGAGTAGACATCCTTGAGGTCCATCGTGACCGCGCCCGACCCGTTCTTTTCCGTTTTAAGATATGTCAATTGCCCCAAGGCGCTCTCGTAGGTATCGTCGCTCGGGAGCCAGATGACCGATTCGTTCCAGCGCCGGCGCTCGCGGCCGTCGGGGCCGACGGCCCACGTCTTTCCGAGTCCCGCGATGCGGAACGTGCCGGCGTTCGGGCCGTTCCATCCCCCGATGTGGTGCGACTTCAGGAAGAACTGAGTAACGATGTCATCGCCGCCGGCCCAGGAGTTGCGGAAGGCGTAGAACCCGAAGTCCGGCGCCTCCCAGACCAGCGGCAACGACCCCGCTGGCGCCTGCGCCGACATGTCCAGCGGATACGCGGCGAATCCCCACGCCGGGTCGTCCGCGACGGCGCTTGCCTTTGAGGCGTCGCCAGGGGCGCACTCCATCCGGTCCCAGGCCCACAGCATCGCGGCCTGCCATGCCTCCGGGCAGATCGGGAACAGGGCCGCAAAGTAATCGCCGCCGATGTGAACCGAGCCGTTGATGTCCTGCGCCCACGGCTTTCCCTGCTCTGGATATATGTAAACGAAGGCATTCCTCGTGAGATAGTGGGTGATGTCGGGATGCGGCGAAACATCATATCCGAAGCACCGGCGGAACGCGGCGGCGTACCGGTTCGGACCGTCGGTGGTATCCTTGTTGTAGTGAGCCACCTCGGCCTGGAACCCGCCGCTGCCGACGGCCTCGCGGTAGAGCGTGTACATGATGCGGCGGCCGGTGCGAAAGAGCGTGTTGTACTCGGCGCTAGCGCCGCCGAGGCGGCGGCTTTCGGCGACGTCGATCTCCCACTCGCGCAGGCGGGCCTTGAACTGGCGGTCTTCCTGCGCGAGCAGGGCCTTCGCCTGCTCCAGGTCGTCCTGGCCGGCCGCCTCGAAACGGGGCTGGAACTTCGTCCACGCAATCATCATGCGCCCCAGGATCAGCACCGGGTACAGCCCCTTCTCAAGCCGCACGACCTGGCCATCGGCGAGCCGGTGACCGTTCAGGAGCAGTTGCGTCCGGCCCGAATTAGAGCAGGCGTTGCGGAGCCTGTACAGGCCGCCCTCGCGCACATCCAGCACCGTGTAGAAACAGAAGGTCGCCGTCTCGCGGTCGTTCATGAACGATTTCAGGAGGATGTTGTTTTCCGCGGCGTCGACGTATTCGTCCCTGAGCGGCTGGAACGTGAGTTCGTAGTCTTCCAGCCTGATGGTCTCGCCCGCTTCGGGGCGAATCTTCTCCAGGCCCTGCACAGACACTATCGGGTCGGTCGCAATCACCGTCTCGATGGGCGCCGTGGCGAGCCACTTCCGCGGCACGACGCCCGGCGCGAGCGGCACCACGGGCACGCCCTTGCCCGGCTGGTAGTCTAGGGCCGCCGGGATGTCGAAGACCAGGGCGGGTGGGGTGGGCTGAGGCGGCGTCTGCCCCTTCTCGCCCCACAGCACCAGGCCCGCGAAGGCCACCCCGGCGTAGAGGCTTCCGACGTGGTTGCTGGCCACGTTCCAGTTGGCCGATAGCGATATCTTCCGCGGGTCGCAGAACACGCGCGTGGCGATCTTCCGGAGCCACGTGATGACCTGCATCTTGAACGGTTCGGGCCAGGCGTCCCAACACAGGTCCAGGGCGACCGCCACGCGCTCCACCTGGCATCCGAGGGCACGGGCCGGCGCAAACGCCGCGCTACAGCCTTTGCCCTTGAAGATGATCTCGGCCACCTCGTCCTGGGCGGCGCGAGCGTACTTGGCATCGCCCGTCAGTTGGTGCTGGACGCCCCAGCCTACGGGCCCGGTCATCTTAGCGAACGCCGCCTGGCCGAAGGGCGTCTTGAGTTTCTCTCGCAGCCGCACAAGGTCGCTCTTGCGGAAGACGGTTCGCGGGTGTTCGCCGGGGGCGAGCGGAGTGAAATCTTTGCCCATAATGTATTTGCGCGTGAAGATGCAACCGGTCGCGCGGCCTGAGACCGTCCGGCCCTTGAAGGTCCCCTCGTACGTTCCTTCGAGGCGTCCGTCGCCCCCGCGCGCGAGTTTGACGCGGTACATTGCCGGCCCGCCGCTTACCCATGAGTCACCGACGATCTGCATGGCGACGCCGAGTTCGGCGGCACGCTCGTCGATTCTTGCCTCCTCGACGTAGCCGGTGTGGACGCTCGTGTTGTACTCGCGCGCGATGCCCGTCGCCCTCTGCCACAGGCCGTCGGTGCGCTCCAGTTCGAGCATGAGGTCCATGTCCCGCCCGGTTGGCTCCGGCGTCTGGAAGACCGCGCCGGCGAGGGTGAGTTCAACGACCTGGACATCCGGCAGCGCCGCTGCGGCCGCGCCGCTCGCGCCGGCGCACGGCCTGGCACCCGCGAAGACAGCCATCGCCAGGGCTAGCGCAACATATGCGATCTTGCCATTCATTGTTTATCCTCTCTCACGCCGAATCCGTGAACGGTTACGTTTGACATTGTGGCCGACAGCATTATGATTTTCCGTGCCGCCAACGCAACCGCAAAACCGACACGGAAAGTGACCGACATGAACCTGGTGATCCGCGAAGTTTGCACCGTAGTCGCCCTTGCCGCATGGGCGCCCGGCCTTGCCGTTGCGGCAGGCGCGGGGTCTGGCGAAGCCATTGTGCCCGTTGCGGTGGCCGCCTCCAGCACGCAGACGGCCTCGAAGGCGCCCGGCGACCTCGGCATCCCTGTCAACTGGCAGACCGGCCAGGACGGTTACTGGTTGAAGCTCGCCAACGTCGAACCATCGCCTATAGAACCATCACGATGAACCTGCGAAAATCTGTAACCGTTCACGGTTTTACAAGCGTTCAGGCTCCCAATTAGCCTGACGACCGGTAGAGTATACCCCCCCCGCAACAGGCAAGCAAAAATCCAAACCAAACTGCATTTGTGCCTGC
>VGYT01000312.1 GCA_016872895.1 Planctomycetota bacterium
CAGACCGCCCCTTGTCGGCGGCGGCGCCGGGGCCGGGCGCCTCCGCCGGCCGGTGCGCCGCCCCTTCCTCCCCAGGCGCAGCGGTCGGCCGTCCCGGAGCAGCCGCCGGTTGGGGCGGCGCGGCCCGCTGGATCGTTTTCTGAAGGAAGTGCTGCCAGTCCCACGTGCCGTCCCATTCCTTGTTGCGGACGTTCTTGCGATAGTAGCCCAGGCGCAGGCGGCTCTCGCCCACCTCGACCACGAAGAAGCCGTTCTCGGTCTGGCCGGTGTTGACCACGTCCAGGGGCTTCTCCTCGCCTTCCGGCTTCCACTTGTAGATGCCGGTGCCGGTGTGTCCGTGGAAGTACGCGATGACGTTGTACGGCTTGACCGCGTCGTAGAAAGCCTTCCACTCGTCGCGGTGCCACCAGTCTGTATCGAAGCCGGCGTGCGCCGCCAGGACCACCGGCCGCCCGCTTGAGGCGACGTTCTTCCGGAGGTCCTCTGTCAGGAATGACAGGCTCATCTGCGGGTCGTGCCACACGGCGCTGTACTTCGACTGCGGGTGGTAACGGTCGCCCGGATACAGGTTCAGTTGCACGAAGTGGACGCCGCCGGAGTCCCAGGAGTAGTGGAGGCCGTTTGCCGAGAGGTTCGCGATGAGGCCCTTCGCGCGGCGGGCCTGGTTGCGCTCGCGGATTTGGGCCTGGACGCTGAAGCCGCCCTTGGCCGCGGCGGCGGGCGGGCCGTCGTGGTTGCCCCAGCCCTCGAATACCGGGAACCTCAGCACGCCGTCCGTGCCGTCGAGGCCGAAGTCGGCGACGAAACTGCGCCATTGCGGCTCGGTCTGGCCCGCGCGGTCGCCGTCGTCAACCAGGTCGCCCAGGGCCAGCACGCCGCGAGGGCGGCCGATTTTGCCGCCGCCCACCTTGTCCGGGAACTCCGACCCCGGCAGGCTGTTCATGCGCAGGACGGTAGCGTGGTTGCGCTCATTGAAGGCGGCCTTATCGCCCGACTTGTAGTGGCAGTCGGAGGTTACGAAGAAGGTGAGCGGCTCGGCGCCGGTGTCTCCCACGGCCGGACAGGCCGGCCGTGCCACAAAGCCGACCGCAAGCCCGCTAATGCCGAGCAGCGCCGAGGGCAGCATCCGCGCTGCCGACCAGACGAAGGCCCTTACGCGTCGCGACGTTCTCATAACCCCTCGCCGGCACGCATCCGCCCCCCGCACGACTTTTGCTTAGCAAGCGCCGCGAAAGCGTGGCACCCGCGTCACGGCCGGACAAGCCGGCCGTGCCACATCTTGGATGCGGCCACACGCGAAGGCTATACGTTTGCCCGCAGCGCGTCAACACCTTGCCCGCGCGCGGGCGGCCCGCATAAGGGATTCCAGCGCCCGATGCCCGGCCCAGGGAAACCACGGGTATTTTTTGCTTGGCCCTTGAACGCCGCCGCGGGCCGTGTTACCGTGAATGTATGGTAGCGATGCCGGAAGAAAGCAGCGTGCCCGCCGTGGAAGCCCTCGCTCGGTACATCGACCACACGGTCCTTGCGCCGGACCATACGGTTGAGGACGTCGAGCGGGCGTGCGGGGAGGCCATCGGCTACGGTTTTGCCGCCGTCTCCGTATCGCCGTACGACGTCGCGCGGGCGGCGAAACTCCTGGCGGGGACCGACGTGGCGGCGGACGGGGCCGTCGGCATCCCCCTGGGGCACGGGGGCCTCAAGTCGAAGCAGGCCGAGGCCCGCACTTGCATCGATGCCGGGGCCGACGAGGTCGACATGGTGCTGAACCTCGTGGCTCTGAAGAGCGGCTTCTGGGGCGACGTGGGGGGCGAAATCGCCGCCGTTCGCAGGATCGCCGAGGGCAGGATCCTGAAAGTCGTCCTGGAGTGCTGCTGGCTGACGGACGCCGAAAAGGTCCGTGCCTGCAAGACGGCCGTCGAGGCCGGAGCCGACTTCGTCAAGACCTCCACCGGTTTCGGCCGCGGCGGCGCGACCGCCGAGGATGTGGCCCTTATGAAACGCACTGTGGCCGGCCGGGCCCAGGTCAAGGCCGCCGGCGGCATCCGCACCGTAGCGCAGGTGCGGGCCATGCTCGATGCGGGGGCCACGCGCATCGGCACATCCGCCGGCGTGGTCATCATCAGGGAATTCCAGAACTCCGGGCCGATCCTGCGATATGACTGAGCCCCGCCCCGACGCCCCGAGCGACCCTTGCCGCGAGATAGGCTCCATCGCGGCCGGTCTGCGCGCCCGCCTGGAGGGGGAATCGCGCGCGGGCCTGGCGGCCGTGCGCCGGGCGACGCCGGCAGAGGTGGAGGCGGCGAAGAACGCGCCCAAGTGCGGAATGCGGAGTGCGGAGTGCGGAATGAACGGAAACGGCCGCCTTTCCCACTCCGCACTCCGCACTCCGCACTCCGCACCGGACAGTGCCGAGGCCGCTCGCGCGTCGCCCGAAGCCGTCGCGGGGGCCTTGAAGCACGAACTGGCGGCCCACGTCCATCCGGCCGTCCGCACGCTCGACCTCTTTGAGTTCGGCAGCGCCGAGGCCGAAAACGTCAACCGCGACGAGGCCCTCGCCCGCATCGCCGCCGAGGTCGCCGTCTGCGACCGCTGCCGCGAACTCGCCGCCAGTCGCACGCACACCGTCCCCGGCCAGGGCAGCCCGCACGCGAAACTGGTGTTCGTCGGCGAAGGCCCCGGCGAGGAAGAAGACCGCCAGGGCCTGGCGTTCGTGGGCCGGGCCGGCGAACTCCTGACGAAGATGATCGAGGCCATCGCCCTGGCGCGCGAACAGGTGTTTATCTGCAATATCATCAAGTGCCGCCCGCCCGCCAACCGCACGCCGATGCCCGACGAGGCCTCCAACTGCATGCCGTACCTGATGCGGCAATTGGAGATCATCCGGCCGAAGGTCATCTGCGCGCTGGGCGGCACGGCCGCCAAGTGGCTCCTTCAGACGCACGATGGCATCACGCGCCTGCGCGGGCGGTTCTACCCGTACCGCGGAGCGCAACTCATGCCCACCTTCCACCCCGCCTACGTCCTGCGGAACTACACGCCCGACACCCGCCGCAAGGTCTACGACGACCTGTTGAAGGTCAAGGCGGCGATGGACGAGGCGAAGTAATCGCGGAACTCGGAACTCACCGGCGCTCTGGCGTCATGATGGGACACGCGCGCCGCCGCTTGACGTGCTTGAGCGACGTTTGTTCCGAGTTCCGGGTTCCGCGCCGGGCCTTTCTTCTGTGGCTTCGCGCTGCCGCATCGGGTATCCTGCTTGCGCGAGAGGAGGCGCGGCCATGCGGCTGGAAACCCATAACGGCATCCTCAGCGACAGCCCCACCGACGAGCAAATCTGGGATGCCCTGGCAAGCGTCAACGACGCCGACAACGAGATGGTTTATGCGATCCTGACGCGGTCCGACAAGCCGGCCGCGTACATAGTCGCGTCCGGGGGGCCGAAGGCCTACTCTGTCGAGTACCATGAGCAGGACAAGGACTACGCCGCCGAGGGCGACGTGCCCTACGAACTGGTGGCGTTTCTCTTTACGTCCTATAACCGGGGCGACGACGCCTGGCGCGCGAAAGTACGCTGGCAGGAGGTCACACTGCCGCCGGCCGGCGCGCGCTGGGCCGCCCCGGCGCTGGTCCTGGTGCTCGTTCTGCTGGTCGTTGTGGCGGTACTGCTCTACAAGATGGCGCAGTAGGCGCCGGGCGCGGCGGGGCAGGGGAGAGTAACCCGCCGCGTCCGCGGCGGGCTCGCAAAAAAGGATGGGCGTCGCCACCATGGGGGTGAGCAGCGACGCCCTAGGGCCAAAGGGCGGTCCGAGAAGGACCGCAGTGACCGAGCAAAGAAGGGGCGGTTCAGCCCGGTCACCGCTTATTAGAACCGGCCCCAGGGCCGGAGGTTCTGCAAAAAGATTTTTATTTTGCGAGCTTCGCCGGCGAAGGCTTCGCGGGAACGGGCGGCGCGGGAACCGCAGGCGGCGATGCGCCGCCGGGCGCTCCGCCGGCGCCTTCCGTCTCGCCCTTGCCCCGGAAGCCCGTGCCGGGCGGCGGGCCGGGTTCCGGCGCGGTCGTCACGGTGTCCAGGCCCAGGCGCTCGAGCATCTGGGGATACGCGTCGCGTGCGGCCTTCGCCTCGGCCGCGTAATCAAAGAGTGCCCGCAGGTCGCCCGTGACGCGGGCCCGCACGGCGGCGCGCGTGCCGAAGAGTTTCTCGTTGACGGCCTCGCCCAGGCGGGTGCTGCCCTGGCCGACGTCGGCGCCGGTCGTGACGACCTCGCGCAGGTACGCGTCGTCGGCCATCAACTGGTCGAGGACCTGGAGCATCTTCTGGCCGTCCAGCACCAGGCGCAGGGCGCCGCCGGTCTCGCGCTGAAGGTTCGTGGCCTCGGCCACCGTGCCGGGCAGGCGGAACGAGACGTCCATCTTCGTCTTCGCCAGGAACATCTCCATCATGGGCCGCATCTGCTGGAACTTGGCGCGCTCTTCGGTGATGCGCCTGGAGACCTCGTCGTCGGAGAGTTTCGGGGGCGCGGCGGGGGGGCGGCCGCCTTCGCCGCCCTCGATCTCCAGCACCATGCCGCCCTTGTCGTCCGCACGGAACGAGATGCCCGATACTTGCCCCATTGGCAGCCGCACCTTGCCGAACTCCTTGAAGTAGGCGGTGCCCTTGAAGTGCGTGCGGCCGTCGTCGGTGCGGTTGAACGCCACATCGGCCCAGGCCTCGACGCCGGACGACTGCGTCAGCATCCGCCGCACGGCCTGCTTCGTCAGCACCTCCGGGTCCGGTCGCTCGGCCTGGCCCAGGTTGACGGGTGTGTCCTGCACCAGCAGGTCGATGGCGACCTTGCCTGAGCCGTCGGGGTTCAGGGTGAAGTCTTCCTTGGCCTCGATGCATCCGGCCGCCAGCGCTGCACACGTCAGGACGGCCGCAAGGCGAAGCGACGTTCGCATGGTTCTCTCCTGCCCGCGAGAGGATTGCCGGAGGCCGCGGCCTCGCGGCCGGCCGGGCCGGTGCACCCAATCTCGCACATGCCGCGCCCGATGCCAAGCGAAAAACACGCGGGGTGGCAGTGCGTTAGTAGTGGTGGGGCGCTCGTGCAAGACGTTTACCCGTCGCCGTGCCGGCGATGCCCGCGGCCGTACCGGCCGCGGCTAGACAAAAGTCCCCGCGCGGCTGCGGCTCGACGGGCCCTACTACCTTACGTCATTTGTATTTGTGGGTATAGCCGCTTGAGTCTGATTCTGGCCGTCTCGGTCGTGAACTGCCAGTCCACCGATTTCTGGTCCGCGTTGCGACCAGAGT
>VGYT01000313.1 GCA_016872895.1 Planctomycetota bacterium
AAGACGCCCGAGGCCACGCTCTACGCGGCCATCATCCGCGAGATCGCGGCGAAGGGCAAGGACAGCCGGTTCCGCAAGGAGGGCCGGGGCCAGTTCGCCCTCGCCGGCGAGCACGCAAAGAAGGACCAGTAGCATCAACCTACCTCCATGCCACGCCCGGGCGCGTCCTGCCTGGGCGTGTCTTCGGCTTGAGTCTGACCGCGGACAGGGGTATCATCGTCGCCGGTACTACAGGAGGCGACCCTGCCATGCCACGCGCCATGCCCAACAAGAAGTTCCTCGCCATGATCCAAAGATTTACGGCGGTGCAGGCCGTAGGCCCAAGCGCGGTACGCGGGCAAGCCAGGAACACACTGAGGACAATTCAGGAGTACCTCGGCCAGCTCAAACTCAAACGCCTTCCCAACGCCGGTGCTTGCGACTATGCCCGCTGGTTGGACGCACAAACTCGTCGCCTGCAGGCGTGCTGCAATGGGACCGCGTGGGGCGTTGCGCGCAAGGCCATGAACCTCTTCATGCGGTCGTGTCTCTACAACACCTACCTCTCCAGGATGTTCCACCTGGCTAGGATTCAGCGCTACATGGAAATCCCGCTGGACAGCGTTGTCGCCAAGGGGCTCAAGAAGGAGGCGAAGATTGCGGGGCGAGAGCCGCTGCCCCGGTGGAAAGGGCTGACCGGGTTGGGGCCAGAGGAAAGCCAGCAGTTCCAGAATGACGCGAACGAGTGTGCGCGGTGCGTCGGACTCCGTTGCCGGGTCTTTCTCGACAACTACCTCTGGCTCAAATACCGCAGGCGCTGACATCACGGGTTCTCCCTCTGTACCTCGGCAAGAAGTGGAGCGGCGTCGTGGAACTGCCCCACGCCCTGGAAGTTGGGAACTTCCCGGCTCTCTCTTGAGCCCTCCGCCGCCCCCTCCACCGTCCAGATGCAGTCGTCTTTCTTCGGATAGTCACGGTCCCACCGGAACGGCGACTCGCGCAGGAGGCGTTTCCGCAGGCCGTGGCCGCACAGGAAATGGCAGTACCGAAACTGCCGCCCGCGCACGCGCCGCAGGCCCATGCTCCTGGTGAACGCCCTGTCCCGCCGGCCGCACCGCGTGATGACCTGGCGGGGATGCACGACCTCGTAGTCGGCCGTGACGTAGAACTCGGTGCGGATGAACCCGCCGTAGAGCCAGTTGTCGGCCTGGTACACGTAGCCGGGCTTGCCACGCATGCCATCGGCCCACGAGAAGAGGACCACGCGGCCGGGCTCGCGCTGGCGGATGTACTCCCGGCACAAGCGCAGGAAGTGGCTCTCGCCGTTCCGGGGTTCCGAGTCCAGCATGCACAGGCGGTTGAGTTCGTAGTAGTCGCTCGTCGTCAGGCTCGGAAACAGCCGCTGGATGGTGTGTCGCGGCCGCACGCCGTAGCCCCATGAGGCCGTGCCCACGAGGTCGTTGCCCACGAAGCACCCCAGCGACAGCAGGCAATGCGGCGGCACGCGCACCGCGTAGTGGTGCGCGGCCACGAAGTCCGCCATGAGGCTTCGCGGCACGGGTTCGACATGGTATGACAGCACGCGCTCCATCGGGTCACGCTCCCGCGGCCTGCCGCTCGGCCTTCCCGGCCTTCCGCTTCCGCTTGTATTCCACGGCGAGGCGAATCGAACACGGCCGGCATGTGGGCGAGACGCTGCCGTCCGGCTTGAGGTAGTAACCTTGTGGCACCGGCCGGAACGTCCCACATCGACGACACGGCTTCCACCATTGGCCGTCTCGCAGTTCGCACCCGCCGTGCAGACGTTTATGCTCCAGCCGCGAAACCAGCCGCAGGTTCTCAATGCGGTTGTCCAACTTGTCGCCGTTGACGTGGTGCAATTCCATGCCCGGTGGAACCGGGCCGCGGTGACGTTCCCACACCAGAACGTGCTCCATCACCAGCTGTCGCGTGCCCGGCCGCCACACCCTGCGATACCCGAACCTGGTCACATAGCCTGAAGCCATGATCGCGCTCCTACTTGAATGACTCCTCGGGCGTCTTGACGGGAATGGGGGAATCGCCGGTCCTTTCGAGGACCGCAGCCTTCCCCGTGAACTGTTGCCAGCGGTCCACGATGGTGTCTGCATACAATGTGTCGAGTTCCATAAGGAACGCATGCCGGCCGGTCTTCTCGCAGGCGATGAGGGTCGAGCCGCTGCCGCCGAAGAGGTCCAGGACGTTCTCGCCCGGCCGCGACGAGTACTCGATGGCCCGCACGGCCAGTTCGGTCGGTTTCTGAGTCAAGTGCCGCATGTTCTGGGGGTTGACCTTCTTGACGTGCCACAGGTCGGTCGCGTTGTTCGGGCCGAAGTACTGGTGGCCGGCGCCCTCGCGCCAACCATAAAACGCAAGCTCAAAGGCACCCATGTAGTCCTTGCGCGTCAGAACCGGGTGCTCCTTGTCCCACACGATGCCCTGCGAGAAGTACAGCTCGCATTCCTTCAGGGCCGGCGGATAGTTGCCGAGGTTCGCGTACCCGCCCCAGATGTAGAAGCAGCGGCCGGGCATGAGTACACGAGCGATGTTCCCGAACCACGCCCGAAGCATCTCTGCAAAGGCCTCGTCGCTGACGAAGTCGTTCTCCAGGGGCCGGTCCTTCGGCCGCATCTTGGCCCGCGCGGTCGATGGGTCGATGACGCCCCGCGCCACGTCGAACGCCTGGTGGTGCATCTTCTGCGAGAGGTCAGGGTAGGAACTCTGGCCGGCCGCGATGGCGGTGCTCGACCGCGGTTCGACCTTGACGTTGTACGGCGGGTCGGTGTTGACGAGGTGGATCGGGGCGCCCGCCAGGAGCCGATCCACATCAGCGGCGCTACCGCTGTCGCCGCACAGGAGGCGGTGGTTACCAAGAATCCACAGGTCGCCCGGCTGGGTGGTTGCCTCGTCCGGCGGTGCCGGCACGGCGTCGGGATCGCAAAGCCCCACGTTGCCGGGCGGGGCCAGCAGGGCCCCGAGTTCCTCGGCCGAGAACCCCAGGAGGTCCAGGTCGAAGTTCAGCCCCTGGAGGTCTTTCAATTCCAGCGGCAGGAGGTCGTAATTCCATTCCGCCAGCGACGCCGTCTGGTTGTCGGCCAAGCGGTAGGCCTTCACCTGCGCGGGCGTCAGGTCAGTGGCGACGTGGACGGGCACCTGCTTGAGGCCGAGTTTCTGGGCGGCCTTCCAGCGTGTGTGCCCGCAGATGATGACGCCGTCGGCATCGACCACGATGGGCTGGCGGAACCCAAATTCCCGCAGGCTCTTGGCCACGGCCTCGACCGCCTGGTCGTTCAGGCGCGGGTTCTGCTCGTACGGCCGGATGGCCCCGATATCTCGCGGTTCAACCTGCATGGCTGTCCTTCCTTTCCTTGCCGACCGTGATTGTGAGGGCTTCGACCCTGACCTGCCCTTGAACGGGCAACAGTTGACCCCGAAGCCTGGGAGGATCCGACCCAGGCGGCAGGTCTTGGACGACGACATGCTTGCAGGTTGCGCACCGACTGTCACAGGACCGCGCCACGCTGTAACCGGGGCAGAACCTGGCCTTCAATGCTGGGGCATCACTGGCGCAGGCTCGACCCACCCGACGCTCTGGGTTGCCCCGTGGGATGCGAGTGTCACGGCTTTTCATGTGAGCACTCCACTGGAACTGGTTCTGTTTGCGCGCAGAGCATCCGGCGCTGCTCGCGCAGCCTTCGCTGCCGTTCCCTTGACTCCCTGCGGTGGCAAGGCTTGCACGCGGGGGTGACGCCATCAAACGGGAAATACGGATACCGGTAGAACTCGCTCAGCGGCTTGACCACGCCGCACTTGCGGCACGGTTTGTGCCAGACGCCGTTTCTCAGTTCGTACCCCGCATGGATGCGGCTGTGCTCGGCCGGGGTCACCAACTGCAGGTTCTCTATCCGGTTATCGCGTTCGTCGCCGTTGATGTGGTGGATGGCTATGCCCTCAGGAATCGGTCCGTGGTGCATTTCCCACACATAGCGGTGCTCGAGGACCGTTCGCCCGTTCACGCGGCAGACCTTCGGACGGTGCCGACGCGGATGTATGTTCTCAGCCATGCTCTCGCCCTCCTATTCTGTGTTCGCGGTCGAAACAAACTAAAAGAGCCTTCCCGACTGCTCGCCATGCCCTCGGCCGCGACCATCGCCCTGGAAGTACCTATTGGCCATCGTTAATAGCTCCGTGGCCGCCCACGTTCGCCCACGTCGCCAACGGCCTCACCGCTCGACGTTCCCTTCAACTCGGCTTGCCCTCGCGGCCCGTGGGCCGACGTGGGCGCTCGTTTGCCGAACCACTGCCAGACCGGCTCGCCGTGGTGCGGCATGACGACCTCGCGGCCATCGGGCAGCGTCGCCACCGTTGCCATGTAGAGCGTGGCGATGGGCTGCCGCTCTTGCCGCGGCAGGTCGAGCGGGATGGCGTCGATGTCGATGATGCTGGTCACGGCAGGGTCTCCACTGCGATCTCGACGCGCGGGTCGGTGCGATCCACGTACTGCTCGACGGGCATGTGAATCATGCCGGCGTCGTTGGCGACCACCCGCGCATCGGCGATGCCGTCGAAGGCGGGCTTCAGGCTGGCCAGCAGATTGTCACGGTCGCGCCGACGCTGGGTGCGGAAGAAGAAGCGGGACGTTACCCTCGCCGCATGCAGCGGTCGGGCCGGGCGCACGGCCAGGGACGACAGGTACGCCGTCTCTCGGTACTGCCGGACGGCCCTGGCCTTGGCGGCCCAGTGCGGCCGGGCGTTTGGCGACAGTTCCCGCGGCGGCAGCGGCAGCACGACCACCACCCGCTGACCGATGCCCGCCCCGACCTCCTTGACACACGAGTTCCCCATTCCCTTTTACCTATTCAAAGTCTCTTGTTCTTATTGACAACCAACTACTTCTCTCCTGACGTCCTTTCTTCTTCTCTTCTCTTCTCTGGTAGGCGCACCTGCGTCTACAAGAGCGTCTACACCGGCGACTCGCAGCCGTCTCGCCACCGAGCCTGCCTTTGGGTCTTCAGCGCCCGCTTTTTCGCCGACTCGCCGTTGTGCCGGTCGAAGTTCGGGATGACGACGCCTCGCTCGTCCACGAGCAGCCATCCCGCCTCGGCCAGTGCAGCAGCAAAACCCTCGTGTTCGACCACGGCGTCAATGTCCGCCGGCCGGATGCCGTCGATGGCCCCGTCGGTCGTCTGGCCGTCGGCCCACGCCCAGAAGCGGACGCACAGGCCGACGACGTGATCGCGTCCGAGGCCCAGCCGCCGGGTCACGACGAAGACCTCACGCTGT
>VGYT01000314.1 GCA_016872895.1 Planctomycetota bacterium
CGGAGGGCCATCCGGACCAATTCGACGAAGCTGGCGCCATTGACCCACCGGGCCGGATCCTCGCCCAGGGCGCACGCCACCGAACCGATGATTTGCGCCAGCGCCGTTTTCTTTTCCTCGTCGAGTTGGTCTCCCAGCAGTTGTTCGGGATGCTGCGCCACCTCGGCGAAGACCACACGGGTCAACTCCACCAGTTGTTTCTTCGACAACAGGTCTTGCGCGCGTCCCGTGCCCGCCAACGTGTTGCCGAGGCTCTCCGCCATCGCGCCCAGCGCCGTTGCCAGAAGTTGCTCTTGTGGATTCTTGGGGTGGATCAGCGTCTCCACGTTCTCCCCTGCAACTTCGACGGCTTCGCCCAGGATGGCGGCGACGGTTTCCTTGGAAAACACCTTGCAACCCTGAGCATCCGTCAGCGCGCCCACCGTGCGCTGGATCAACGCCTTCAACACCTGATGGTCCGTGAACAGTTCCGCATTTTCCGCCGTGGCGCGCAACGCACTGGTGAAGACCCGTTCGATGGATTCGGTGGTAAACAGGTCTTCCTGGTTCTGGATTCCTGCCAGCGTCTGGCTGAGCGTGGATTGCACCAACGCGCCGGCGGTTTTGTCGCCCGGCAAAAACAGCGCCACATTGTCGCTCAACGCGGTGGCGCCGCCGCGCAACAGGCTGGAGCCAATGCGCCTGAACAACTCCTCGCGGCGAATCTGCGCCCCGCTGGAGGTCAACGCATCAATGTCCGCCACCAACGCCCGGGTGACGCCGCCCAACAGCGCCTGCACCCGCGCATCGTCGTCCACTAGCGACCTGTTATCGCCCATCGTGCGCAACGCGGCGGTCAACACGTCGCCGACAATCTCCACCCGCGAGCCTTCAGCGAAATCGGTCTGATCCAGGCTGCTGATGAACGAGTGCACCAGCCGCCGCTCGGTGGAATCGCGGCCCAGCGCGCTTGGATTCGCTGCGAAATAATCTATCCCAATCTCTACGACAGTGCCGAGAATGCGGCGGGCCGGGTGTTTGGCGCCGAAGCCGTTCTTGACCTGCTCGAATGCATGAATCTGAGCGATGATGTCCCCGGCAGACTTGAGGTCGTCGCCCGGCGCACCAACCCGCTCGTTAATGGCCAAGATGGATTTGTAGGCACGCAACCGCTCGGCGGGCGTGAACCCGTAATACGGGCCGCCCTTCTTGATCAGATGCGCGTTTTCCTCGCGCAGGAAAAACTGCGTAGCCTCCGCCTCCTGGACGTCGCCGAACAGGTCGCCAAGCGGCAGCACCAGCGGCCGCTCGGCGGTCTCGTCCACCAAGACGTCATAAACCTTGCGCCCGAGTTTCACGCCCGACTCGATCGCGAACAAAATCAATGCAGGGGATGCAATCATGGCCGTTTCCACCGAGAGGATCCAATGAAGATCGTTGGTCTGGCCATGAGAATTGCCTCCCTGATCGGTGTCATGAACCAAGGAAACTTGGTCGCGCTTGACCCAGGCGAAATTCACCCGCGCTACGCTCGAACGGTGCTCTCAATGATGCCAGGGTGTCGTCTTGCATGGCTAGATCGAACCTCGCGGGCATTGTCCCCCTCCCACCGCCCGACGCAAGCGCAAAATCCCGTCGCTAGTAATGGGTCAGTTAAGTAGGGCGAGCTGCTTCGCTTTCTTCTTGGCGACAAGCTCCGGGTCCCGCCCTGCCGCGTCCGTGCCGGTGATTTTCACCGGGATGCAAGCCCGGCCCATCGCGTCGAGCATGGCCATTTCGTAGAGCACGTTCGGATTGTTCCCCGCGGTGTCGGCCACCACCAGCGGGGCGCGGTCGCAGGACTTGATGACCTGGTTCATGATGTTGCCGATGACGGCGCTGTCGGGCGTCTCGACGCTCAGGCCCTTGAGTCTGAGCAGGAGGCCGACCACTTCCTTGGCGAGCCACTTGAGGGTGGGAAAGTGGGTTTCGTTCATGGGGCCGATGGGGCATTCTTTAGTGCTTTGGCGTTCTGGTTTGGCGGAGGCCATCTAATTCTTGACGCTTGGCGGCGCACTCAGACTCCGACAAAAGTCTTGCCTCACCGTCCTGGCCGAGGGTGGTTGCGCTACGCAGATCGAATTCCAAGATGTGTTCATTCAACGGGATGTTCCGGTCCATAGAAATGGACCAGAGCCTTACTGTGCCGTCTTCGCTGGTGGTCAGGACATGTTGCCCCGGAGGATCGAACTTCGCACTGGTCACGAGAGAGCCATGATGGAAGACCGCGATCAGAGCGTTGTTGTCTGTGCTCCATAACCGTGCCGTCTTATCAAAGCTACAGCTTAGAATGCGTTGGCCATTCTCGCTGAACACTGCCTTCCAAACGCCGTTTTGATGCTTCATAGGTTGGCCAACGGGCGTGCAACTCATCGCATCCCACAACCGCACCGCGCCATCCTTTCCCCAAGTCAAGATCCGTTGGCCATCGGGGCTAAACTTTGCTCCGACCAGCTCGCCTTTGAACACCATTTCCGCATGCTTCATCGGCTGCCGCAGCGAGACACCACTGGCGGCATCCCAAAGTCGCGCCGTGCCGTCGTCGCTCCAACTCAGAATGCGCCGACCGTCCGCGCTAAAGGTCGCTCCCCCGACCCTGCGCTCGTGCTTCATAGGCCGGCCCATCGGCGCGCCACGGGCGGCATCCCAAAGTCGCGCGGTGCCATCGTCGCTCCAACTCAGAATGCGCCGACCGTCGGGGCTAAAGATCGCCCCCCAAACGCCGCGCTCGTGTTTCATGGGCTGGCCCAGCGGCACGCCACCGGGCACCGCCCACAACCGCACTGTGCCGTCCTCGCCCCAGCTCAAGATGCGCCGATCGTCCTCACCGAACACCGCACCCCTCACACTCTTCTCATGCTTCATGGGCTGGCCCAGCGGCACGCCACGGGGTGCCTCCCACAAGCGCAATGTGCCATCGGAACTCGATGTCAAGATATGCCGGTTGTCCTTGCCAAACACCGCTCCGTTCACGCTGTCCTGATGTATCATGGGTTGGCCTAGTGGCGCACCGCTGGCCGCCTCCCATAATCGCGCCGTTCCGTCGTCACTTCGGCTCAGAATACGCCGGCCATCGGGGCTGAATTCGGCCCTCGTCACCTTGCGACCATGTTTCATGGGCTGGCCCACCGGCGCGCCACGGGTGGCATCCCACAAGCGCGCTGTGCCATCGTAACTCCAACTCAAAATACGCTGACCGTCCCTGCTGAAATCCGCGCCCCACACCCCACGATCGTGCATCATTACCAGTTCCTCGCCGCAACTGACTGTATCCCACAGCCGCGCCGTTCCATCACGGCTCCAAGTCAGGACGCGCCGGCCACGGCCGAGGAACCTCGCATCCAACACTTCGTTTTCATGTGCCATGGGTAGGCCCACCGGCGCGCCACTGGCGGCCTCCCAAAGTCGGGCCGTGCCATCCTCACTCCAACTCAAAATGCGTTGACCGTCCCCGCTGAGGATTGCACCCGACACGCTTCCCTCGTGCCTTTTCTGCTGGCCCACCGCTGTGCTGTTCGATACATCCCACAGGCCGACCGTGCCACCCCTGCTCCAGCTCAGAACGCGCCGATTGTCGCTGCTGAAGACCGCCCCCAGCACCCTGCCCTCATGCATCATGGGCCAGCCTACCGATGCGCCACTGGCGGCCTCCCAAAGTCGGGCCGTGCCATCCTCACTCCAACTCAAAATGCGTTGACCGTCCCCG
Organism: Planctomycetota bacterium; assembly: GCA_016872895.1. Taxonomy (GTDB): domain Bacteria; phylum Planctomycetota; class Phycisphaerae; order FEN-1346; family FEN-1346; genus VGYT01. The sequence goes on from VGYT01000314.1 coordinate 3,725, forward strand.
CTGAGGATTGCGCCCGACACGCTTCCCTCGTGCCTTTTCTGCTGGCCCACCGCTGCGCCGCTCGACGCATCCCACAGGCCGACCGTGCCAGCCTTGCTCCAGCTCAGAATGCGCCGGTTATCGTTGCTGAAGACCGCGCCCAGCACGCCGCCCTCATGGATCATGGGCTGGCCCACGGGCGCGCCACTGGCGGCCTCCCAAAGTCGGGCTGTGCCATCCTCACTCCGAGTTAAGATGCGCTGACCGTCCCCGCTGAAAACGGCATCATTGACAATCTTCTCATGCTTCATGAGCCGGCCCACCGGCACGCCATTGGCAGCGTCCCAAAGTCGTGCCGTGCCATCGTCACTCCAACTCAAGATGCGCCGGCCGTCCCCGCTAAAAACAGCCCACTTTACCAACTTCTCATACTTCATGAGCTGACCCACCGGCGCGCCACTGGCGGCATCCCAAAAACCCACCCCGCCTTTGAAACAGCAAGTCAGGACACGGCAACCGTCGGCGCTGAACCTCGCGCTCCACACTTGGTCTTCATGCTCCATAGGCTGACCGACTGGCGCGCCAGTGGATGCTTCCCACAGGCGTGCTGTCCGATCCCAACTCCAGCTCAGTATAAGCCGCCCGTCCCTACTAAACGCTGCGCCCAACACTCTGTCCTTGTGCTTCATGGGTTGGGTCAGCGGGGCACCGCTGGCGGCACTCCATAGCCGAACGGTGTGATCGGAACTCCAAGTCAGAATACGCCGCTCGTCCGAACTGAACACGGCTCCGAAGTCAATGGGATAAACCTCCCATACCCCGCGTCCGTGCTTCATAGGCTCGCCTGCCGGTGACCCATCGTTCGTGTCCCACAACCGCCAAGTGCCATCGTCACTCCAACTCAAGAGGCGTCTGCCGTCGGAGGTGAGAAGTGCCCCCAAGAGTTTTCCACGATGCGGCATCGTTGCCAGCAGATGTTTGCTGGAAAACAGAGCGGCGAGAATCGCGTTGTCGCGCCCACCGAGATATCCACACGCCTCAGACGCTGCGGCTGCGCGAAACAGGTAATGAGTGGCTCGGATGGGGGAGACTTTGCTCGATCCGAAAGGGCTACCCCTTGCCTGCTGCCCCAACTGCCAACTGACCGCGGCCAGCCGGAGGTTCGCCTCCCGAGCCGAGCGCACCGCAAGAATCCCCAACACAATGGATGCGATGAGCAAAACCAGCAGCGCGGCCGCGACACGCCAAATCCAACGCAAGCGCTTGGTGGACCGCCGTTCTTCGGCGAAGTCATTGAGCAGCTTGGCCACCGCCTCGGACGATGGCTCGCTGCTGGGGAACGGGCCCTCAGGTTCGAGAATACATATATCGTTGGGCAGGTGCGGCAGGAGCGGCAGCAGCTTCGATCCCGGATAATGCTGCTCGGACAGGGTTTTCCAGGTTCCAATGGGCGCGATGATGCCATCGGGGTGCTTCTGCTTGAACTCATTGACTTCGCCCCGAAGGTAGGCGGCCTCGGCATCGTGCGCTCGTGGCGTGACGATAACAATCAAGCGGGTGGTCTTCA
>VGYT01000315.1 GCA_016872895.1 Planctomycetota bacterium
CTCTGGGTCAACGGCGTTAAGGTGGTCGAACGCACCGGCGCCGCCGCGGCCGCTGTGCCCGTGGCGGTGGAGTTCAGGAAGGGGCCGAACCGCCTCCTGCTGAAGGTGGCCAGCGAAGGCGACCGCTGGGTCTTCGCCCTTCGCCTGACCGACGGCCAGGGCCGCGCGCTTTTGCCTGCGAAGCCCGCGCCGTAAGAATCAGAGCCGCGACCGTGAGGGAGCGGTGCCGTATCAGGGCCGCGGCCGCAAGGGAGCGGTGCCGTATCAGAGCCGCGGCCGTAAGGGAGCGGTGCCGTGAGCAGGCGCTCGCCCCCACGATACGGCGCCGCCCCCTGACGGAGAGCGGCCCTGATGCGCTACGGCCCCGGCGGCGGGGGCGTGGCCTGGAACTCCACGCCCTGCGGCGGGCCGGTCCCGTGCGGGTCAAGCACTTCCAGCGAGAAACCCCAGTTGCGCTCGCTGTTGCCGGCCTTGACGAGGATTTCGCTCCACCCGGCGGGCAGTTGCACGGTGGCGCTGAGCGTGTACGACGACGAGTGGCCGCCCTTCGGCGACGAGTTGATGACCAGTTGCCGGTTCACCCAGACCTTCGACGTGTCGTCCTGCGAGACCTCGATGACCACCGGCTGCGCGCGGTCGCTGCGCACCCAGCACGCGGCGTAGGCCAGGATGAACTCGCCGGCGTCAAGGGTCCGCCCCAGGTCCAGGTAGCCCCCGTCGGACTCCAAGCGTTTCCACTGCACCTTGCCCTTGACGCCGTCGTAGGAGGCGTCGAGGCGCACGGCCTGCGTCTCGGGCGGCAAGGGCGGGTCGTGCCACTGGCCCGCCGGGTTCGGGAAGGGGCCGATGACCTGCCACGCCGTCACGAAGGAGCGGGCCCCGCCGCCGTACTTGCGATAGTAGGCGAAGACGGTCTCGTCGGGCAGGTTGCTGCTGCGGACGGCCGCCGCCACATCCTCCGCGACGGCCGCATCCGGCCGGCCCAGTTGGCGGCAGCCTTCAGCCAGCATGCGCAGGGACTCCGGCGCCCGCGGGTGCTGCGGCAGCGACTGGATGAACCAGCGATATAACTCCACGCGCCCTTCAGGCGTCGGCTGAATCTGGAGCATGCGGCCGAAGAGGCGCCACGCCTCTTCCGTGGCCCCCAGGTTCGGCACTTCCCGCCGAAGGACGGCCATGGCGCGCCCGGTATCGTACGGCAGGTGCCCGAGGATGGGCTCCCGCAGGAGGCACACGTGCCCGCCGTACGCGGCCGGCGCGCCTTGAGTGTGCGACGGACGGCCCCCGCGGGAGGGCCGCTCGGCCCACTCCCACCCCGACGCCGTGTCCTGCGGCATGACGTCCTCGTCGAAGCCGCGGTACAGGACGATGCCGGGCGCATCCGGCGCCGGCGGCGCGCCGTCGGCAGCGTACCGCGCGCGGGCCTCTTCGTCGGTCATCGCGCGGCCGTACACGGCCACCTCGTCCAGGACGCCGGTGAAGTAACTGTAGCCGTCCTGGCGGCGGCCGACGGCCAGCGCTGTCGCCGCGCCGGTCGTCCGCGGGCGGTTCACCGCCGTCCGCGCGGCGCACTTGCCGTTGGCGTACACCTTCAGGTCCTTGCCGTCGTACGTCATGGCGACGTGCGACCACTTGCCGGCCGCCAGGGCGCCCTGGTCGCTCCAGGCCTCAAACATGTTGGCCTTCGTGCCGCCGATGTTCAGGTACGCCCCGACGCTCGACTTGTTGGTCATCAGGGCGTAGTGGCCGTCGGCCTCCTCGTTCGTGTTCTTGTTGACGACCCAGCGGCGCGGGTCGTGCGAGTACGCCGTCCTGGGCAGGATCCACGCCTCGATGGTCAACTCCTGGGGCTCCAGCGCGGGCGTGTGCGGCACTTCGAGGTAGCCCGTGCTGCCGTCCAGGCTCAGGCCGAAGCCGGCCTTGCCGCTGGTGGGCCAGGCGTAGCCGATGTAGCCGTCCGCCCAGGGGAGCCACCCGCGCGCGGCTCGCGGCGAGGCCGGCGGCAGGCTGCCGTCGACGATGGGCGTTTCCCTGCCGCCAGCCGCCAGGGCCGTGCGGCCCCAGAACAGGCGCCCCGGCCCCTGGCCGAAGCCGAGGCCCGCCACGGGGTCGCTCGCCAGGCCGGTCCACGCGATGGGCAGCCTGAGTTCGGCCCACCCGCCCGCCGCCGGCAGGGGGCCCATGTAGCGGCCGTGGCGGGTCTTCTCGCCCCACACGGCGTGGCACCGCCACGCGCGGCCGTCGTGGAGGGCCAGCGACGCCGTCCGCGGCGGCGCAGACGGGTCAAGATATATCCACTGCGATATGTACGGCCCCTCGGGCGGCTGAACGTGGGCCGTCACGGGCCGCAGAAAGTCGGCGGCCCAGTGATACGTCACGTCGTACCGGCCGGGGGGCGCCTCGCCCGCGTGGGCGCGGGCGCCGCTCTGCACCGGCTGGTCCAGCCACTCCCACGGGCCGCCCACGCGGGCGCCCTCGGGCGGCCCGTCGTCCAGGAACACCTCCTCCCTGCCGCCGTACACTACTGCCGAGCGGTCCCAGACGACGCGCGGCCCGCCCTGCTGACCGAACGATATGCCGCACAGCGGCACCCCGTTCATGTTCAGCATGGCCAGCGGCACGCGGATTTCGTACCACTGCCCGCTCGGCAGGCGCTCCTGCGCCTGGTAGGCGGGGCGCGCGGATGAGAGCACGGGCTTGTTCCACGCGGCGCGGTGGTCCCATCCGGCCTGCCCGGGCGAGATGCCGTCGGCCAGTTCCAGGACGATGCCCCGCGGCTGGAGGCCGTGCTCGATGAAAATCCACTGCGACAGGTGCGCCTCGGCCTCGACCGCGTAGCGCCGGCACGTGGCCGGAGCGACGCCGGCCGCCTCCGCCTGCTCCAGCAGGCGCCGCCCCGGATCGCCGCCGCGGGCGCGCAGCCCCTGGTCCAGCGCCAGCAGCCGCTCCACCGTCATGCTCCGCGGATAGCGCTTCATGAAGTCGCCGTACAGGGCCAGCAGCGCGTCGTCGGACTCGGCCCTCGTGGCGGCCGCACGCCGGAAGTGCTCGAACGACTCCGGCAGTTCCGGCAACTCGTCCACGACGGCCTGCATGGCGGCGGCGGCCCGACGCGGCAGCGGATACAGATAGATCGGTTGATGGCCCGCCTCCGACACGCCGCGCCCGGCCAGCCCGGCGCCCCACTCCACGGCCTTGACCGGCCCCGTGCCGCCCGCCTCGTCCCACGCGGCCGCGCTCAGGCCCATCCGCTGCGGCTCGCCGCCGGAGGTGGACGAGGTCACGAGGTCCCCCAGGGGCAGCGCGGCCTCGTATATGAGTTCCCCGGCGGCCGCGTCGTAGCGCACCGCACCGCGGGGACCCCTGACGGGCGACCCGGCCGCCAGCGATTCCCACGCCGCACGCCCCCGCGCATCCGACCCCAGCGACCACCGGTATGCGTCCTTGTTGGTCGCCAGGCCGATCTCCAGGCGGCTGCCGCCGCCCGCGTCGGCGCTGCCCGCGCGAGGCACTTTTTGCCCCGTCGCGTACCGCACCGCCAGGTACAGGTGCCCGTCGCCGTGTGCCAGGTAAAGCCGCCCCGCGCCGGCGTCGCGGCGGCCTTCGCTTGCGGAAGCATGCCGGCCGGCCGCCGGCGCGAAGGCGCCGCCCTCGTCCCAGTCGGCCAGGTGGCCGTCAATGGACACCGGCCCGGGGGCCGCGCAAACAAGCCAGGCCGTCCCGTCGGTCGCGGCGCCGGGCGGCGCCGGCGCGAGCGCGTAAACGCCCCGCGGGTCGGTCACGTAAACGGCGTCGGGGGCCCATACGATTTCGGAGCCGGCGGCCGGCGGTCCTTCCTCCCTCTCCTGGCCGTCGCGCCGCAGGGAGAACGGCGAGATGCCTCGCGCCGGCAGCACCTGTGTCAGGGCCTGGCTGCCGCGGTGCTCGCCCGTGGCCGCGTCGAAAACGTCCAACTGCATGCCGCCCGGCGCCGCTTCGCGCCCCACCACCAGCCGCGACGCCACCCACACGCGGTCCTTCGCGCGGTGGCAGCCGAAGACGTCCCAGAAGCCGGCGGCGCTGGCCGCGGGCGGGACCTCCAGCGACATCTCATTGCCTGTCCGCAGGTCCAGGGCGCCCACGCCGCGCGACACGGACCAGTACAAGGCGTCGCCCCAGATGTCTCCGCCGTGGTCCAGGCGGAGGACCTGGCCTGCGCCGTCGCGCCGCAGAATCCATTGCCGCTCCGTCCACGTGCCGCGAGAACCCTTCTGCTGCACCTGGAGCCACGGCCCGACCGTCCGTATCGTGAAGGCCAGACGCGGGTTCAGGTCTTCCAGGGAGGCCACGCGCCGCGGCGCCCGGCTGCCGCCGACGGAGAACTCCCACAGAGAGCCGCCGCCCGCCAGGCACCACCCCGTCGCGCCCTCCACCGCCACGGCCGCCAGGCGCTCTTCCTCGCCGGGCGGGAAGGGACGGACGTTCTGCACCTCGCCGTCGGCCGCCCGCACGATCACCTCCACGCCGCGCGGGGCCGCCGGGCCCGACGCCTCGCCGAAAACGTGTATGTTCGGCCCGCAGGCCGCCGCCAGGAAGAACCGGAAGGAGCGCCGGCCCGTCTCGATGGGGCGCGACCACAGCAGGCGCCCCGTCGCAAGGTCCGCCAGCGCCAGTTGTTCCCCCGGGACGTAATCGGCCCCGGCCTTGACGATCACGGCGTAAGGCGGCGCCGCCTGCCACGCGGCCGCCCGCAGCGGCATCTCGCAGCACCAGAGCGGCTCGCCGGTGGCGGCCCGGACGGCCGCCAGCCGGTCGTCGTAGGCCAGCACCAGCAGGCCCTCGGCCCAGAGAGGCGCACGGAAGCCCGGACCGAGAAAGCGGTGCCACACCGACCCGCCGCGAGGACTCATCTCGATACATTCCAGCACGCCGCGCGACACCAGGTACACGAGGCCGGGCGACTTGGCCTCGGGCGGCGGGACCCACAGTTGCGCGTTCGGCCGCGCCAGCCGCCAGGCCTCACGCAGCGGCAGGCCGAGCGCCGGCCAGGGCGCAGGCGCGGCGGACCCGGGGGCCGGAGGCGCCCCGGCCGGCGCCGGAGCAGGCGCAGGCGCTCGCGCAGGCGCAGCCGCGCCGGGCGCCGGGGCGGTCCCGGAGGCAGGCGCGGGCGCCGGGGCAGGCGCGGGCGCGGCGGCCGACGAGCCGCAGAGGCCCACGATTCCGCCGTCTCGCGCCGCCAGGGCCATGAGCGGC
>VGYT01000316.1 GCA_016872895.1 Planctomycetota bacterium
CCATCTTAACATTTCGGCCCTCCACCCCCTCTGGCGCTAGCGCCAGGGCCGTTTTGCCCCTCCGAAAGGGGCTAAAAAGGGCATTTTCGGGGCGCGCCGGCGCGGCCAAAAAGTTATCCACAGGTAATGGCAACGGTGGGAATCGGGCATGGTTCAAAGCCCCCGGCACCGCCGGGGGATGATCGGCCCGCACCATCCATCCCCACGCGGTGCGTGGGGCTTGTTTGAACCATGCCGGGAATCAGGATTTGGGAATCGGGGAAGGGCAACGGCGAGATCAGCCGCCCGCCGTGGCGGCCGCGAGCCTTTCACCTGGAACTTGCAAACGTCGTCAGTTCCTCTGGCAAGCGGCGCCCGGTTGCGGCATAATACGGGGGGCCGTTCGGCGGCGGCGCACAGGGCCGCATCGGCGGCCAGTGCCCGGTTGAGCCGCCATGACGGGCCGGCGGGTGAAGCCGCGCCGAGAATGGCCACGCAGCGGCGCGGCCATGCCGCCACAGTCAGCAGCGCCGGGAACGCACCATGGCCGAGGACGTTCAGACTGCGGTATCGCGGGAGACGGCCGAGGACGCGCTCCGGAGTCTCCTTGAGGTCGGCGCGCACCTGGCGGGCCAGGCCGACCGGCGGAAGGTGCTCGACCTGATCCTGAAGGAAGCCCGGCGTCTGGCCCGCGCCGAGGCCGGCAGCCTGTACGTCCTGCGCGAGGGGCGGCTGCGGTTCGTGGCGGCGCAGAACGACCGCGTTCCGGTGGGGCGGCTGATGCAGGTGTTCCTGGACCGCGAGATGCCGGCCTCCGCCGATTCGCTGGCCGGATACGTGGCCTCGGCCGGCCGGACGCTGAACATTCCCGATGCGTACGCCCTGCCGCCGGAGACGCCCTTCCGCCTGAACCGCGATTTCGACGCCGCAACGGGCTACCGCACGCAATCCATCCTGGCCCTGCCGCTGAGCGGCCCCGACGGCGAAACGGTGGGCGTGCTGGAACTCTTCAACCGCCTGGGCGCGGGCGGCCGGGCGGAGGCGTTCCCGGAGGCCGAGTCCGGGGCCATACAGTCGCTGGCGGCCATGGCGTCGCTGGCGGTGCACAACATGCTCCTCCAGGAGCGGCTGAAGCAGGCGCAACTGGACACGATTCTGCGGCTGTCCGTGGCGGTGGAGTTCCGCGACAGTTGCACGGCCGACCACATCCGCCGCATGGCGAGAACTACACGCCTCATCGCCCATGCGCTCGGCCTGCCCGAGCAGCAGGTGGACCTGCTGGAGTGCGCCAGCCCGATGCACGACATCGGCAAGATAGGCGTGCCGGATGCGATCCTCTTGAAGCCCGACCCGCTGACGGAGGCCGAGCGCGACGTCATCCGCCGCCATCCGCAGATGGGGGCAGACATCCTCGGCGACCCGACCAACGACCTGCTGGCCGCCGCCAGGGAAATCGCCCTCGCCCACCACGAGCGGTGGAACGGCCAGGGATACCCGTTCGGACTGGCCGGCGAGCGTGTGCCCCTCTCCGGGCGCATCGTGGGCCTGGCCGACGTCTTCGACGCACTCATCTCGAAGCGCGTTTACAAGGACGCATACCCCCTCGGCCGCGTGCTGGAGATAATCCGGTCGGAGCGCGGGGGACACTTCGACCCGCGCGTGGCGGACGCCTTCCTTGCCAGCATGGACGCCGTGCGGCAGGTGTACCACATCGCCCGTGAGGCCGGCGGTTAATACTACAGCGCAACTTCGCGCGGCGGTCTGCCGGGCCGGCGCAGACTCGCGCGGCGGGTCTCCTGACCTGCCGCGACAGAGGCGATTTCGAGGGCGCCAGGCCCGACCGTCGGGCGGCGGCTCAGGAGAGCCGCCGCGCAACCTGTCAAGTTGCGCTGTAGCAGTATAAGTCTGCCGGATGCCGATCGGCCTTGGCGCCTGACGCTCTTCACAAGCAAGTTGAATTCGCGTTCGGGCGGGCTATCATGGTAATCGGATAGGTAAGGAAACCCCGCCATGATGATCACCCAGAAGTGCCAGTACGCGCTGCGGGCGATCTTCGAACTGTCGCGGCGGGCCGGAAAGGGGCCGGTAAAGATCTCCGACATTGCGGCGGCGCAGTCCATTCCGCCGCAGTTCCTCGAAACGATTCTGAACCAACTGAAGCAGGCCGGATACGTGGAGTCGCGGCGCGGCGTGCGCGGCGGGTACGTGCTGACGGTCTCGCCGAAGCAACTTTCGGCCGGCGACATCATACGCCGGATAGACGGCCTCGGCAAACCCGTCAAGTGCGTGGTGGGCGGCGGCCTGGACTGCCCGATGCGCGGCAACTGCGCATTCAATGAGATGTGGGAGAAGGCCGGGGCGGCACTGTCGAAGATATTCGATTCGACGACGTTCCACGACCTCCTGGAGAAGCAGCGGAGCCTGACGAAGACTGCCGCGCGGCAGCGCGGCGGCGCCCAGGCGCATCCGACACGGCCGGGAGCGCCGGCCACCTGAGCCTACAGCGCCAGATGAGAGCCGCGACCGTGAGGGAGGGGTGTTGTTCTGCGCACGGCACGGCACCGCTCCCTTACGGTCGCGGCTCTGATAAGCAACGGCGCGGAATCCGGGCACCCCTTTCCGGCGCGGCAACGCGGCCGGGGTTTCATCCGTGCCGACATGTGCTTTTCACTTCCCACTTTCTCTGGGAACCTGCATAATGCCGCCCCGGCTGCACGGTACGCCGGGGCGATGCCAGTGCGTAGGTGCAGTGCGCGGCGGGTGCGGAGACCCGGCGCGCGGGGCGGGAGGAGGCCTGCGTGGAATGCCTCGAAGAGTGGATCGGCCAGGCGAGCGACATCGCCTGGGGCCCCGCGATGCTGCTTCTCTTGTTCGGCACGCACGTGTTTCTGACGGTGCGGCTGGGGTTCATCCAGCGGTTCCTGGGGCGGGGCATCCGCATCTCGGTCAGCAGGAAGAGCGAGGGCCAGGGCGATATCAGCCAGTTCGGCGCGCTGACGACGGCGCTAGCGGCAACAATCGGCACGGGCAACATCGTGGGCGTTGCGACGGCGGTGGCGGCGGGCGGACCGGGGGCGGTCCTGTGGATGTGGCTGACGGGGGTCTTCGGCATCGCCACGAAGTACGCCGAGGCGCTGCTGTCGGTGCACTACCGGATTACGACTGCGTCGGGGCAGATGGCGGGCGGGCCGATGTACGTTCTTGAGCGCGGCCTGCGGCAGCGCTGGCTGGGGCTGGTGTTTGCCGCGCTCACGGCCGTGGCGGCCTTCGGCCTCGGCAACATGGTGCAATCCAACTCGATCTCCTGCCTGGTTGCCGAGACGGCGGGCCTGGGGTCCGAACATCCGCTCGGCCGGGTCATCCTGGGCGCCCCGGCCATCCGGTGGGCGACGGGCGCGGCCATCACGGGGCTGACGGCGCTGGTCATCCTGGGCGGCATCCGGTGGATAGCGCGGGTGTGCGAGGTCCTGGTTCCGTTCATGGCCATTTTCTACGTGGCGGGGTGCGCCGTCATCCTGGCGATGCGGTACGAGACCATCCCGGAGACGCTGGCCCTCATCTGCCGCAGCGCGCTGACGGGCCACGCGGCGGTGGGCGGGTTCATGGGCGCGGGCATGAAGGAGGCCGTCCGCTACGGCATCGCGCGGGGACTGTTCTCGAACGAGTCGGGCCTGGGCAGCGCGCCCATCGTGGCCGCGGCGGCGCAGACATCCGACCCGGTGCGGCAGGCCCTGGTCTCATCGACCGGCACGTTCTGGGACACCGTGGTGGTCTGCGCCATAACGGGCACGGTCATCGTGAACACGGGCCTGTGGCGGGAAGGGTTGCAGGCGGCCGCGCTGACGAAGGCGACGTTCGAGCAGATTCCGGGCGTCGGGCCGGCGGTGCTGGTGGTGGGCCTGATGACGTTCGTCTTTTCGACCATCCTGGGGTGGTCGTACTACGGCGAGAAGGCGGCGGAGTACCTCTTCGGCTCCGGCGCCGTCCGGTACTACCGCTACCTGTGGGTGGCGGCCGTGATGGTCGGCTCCGTGACGACGCTGAAGGCCGTGTGGAGTTTCGCCGACCTGGCGAACGCCTGCATGGCCGTGCCGAACCTGGTGTCGCTCATCGCGCTGAGCGGCACGGCTGCGAGCCTGACGAGGCGGTACCTGGGTGATAAGTGAAGAGGGCAAGGTGTCAAGATAAGCGCATGTGGCTAGCCCCGGCCGCGAGGCGGGGGCCGGCGAGCCGGCGGTCTCCCGGCGATGCACGCAAGCAAGAAAGGGCAAGGCCATGACACACGCAGCAGGCGGTGCGATGGGCAGGCGCCAGTTCCTGAAGGCGGCGGGGGCGGCGGCCGCGGCCGGAATAGTCCTTGCGGCGCCGCAGGCCGCCCGGGGCTACGCGGCCAACTCGAAGATTGAACTCGGCCTCATCGGATGCGGGGGCCGCGGCAAGTGGATAGGGGCCCTCTTTGCCGACGACGGCCGCTATCACGTGGCCGCCGTCGCCGACTACTTCAAGGACCGCGCGGCGGAGGCGGGCGAGAAACTCGCCGTTCCGCCCGACCGGCGGCACACGGGGCTGGACGGGTACAAGGCCCTCCTGGCCGGCAAGGTTGACGCGGTGGCCATCGAGACGCCGCCCTACTTCCACCCGGAGCAGGCCGTGGCCGCCATCGGGGCGGGCAAGCACACGTACATCGCGAAGCCCATCGCCGTGGACGCGCCGGGTGCGCTGGCCATTCCGGCGGCGGCCGCAAAGGTCCGCGAGAAACTGTCGGTGCTGGTGGACTTTCAGACCCGCGCAAACGAGTTCTACATGGGGGCGTTCGAGCAAATCAAGGCGGGACTCATCGGCAAGCCCGTCTGCGGCCAGGCGTATTACTACGCCGGGCGGCTGGGCATCCAGGCCAAGCCGGGCACGGAGGCGGCCCGCCTGCGCAACTGGGTCTTCGACAAGGCCCTCTCGGGCGACATCATCGTGGAGCAGAACATCCACGCCCTGGACGTGGCCTGCTGGTTCCTCCAGGGCCGGCCCCTGAAGGCCGCCGGCACGGGCGGACGCAAGGCACGCACCGACGTGGGCGACTGCTGGGACCACTTCGTCGTCACGTACTGGTTCCCCGACGACGTTCTGCTGGACTTTTCGAGCGGACAGTTCTGCCAGGGCTACGACGACATCTGCTGCCGCATCTACGGCAGCCTGGGCACGGTGGACTCGCACTACGGCGGCACGGTGAACATCCGGGCGAAGACTGGCGGCT
>VGYT01000317.1 GCA_016872895.1 Planctomycetota bacterium
GCCGCGCCGGCCGCGCCTGCGGGGCCGGCCGCGCCTGCGGGGCCGGCCGCGCCCGCCGCATCTGCCGTACCTGCCGCCGCGCCGGCCGCACCTGCCGCCGCGCCGGCCGCACCCGCGGGGCCCTCCACCCCCGCCGCGCCGTCAGCCGCCCGCCCGGATGCGGGCAATCTCGCCTTCGTCACAATCACCCGGCCGGTGTCCGGGCTGTACCGGGCCAGGCGGCCGTCGGCGGTGCTGAAATAGGCGTTGCCCGCGGCGTCCATCATGATGTTGCGGCTGCCGGCCTGGATGTCGCCGCTGCCGCGGTACTTCACCTCACGCCTGGCGAAATCGTACGCCACCAGGTCGCCGCTATAGACGGCGTAAAAGTAGATGAGATCGCGCTTGGGGTCCATCAGCGACGTGGGCAGACCCTGCTTCGGCACGGGCACGCCCAGGCTCTCCGTCTTGCAGGAGCGCGGGTCGTATCGCAGGAGGGCCGATCCCTGGAAGCCGGCCTCCCAATCGGCTTCCTTCGGCACTTTGCCCCAGTACGTGGCGAAGTAAAGCCACCCGTCGGCGGCCTCCTCGGTGCGCGCGTGGATCTTGCCGCCGGCCAGCGCCGCATCGGGGACGACGTCGCGGACGTTCACCAGCACCCGCAGCGTCCTGGCGGCGGGGTCGAACTCGTACAGGCGGCTGTGGCCGGCGCCAGCCTGAAGGTCCAGGTGGTTGCCGATGCTGGTGTAGTACTTGCCGTTCGAGGCGATGCAACCGTCGCCCCAACTGGACCACAACGTGCCCTTCGCCTCCGCGGGCAGGTCCTTGAAGAGGCGGACGTAAACGGCGGGCGGCGAGCCGGCCGTCTCAACCTGCCCGGCCTGCTCCGGGGCCTTCAGAAGCACCGGCTCGGCGCACGTCAGGGCGTCGCCCGGATGTCCGGCTGCGGCGGCAGGCGCCGCTGCCGCCGTAGTCGCCGTAGCCGCAGCGGCCGCCGCAGTCGCCGCCGCCGCAGTCGTCGCCGTCGCGGCGGCCACCAGCCACACGAACAGCATCCAGGCGCGGCAGGGGTTCATGGCGTCACGGGTTCTCCCCAGCAATGGTCCTGAAGATATAACCCCTCTTCCGCAAGTTCGCTCCGGTTCATCCCGCCGTACATTTCGGCCACGTCGTTCCACGGGCGAAGGCGCAGGGTCACGCTGTCGCCCGGGCGGAGGCGTCCAGCCGGGGTGAGCATCGTGTTGCGCATGCTCCACAGGTAAACGACGGCCTCCTGCGGCTCATTGCGGCCTTCGACGGCCACGTCGGCCAGGTGAACCGCCATGATGTGATTGCGGTACGGCGTTCGCCCCTGCCGCGGGATGGCCGAGATGGCCTGCACCGTGCCCGTCGCGGTGACGGCCGTTCCGGGAGCAGGCACGAAGAAGCCGAGGGCCGGCGCCCCGCCCAGGGCCAGGCTCACGGGGCGCCAGTCGCCGAAGGCAAGTTCCCTGGCGGCGAACTGCCAGATGACGACGCGTTTGCCGGCCAGGCGGTCGCGGCCGCGAGCCTGCTGCCGCCCAAGCATCTCGCGCGTGGCGCGGGCGCCGGCGGCGTTCCGCAGGACGGCGTCCACCGGCCGCCCGAGTTCCAGGGCCAGGTGCTCCACCAGGCCGCCGGAATCGCCCCATCCCATCAACTCCAGCGAGTAGATGTTGCTGAACGAATCGCCCAGCACGAGCACGTCGGCCGCGCGGCTGGGCCGCCACGGCTCAAGCGCGGGCGTAAGCACCTCGTGCACCGTTACCGTCTCGGCGCCGATCCGCCCCGCGTTTTCCGGCAGGCGAAGCATGGCCGCAAGGTCGCCTTGCGCGGTAACCTCCGCCGCCTCCGCCTGGTACGCAGGCGACGGCGCCGCCGGCAGCGGCACGCGCTGCCGGAGGAACTCCGCGAGGGCCCTGGCGGCCAGTTCCGCCGCGCCGGGCGACCAGTGCGTATCCGTCCGCAGGAACTGCGGCCGGCCGGTTGACACGCGGGCCGCGCGGAGCAACTCCGCCACGTCGAACACCAGCACGCCTTCCCGCTCCAGGTCCGCCTTCCACGGCGCAAACGATGCGTTCTCCAGCACCGGCGCATCGGCCCCGTACGCCGCAGACAGCGCCTCGGGATGGATCGTCGGCTTCACCGGCACGGGCATGACCACCAGCGCTATGCCGCGCGCAGCCAACTGGCGCTTCAGGTCCATGATGGCCGGGCGCGGGTCGGGCACGACTCCGGCCCCGCGCCGGTGCGCCTGCCGATGCGGGTCGAGGAACGGCGGGCCAATCACGTAGTCCACGTCGGCCTTGTAGAAGAGCCAGCCGCCGCGCCCGACGTAAACGTCCTCGCTGCCCGCGCCGAGCCGGCCCGTGAGCAGGCCGTTGACGGGCGGCACGACCACCTCCGCGAAGAACGACTGCCGCCGCAGCGCCCCCTGGTACAGCCGCAGTTCCTCGTTAAGGCACTCGTTGGCGGCCAGGACGCGGTCGAGGAAATCGCCGCGGGCGGCGCGGCAGGCGGCCACAGCATGCGGCAGAGACCACAGCACGTCGAGGGCCTGCGGCAAGGGCGAGGCGCGGTCGCCGCGCACGTAAGCCGCCGCGTCGTGGATCGCCTGCGCGAGCGGCACGGCGGCGATCGTCGCCAGAAAGAGGCCGGACATCGTCAGGGCGAGCGCGCGGCTGATGCGGGTGCGGCCGACCTCGCGGTGGGCCACTTCGTCGCGCGTAAGAAGCCTCGCCGGTTCCGGCGCCATCGCCGCGTCCCCATCGCTCTGACGGACGGCGCGGGCGCCGCGCGGCGGGCCTGCCGACCCGCCGCGCCGCTTCCGCGCGCCATGCCCGCTTGCCCTCGCGGCCGGTCATCAGGCCGACCGCGCCCCCTTCCGCCCGCCGCGCAGCCGGTTTCACCCCGGCCGCGCAACCCCATCGCCTGCCCTCAAAAGATGAAATATATAAAAGGATTGTAAGCCTGCGTCGTCAGCACGATCACGGAAACCCAGAACAGCGCCAGGATCGCCGCCGCCTTCGGCCAGGTGATCGTCCGCGTCCAGTCCCAGGCCTGGGGCAGCGCCCACGTGGCGAATGCGGCGGCCGTCAGCGTACCAACGTAGTAAGGCTGCGCCATGATGCCGCGAACCAGCCCCGCCGCGGCCCCGGGGTCGCCCAGGCCGAGCATGGCGCGGCAGTAGCCGAGCGCCGCAGGCATGTCGGCCGACCGGAAGAAGACCCACGTGAACAGCAGGATCACGAAGGTCACGAGGGTGCGGGCTGCGGCGGGCATGCCGTCCCATACGGCGGTCTTGTCGCGCAGGCGCTCGATGATGAGCATCGCCCCGTGCATGCCGCCCCAGATGAGAAACGTCCATGCCGCCCCGTGCCACAGGCCGCCCAGAAGCATCACGGCCGCCAGGTTGAAGTACGTCCGCGCCTCGCTCCGGCGGTTGCCCCCGAGCGGCAGGTACAGGTAGTCGCGAAGCCACGACGAAAGCGACAGGTGCCACCGACGCCAGAACTCCGTTATCGACTGCGACCGGTACGGCGAATCGAAGTTCTTGGCGAAAACGAACCCCAGCATCAGGCCCAGCCCGACGGCCATGTCCGAGTAGCCGCTGAAATCGAAGTAAATCTGGAAGGCGTACGCCGCGGCGCCGACCCAGGAGTCGAGGCAGCCCACGGAGCCGGCGTCGAACGCGGCGTCGGCCACGCGCCCGCAGGGGTTCGCAAGCAGGACCTTCTTCGCCAGGCCCAGCGCCACCAGGGCCGACCCGCGGGCGAACTTCTCCGCCGTGCACGTCCGGCGGCGCAGTTGCCCCGCCACTTCCTGGAACCGGATGATCGGCCCGGCCACCAGTTGCGGGAACATAGAAACATAGCATGCAAAATCAATGAAGTTGCGGATGGCGTGCGCGTCGCCCCGGTACACGTCTATGCCGTAACTCATCGCCTGGAACGTGTAGAAACTGATGCCCAGGGGCAGCAACACCCGAAACGACAGGCCCAGCGCCGCCTGCGGCAGGCCCAGCCACTCCACCACCGCATCGTAGTTCTCCACGCCGAAGTTGAAGTGCTTGAAGAACCCAAGCAGCGCCAGGTTCGAGCACACGGTAATCGCCAAGGCCGTCTTCTGTAGCCGCGTGCGCGGCCCGCCGCCATCCAGGATGGGGACCTCGCGCCTCCACGAGCCCGCACGGAACTGCCCCGCCAGCACAAGGCCGCAGGCGTAATCGAGCACCGTCGAGGCGAACATCACGAGCACGAAAAGCGGGTTCG
Source organism: Planctomycetota bacterium (assembly GCA_016872895.1). Classification (GTDB taxonomy): domain Bacteria; phylum Planctomycetota; class Phycisphaerae; order FEN-1346; family FEN-1346; genus VGYT01. The sequence continues at coordinate 4,269 of VGYT01000317.1, forward strand.
CCCAGCCGTAGAAGACGTAACTGAGGAGCGTGAGGGCCACGTTCTGCCCCCGCCGCGGCAACACGTAGTACACCGCCAGCGCCGCCGGCAGGAAGTAGAACAAAAACAGGTATGAACTGAATACCATGGTTGCGCCGCGGCCGGGCCCGCTGCGGCGGGGCCCCGCCCCGTCCGTTCATCCCAAGCGCCCCGGCTAGCGCTCCGTGTCGAAGTAGAGCGGCAAATCCATCTTCACGTTTTCCATGATGAGCCGCTCCGAGTCCAGTTCCGGGTGGTCCTCGAAGCGTTCCAGGACGAGCCTGAGCGGCTCGCCCGCCTTCCCGGCCGCCGGAAGCGTGCGGCCGTCGAGGATGGCCCAGCGGGCGACGAGGATGCGCCGGGCGTCCAGGCGACCCTCGGCCACCTCCTGGACCTCGTACTCGTGCGCCGCCAGGGCGCGGACGTACGGGGCGATCGCCTTCGGGTCGGGCACGGGCGTCGCGGCGGCCAGCCGAGCCGCGACGACCGCGCGGTCGGCCGGCCGGCGTCCCTTCAGGCGCGCGGCGGCCGCCGCGAAGCGGGCCTTCGCCTCCTCCTGCTCAATATATCGGTTATAGATGGCGATTCCTTCAAGCCTTCCGGCCCAGGGGCGGCCGCCGCCGGCTTCGGCGCCGAAGACCGGCGGCCCGTCCGTCCACGGCCCCAGGTCGCCCGCGGGCTGCGGCGCGGGCGCAAGCGCCTCGCCGTCGCGCCAGGCCGCAAGGCGCCCCGGCTGATACGCGATGAGGACATGCTGCGGCCGCCCGGCGACGAGCGTCGCCAGCGTGACGGGCTCAGGCCGGCCGCCGCCCGCAGTTCCAGCACCAGGCGGTCGCCGTCCTGGAGAAGGCGGAAGTTGGCCCCGTCGCCCGCCGGGCCGCACGCGAGGATGGTGGCTGCGGCGGCCGCCTTCGCGTCGGCAG
>VGYT01000318.1 GCA_016872895.1 Planctomycetota bacterium
CCGTGTTCGGATGAGCGCGCGGCACGCCGGCCTCCTTCTGCCACGACCATATGCCGTGGCAGCCGTACGTCACCCCCGCCGTGGGCGACACGAGCACGCTCCACCAGGCCGCACGCCGGACGGCGCGGGCCGAAATCGGCTGCTTCGACTGGTACGCCACGTGGGCCTCGTAGTTCGGCTCAAGGTTTATGACCGGCAGGTGCGGCTCGGTCTTCCAGTCGGCCGCGGGCGGGCCGAGCACGTTCCACTGAAGGGCCTTGTCGGAATCGCCGTGCCCGCTCTGATAGCCCACGAAGCCGAACCACGGCTCTCCTCGGAACTCCGGGACGTACCAGCCCTGGCCGTTCATGTGCATCGTGACGGGGCGGGCGGGCCGGTCGCCGAAGACCGCGCGGCCGATGCGCTTCCACTTCTCGGCCCGCTCGCCGCGATAGTTGCCGTCGCCGCCGAGGATCCACACGACCGCGTGCGCCCCGTAGCGGGCCGCCTGGTAGCGCACCAGGAGCAGCAGTTGGTCCTCGGGCAGGCTCGTGCCGGGGTCCAGTTCGTTGCCGACGGCCCAGGCCAGGACGGGCGCGGCCGCGAGGCCCGCGGCGTTGACGGCGTCAAAACGCTTGTCCATGCGCTGATAAAACGCGGGGTCGACGGCTATGCGTTCCTTGCCGGCGTACGCGGCCTGGCCGGCCTCGTCAACCGGGGCCGTGCGCCACTGCGTCGTGACGAACTGGACGGCCGTGAATCCCTTGGCCGCGCGGTCCGCCAGGTACGCCGCCCACTCCTTCTCGCCCGCCAGAAGCGCCCCGTTCCAGGCGGTGTCGGCGAGCCAGAACCAGGGTGTTCCGTCGGCGTGTGCGAGGTGCCAGCGGTTGTCCGACACGCGCGGCGGTCCGTGCTTCTGAAGCGCGAGGCCGCCCGCCTGCGCGACGCACGCGAACTCGCCCTTCTGCCCGTCAAGGGCCTTGTCCTGGGGCGAGCGCGACTGCCACGTCCAGCGGCCGGCCTCCCCGGGCGAGAACCGGACGCGCCACGTGCGGCCGCCGTCCCAGAAGCCGCAGACGGTCGTCTTCTTGCCGGATGGCGAGACGAAATCGGCCTCCAGGCTGACGTCCTGAACGGGGCTGGCGCGGTCGGCGCCCGCCGTCAAGGCCGCCTCGAACCGCCCCCACGTGGGCACGTCGGCCGCCATCGCAACCGTTGCCACGCACACGCATCCTGCCACGCAAATCGCCGTCAAGCAGCGCATCGGAGCACCTCCCGGAGAGCCAAAGTAAAGGAGTTTGTTCCGCGGGCAAGTGAAAAACGCGGGGCCTCGATTTGCTGGAGACGGGCGGGCCGAAGGCCGATAGAACTCCACTGCGGCGGGGCGCGCGGGTGCGGCCGGAATATTTTCGGCGAGGGCCCGGCGTTGCTTGACATCCCCGCGCGGCAGCGCTATACTGTTGTGCTTTTCGGGGAGGATTTTGGCGGGTCATGGCGAAGGGAAGCGGCCGAATGCGGTCCAGGGACCTTGAACAGTTCAGGAAACTCCTGCTGGAGAAGCGGCGAGTCCTGATCGGCGACGTCAGCGCGCTTGAGAAGGCGGCCCTCCAGAACAGCCGCCAGGACGCCGCAGGGGACCTCTCCAAGATGCCCCTCGACATGGCCGACATCGGCACAGATAACTACGAGCAGGAGTTCAACCTCGGCCTCATGGAGACCGAGCAGGCCACCCTGGGCGAGATCGAAGAGGCCCTTCAGCGCATCGACAAGAAGCAGTATGGCAAGTGCATCTCCTGCGGCGGGCCTATTCCGAGGGCACGCCTCAAGGTCAAGCCCCACGCCACGTACTGCATCGAATGCAAACGCCGGCAAGAAAAGGGCTTGCTGTAGCCGACCGCTCCAGCCACCTGCGGCTGTGGCTGACGGCGGGGCTGGGCCTGGCGCTCGACCTGGCCGCCAAGTCGCTCGGCTGGACCCTCCTGGGCGGGCTGCCGCCGCCCGACGGCACCGGCCGCGAAATCGTCCTCATCCCCGGCTGGCTGCGGCTGGTCGCCAGCCTGAACCCCGGCATCGTCTTCGGCTTCAACTTCTCCCAGATGCTGGGCGTCGGCCCGGTGGCGGGGCGCGTGCTGACGGTCGTCCTGACACTGGCCACCTCGGCCCTCATCTTCTACGTCTTTGCCGCCTCGCAGCCGGGGCAGAAGTGGATGCACGCCTGGTGCGGCCTCATCCTGGCCGGGGCGCTCGGGAACCTTTACGACCGCATGATGTACGAGCGAGTGCGGGACTTCATTCAGATTACGGCGCATGCGGAGGTCGGCGGCCTCGTGCTCCAGTGGCCATACGTATTCAATTTGGCTGATATCTACCTGGTGGTCGGCGTCGTGGCCGTGGCGCTCGTGTACCTCTCCGGCCGCGGGCCGCAGCACGCAGAAACGCGTCCCCCCCATGCGAAGGACGCTCGCCATGAACGCCCCTGACCGCGACGAACGGTTCATGCAGCGGGCCCTGGACCTGGCCGGCCGGGGCCTCGGCCGCGTCGAGCCGAACCCGATGGTCGGCGCGGTCGTGGTGCAGGGCGACCGCATCGTGGGCGAAGGTTTCCACGCCCGCTTCGGCGGGCCGCACGCCGAAGTCGCCGCGCTCCAGCAGGCGGGCCAGGACGCTCGCGGGGCCGAACTCTTCGTCTCCCTGGAGCCCTGCTGCCACCGGGGCAAGACGCCCCCCTGCACGGACGCCGTGCTTGCGGCCGGGGTGCGCCGCGTCGTCGCGGCCATGACGGACCCGTTTCCGCAGGTCTGCGGGCGCGGCCTGGAGATGCTGCGTCAGGCGGGCGTCGAGACGGCCGCAGGCGTGCTGGAAGAGAAGGCCCGGCGCCTGAACGCGGCGTACCTGAAGCGCGTGCGGACGGGCCGGCCGCTGGTCATCGCCAAGTGGGCGATGACGCTCGACGGGCGCATCGCCACGGCCGCGGGCGACAGCAAGTGGATTTCGTCCGAGGAGAGCCGCCGCCGCGTACACGAGGTCCGCCGCGCGTGCGACGCCGTCGTCGTCGGCGCCGGGACGGCCGTGGCCGATGAGCCGCAACTTACCGTGCGGCACGCCGAACCGCTCGCCGGGCGCGGCCAGCCCGCGCGGGCGGTGCTGGACGCGCGGCTGGCGGTTGACGCGGCGCGCGAGCCCGCGCGGTCGGCACGCGAAGTTCCTGTCATCATCTATACAACTGCCGATGCGTTGGCCCGGCAGGCCGGCCGGGCCGAGGCGCTTCGCGCCGCGGGGTGCGAACTGGCCGCCGCGGCCGCCGCCCCGGAAGGCGTTTCACTCCAGGCCGTCCTGGACGACATGGGCCGCCGCGGCTGGTCGCGCGTGCTCGTGGAGGGCGGCGCGCACCTGCTGGGGTCGCTCTTTGCCGCGCACCTCGCGGACCGCGTGATGATCTTCCTCTGCCCGCGCATCCTGGCGAGCGGCGGCGCCCCCGGCCCGGCAGCCGGGCCGGACGGCCGCACCCTGGCCGACGCCATGCCCGTGTCCGACCTGTCGGTCGAGCGCATCGGCCCCGACCTGCTCATCGAGGGGCGGCTGGGCGAGTTCTGACCCGCCCCCGTAGGCCGGGATGGGGTCCGCCGCAGGCGGACGCAATCCCGGCAATCAGCCGCCATGGTGCCGGGATTTCATCCCGGCCTGCATTCTCTCGCGGGCCTCGCGCGGCCTTTCCGAGCGGCGCCGAATCAGAGCCGCGGCCGTAAGGGAGCGGTGTAGTTCCGCACGCAGCCCGACGGCACCGCTCCCTTACGGTCGCGGCTCTGCTGTGCAACGGCGCGAAAGCATGACACGCACAATAACGATAATGTCGATGCACCACTGGTAACAACGGTCCCTCACGGCACGCGCGCAGACGCGGCGAGCGATGCTGCCGGCCGCGTGTTCGGAGTGCCATGCGAGTCGGCGGACTACCACGTCTTCTGGCGGGCCTGCCAGAGGTCCAGAAGGCGCTCGGCGCGATCCCGGTCGTTCATGCTTTCCAGGATGGCCTGGTCCTGCGGGCTGAGGCTCTGAATGAACTGCCGCAACTTGCGGGCCTGGGTCCGAAGGGCGAGCTGACGGCTCTCGGGCAGTTCGCGGAAGGCGGCGTATTGCTCTATCAGGCGGTCGAGGTCGGCCGGACTCAGGGCCGCCAGTTGCCAGTATCGCCCCAGGAGCGTGCGGCGTTCGGCCTCGGTCATTCTCGACCAGCGGATGAGGTTGGCCTGCGTCTCGCGCGGGTCCAGGCGCAGCCGCGCCGAGAGCGCGAGCGTGCCGGCGTCCGCCGCCGGCCCGGCGCGGACCGGCTCAGCCGCCGTCGGGGCGGCAGGCGCGGCGGGCGCTGCGCCGACGAGCATGTGGGGCGCGGCTGCCACGGCCACGAAGCCGCACGCCAGCGCCGTGGCCGCGCACACCCCCAGCAGCCGCATGCGGCGCCGCCTGCGAAGCAGGCGCTCGACGAGTTGTTCGCGTGCGGCCTTCACGGTTCAGGCTCCGCCTCCGGGCGTCTCGGCCCCGGTCATCTCCTGAATCGCCTCGACCATCGCCATTTCGTCCAGGAGGTCGGCATCTTCGAGGAACGCGACAGCGCGGCTGACCTCCTGCTCGACGGGGCTGTTAGGCTCCGGCGGCAGGCCCATCCAGGAGTACAGCGCGGCGCCCAGGACCAGGCCGGCCGCCAGGCCCGACACCGCGGCGGCGACCTGGCGCAGGCGCCGGCGCGGACGCAGCCGCAACGCCAGCGCCTCCAGTTCCTTCTCCTCGACGATCCGCGCCATCATCCGCCCGGTGAAGCCCGGACGGGGGGGCGGCGCGGCACCGGCATCGAGAATCTTCCATGTCTCCTCCAACTGGGCCGCGTAGCGCGCACAGTGCCGGCACCGCTCCAGGTGGCGGCGAACGGCCTCGGCCGTCGAGGCCTTCAGTTCGCCGTCAAGGTAAGCGGCCAGCACTCCACGAATCCAGTTGCACGGAGCAGGCATGCGATGTGTCTCGCCGGACCTCCAATTCCATTATATCAAACCCCCGCCGGCAGCGGGGGTGGCGGGAAAAGCGGCGACCCCTGGGCAACTTGACAGGTTGCGCGGCTGCTCTCCTGAGCCGCCGCGCGAAGATCGGACCTGGCGCCGTCGAAATCGCCGCCGGCGCGGCGGGTCGGGAGACCCGCCGCGCGGCGAGCGCGAAGGACGC
>VGYT01000319.1 GCA_016872895.1 Planctomycetota bacterium
ACGCGGACCAGAAATCGGTGGACTGGCAGTTCACGACCGAGACGGCCAGAATCAGACTCAAGCGGCTATACCCACAAATACAAATGACGTAAGGTACTAGATGGACACCTGCCGATGCTGGTCAAGCACTCCCACCACGGCGTTCATGCCGGAGACCCGCCTCATGGGGTCCTTCTCCAGGCACCGCATGACAACGGCTGACACGTCGGCCGGAAGGTCGGGAACCCGCCGCTCCAAGGGAACCGGCTTGACGTTGAGGATCTTGGTCAGCGTCTGATGCTGGTCGGCCTGCTCGAACGGCCACTGACCGGAGAGCACCTCGTAGGCCACGACCCCCCAGGCGAAGACATCGGCCCGGTGGTCGCTGGGTTCGCGGCGGAGGACCTCCGGGGCGGTCACCTCGGTGGTTCCCACCCGGTGGGCGGTGAGGGGCCGGTCCGGCAGCGGCGTGGCCAGGGCAAAATCAACGAGTTTCAGCCCCCCCGCGGTCACAAACAGATTCTTCGGGCAGAAGTCGTGGTGGATGAACCCCCGGCCATGAACGTGGGCCAGCGCGGCAGCCGCCTGCCGCACGATGGTCAAGCGGTGGCCCTCCAGGCGATTCCCTTCCGCCTTCATCAGCAGCCCGAGAGTGGTTCCCTCCAGGTACTCCAGCACCAGGTAGGGCATGCCGGCCAGAAGGCCATGCGAGATGCATCGGACGATGTTCGGATGGTTCAGCGACGAAACGATCTCGCCTTCGGTCAGGTGCCGGCCGCCAGCCTCCGCCTTCTCCGCCGGCCTGCGGCGGGCGGGCTTGTGGACCTTGACGGCCACGATGCGGCCGGTTTCCTGCTCGCGGGCCTTGAAAACAACTGAGGCGCCGCCCTCCCGGATGACTGCCAGCGCAGTGTACCCAGGCAACTGGACAGCCTGGGGCTTGTGGAACTTCTGGAGAAGGTCCTTGAGCATGCTCACGCCCCCTTCGGGAACTTCGTGCTTGAACATTGATTATTCAATATTCAACATTGATTGTTGAAGCGAGGCGCCGCCCACCGGCACGGCAGCGGTCAAGCCACGGCGGGCTTGCCCTGCCAAGGACGTGCCGCCGCCCACGGCGCGCCGTCGCCAAAGCGGCTTTGGCGCGTCGGCGGCACGACCCCCGGCCGTGCCAAGATGGTCTGGCGGCCGTCGAACCGCGCTTTACCCCGGCGTAGCCCGCCTACGGCGGGGCGGACCCGGGCCATTTCGGGGCTCTGGCGCACCAGCGCCCCTTGCGCGACGTGCAGCACCAGTATAGACGCGTCTGGCGGCCGCGCCAACATCCATTTCGGCAAAACGGGAGAAAAAAACTGGAGGGTGGCATGCCCGGCGATGTTTGCTGGGCATGCCTTGTCGGCACGCCAGGAGCATGCCCACGCAACGGCGGCGTGGGCATCCCACCCCCAGACGGGAACGCCCACCGAGAGTGACGCACTGCGCAAGACAGGAGCGCTGAGCCAGGCAGCCATTCACAGCCGCAGCACGGCGCCCGCGGACGGGGCGACTCGGACGGCCGGACGCGGGCGACGCACGGGCAGGTCATCGTCCGCGCCTTGGTCGCCCTGCGGCTGCGCCGCCGCCGGCATATCAGGGCCGCGACCGTAAGGGAGCGGCGCCGTGGCTGTTGCTGAGAGAGAGGCGGGCCCGCCCACAAGCAGCCGCCTTGCGGCTTGCCGGAGAAGGTCGCGTTCGCCGGGAATCTCCGTCAGTTGCGGCAGGGCAGTTACGCCTGCCGCCAACGATCCGCCGGCGGGAAGCGGGTCCAGGTGGATTCCTTCCGCGATGCCCCGCTGATACGCCGATGTGAACCCGGCGATATCGCCGAGCGTGATGCGTCCGTCGGGCGGCCGCGGGCCGAAGCCGACGCCGCGGAAATCGGCGTCCAGATTCCGCGCCGGCCAGGCATCCCTGAACCCCCGTATGTCATCCGGCCCGATTGCAAGGTCTCCGCTGCAATCGCCGCGCAGGCTGCCGACATAGAAGACCGCATCGCCGCCGGCAACGCCGTCGCCGGTGGGCAGGTCCACGGCAGAACTATATATGTACCCACGCCCGCTGCCGCCTGCCGCCGGCTCGCCGTCCAGGGCGTTGCCCGCCGCATCGGTGATTGCGGCCGCGACCAGCCTGACCTTGACCCATGTGTCCACGGCTGCCCCGGAGGCCAAGGCGATCGTCATGGCGCTGGTGCCCGAGCCGCCCACGCCCTCCGGCAGCACGGCCGCGCCGAGCACCTCCACGCCGCCGGGGAAGGTTACGAGATTGACCTGCACGCACGAGCCCGCAAAGTACACGGTTTCGCTGAACGTGACGGTGATGCTCGCTACGCCGACGCCAGAAGGCTCGATACTGCTTACCGTGCGGCCCGGGCGGCCGTTGTGGCTGACGGCGTCAACTCGCGCCGGAGCGGGGGCGAACATATCGCCGAACTCGGCGATGAAGGCGTCATAGCCGCCTCCTTCATTCCGCATGTCATAGGCGCCGGGCGTGGCCAAACCGGAGGCGTCCGTATCACCAGTCACATAGACGTTGCCCGGCCGGTCCAGGGCGATGGCGCGCCCGTAGTCGTTGCCGCTGCCGCCAAGATACGAGAAGTAGACGAGCGTATTCCCCACCGGGTTGAACTTCGCCACGAAAGCGTCGCTGGAGCCGCCGTAGGTGGTGTCATACGCCTCCACTGTCGCCAGGTCGGAAGAAGAAGTCCTGCCCGTTACGTAGGCGCTTCCCGCAGCATCCAGTGCGATAGCGTAGGCTTCATCGCCGGCGGCACCGCCAACATACGTGAAATAGACGAGCGTACTTCCCGCCGGATTGGACTTTGCCACGAAGGCGTCGTAGTAAGAGACGCCGGCGTGGGTCGTGTCATACGCCCCTGCGGTGGCCAGGCCGGAAGAGTAGGTCTCACCGGTAACACAGGCGTTTCCGGCGGAATCCACACCGATGGCGTACCCGAAATCGCTACTGGCGCCCCCTAAGTATGTGAAATACACGAGCATGCTTCCCGCCCCGCTGAACCTCGCCACAAAGGCATCGGTGTTGTCTGCATAGGTGGCGCCGTACGCCCCCGCCGTCGCCATGTCGGAGGATCTCGTGGAACCCGTTACGTAGGCGTTTCCCGCGCCGTCCACGGCGATGGCGTAGCCGTTGTCCTCGCCCGGCGGATCGTGACCCAGGTAGGTGAGCCAGGCGAGATGCGGGTCGATGACCAGTTCATGCGCGGGGTCGTAGGGACCGGTCACATCGAAGGAGTACGTCCACTGGTCGAGGAGGACGAAGCGGCCGGGGACCTCGACCCGCTGGCCGCCGACCTCTTGATATATGTACGGTGCATCGTCGGTCACGCTGCCCCAGCCCTCGCCCAGGTCCACCAGGAGCGAGCCGTCTTCGCCGATGGAAAGCCCCTGAATGCCTTCGTAGCGGACCTGGATTTGCCGCCAGTCGGCCCCTGGGGCAACGTGGAACTCGTACTTAAGGTGGGTTCGCTGCCCCCATGTCACCAGGTCAACGCCGTCGTACAGGCCCAGGTAGGCCACTTTCTCGTAGGCGGGCACCTCGCTCCGCCAGTTTGCCTGGTCGCCGACGAAGTAGTTAAAGTACGCCTGCGACTTATCGAGGCCGACGGGCGCGGCCGGGCCGGCCCCCACGAAACCGGCCGAGAACTGAAGCACGCGGGGCTCGCAGCGGTCGGGGGCGAAGCGGTCCGGCGCGAGCGCACCGGGGAGGTCGCCTTCGGGCGTCGCGGCCACATCCTGGCGGGGCGCCTGCCGGAAGACCTAGAAGAGCACCCCTGCGTCCGTCATGGCCACGTTTGCCCCGTTGCCGGAGTGGACGTAGCGTACGGACGGGTCGGCCCACTGGCCCTGGTTTTCCACAAACAGGGCCGGCGACACGCTGAAGAGTTCAAGGGCCTGCCCCTGAGCGGCGCCCTCCAGGAGAAGGCGCGGCTCAAGGGGGTCAAACCGTGGGACCTGTCGTGCGGCACGCCGCGCGGGACGCATGTGCCCCCCTTCAAGACAGGCCGTCTTGCCCGGACACCCTCCGAACATGCCTTGGCAAAGGGCCGGCGGCCGAAGAATGCCCCCATATTATGGCCCATATCGGGCACGAAGGCAAGCAGAAATGCCAGTGCGTGGGCCTACCTGCCCAGGTAATCTATGAGCGACGCAAGTTCGCTGCGCAGGGCGCCGCGCGGCACGATGCGGTCCACGAAGCCGTGCTGCATCATGAACTCTGCCGTCTGGAAACCTTCCGGCAATTCCTGCTTCATGGTCTCGTAGATGACGCGCGGGCCGGTGAAGCCGATCATGGCCCCCGGTTCGGCCAGGGTGACGTCGCCGAGGGAGGCGAAACTGGCCATGACGCCGGCGTAAGTGGGGTTCGTCAGGACGGTAATGAAGAGGCCGCCCGCGCGGTGCAGACGCCCGACGGCGGCGCTCGTCTTGGCCATCTGGGCAAGGCTGAGGATTCCTTCCTGCATACGGGCCCCGCCCGATGCGCAGACCAGGAGCAGGGGCAGCCCCAGTTCGGCCGCTTTCTCGGCCCCGAGGGTGATCTTCTCGCCGACGACGCACCCCATCGACGCCATGATGAAGTTGGGGTCCATCGCGCCGAGGACCACGGGGCGGCCCTTGATGTACGCCCGGCCCACGACGGCGGCATCGTAAAGCAGGGTCTCGCGCTGAGCATCGGCCAGCCGCTCCAGGTAACTCTTGCGGTCGACGAAGCCCAGCGGGTCGGGCGACATCAGGTTGGGCAGGTACTCCTCGAAACTGTCGGCATCGGCCAGAAGGGCGATCCGCGGCCGAGCGCCGATCTTGAAGTGGTACCGGCATTCCGGGCAGACGTGCAGGTTCTCTTCGACGCGCTTGCGGAAGACCATCTCGCCGCAGCCGGGGCAGCGGAGCCACAGCCCCTCGGGGATGTCTTTTTTCTTCGGGCCGTCGATGGCCATGATTGGAAACCGGTGACTAAGTAAGTAACTAGATAACTAAGTGACCAGGGCACGGCAACGGCCCTCCCTGGCTGCTTAGTCACCTAGTACCCGTCGTCTTTTGATGTTGTTAGTTTGTGTGAATAGCCGATTCTCACACGGGGGTCAGGATACCGGGGAGGATCGGCATGAACAAGCGATATG
>VGYT01000320.1 GCA_016872895.1 Planctomycetota bacterium
GCCGGCCACCTCCAACGCGGTCGAACGCGGCAACCGGCGTCACCGCAAGATGCAGAAGACGGTCTACCGCGTCCGGACGGCTGTGCACATCAGCCACCGGATCGCCGCCGACATGCTCCGCGACGCCCAGGCCGAAGGCCGGCTCCAAACGACTCACATGCTTCATCTTGCGAGGGCCGGATAGCATGTTCCCGGTAATGGTGCTACAGTCTCAAAAAGCGCGCGATTTTGCCTTACCTATCTTAACATTTTGCCCCTCCACCCCCTCTGGCGCTAGCGCCAGGGCCGTTTTGCCCCTCCGGAAGGGGTCAAAAACGCCCTTTTCGGGGTGCGCGGGCGCGGCCAAAAAGTTATCCACAGGTAGGGCAGCGCCGGCATCCGGCAGCGCCGGCATCCGGCAGCGGCGGCATCCGGCAGCGGCAACCGGCGGCGGCTACGGCTTCAGAAAACACTTGTTTCCCGCTACGGGGGGCGTATACTGATATATTCCGGGGCGTGTCTGACGGGGTGCCCTGTGCAGAGAGGTTGTTCGGGTCATGCCTGCTGACATTTCCGAGGCGTTGGCTCGGCGGCTCGAATTGAGCCGCGAGCGGGTCCTTCAGGTCTGTTCCCTCCTGGATGGCGGGCTTCACCCCGTCTTCATCGCCCATTACCGCAAGGGCGCGACGGGCGGAATGGACGAGGCCCGCCTTGCGGCGCTCATCGAGGCCCGCCGGGAACTCCTGGAACTGGAGGCCTTGCGCGACAAGGCGCTGGGGCACATCGAGTGCAACGACTACATGCCGCGAGACCTCTGGAAGGCCATCCACGAGGGCCAGGAGCGAGAGGTCCTGGAAGACTTCGTGCGCCTCTTCAAGCCCAGCCGGCGCACGGCCGGACAGGCGGCCGCCGAACGGGGCCTGAGGCCCCTGGCCGACTACATCTGGAACAGCCCTGCCGACGGCGCCGACCTGGCGGCGAAGGCGGCCGAATTCGTCAAGCCGGAGAAGGAGGTGCGCTCGCCGGAGGAGGCGCTCATGGGCGCCGCCCACATCCTGGCCGAGCGCATCGCCTATGACCCCCTTGTCCGCCGTACCGTCCGCCGCGTCTTCTGGGACAAAGGCGTCCTGAAATCGCGCGGGGCCAGGGAAGGCGGCAAAGTGCCGCCGGAGTTCCGCGGGTACCTCCAGTTCCAGGAGGCCCTGGTCCGCCTGCCGCCGCACCGCGTCCTGGCGATTAACCGCGGGGAGCGCAGCAAGGTGCTGCGGGTGACCATCGAGGTGCCGGCGGACCTGCTTAAGGCGGCCATCCTGGAGGTCGTCGCGCCGAAGGAACGCTTTGAAACCGGCTTCTGCGACTACGAGCGCAAAGTCTGGACGGTGCGCACCCCCGTCGGCGAGCACCGGTTCCGCGCGATGCTGGAGGCCGTCGTCGATGATGCGGTGCCGCGCCTGCTTGCGCCCTCCATCGAGCGGGAAGTCCGCCGGAAACTGACGCTCTCTGCCGAGGACCACGCCATCGACGTCTTCGCCGCCAACCTGCGCAGCATCCTGATGGCGCGTCCGGTGCGCGGCCGTCGCGTCCTGGCCGTCCAGCCCGGATACCGCACCGGCTGCAAGGTGGCCGCGCTGGACGAACAGGGCGCGATTCTGGGCGAGACCATCATCTATCCGCTGGAGCCGCAGAAGAAGTGGGAGGATGGCAGGGCGGCCCTCCTGGCCCAGATACAGCGCCACGGCCTTGAGACCATCGCCATCGGCAACGGCACCGGCTGCCACGAGGTTGAGGCCCTCGTCTCCGAGGCCATCGAACTGTCGGGCCTCGACCTCCAGTACGCCATCATCAGCGAGGCCGGCGCCGCCGTGTATGCCGACAGCGACGCGGGCAAGCAGGAGTTCCCGAACCTGGAAGCCTCGCTGCGGGCCACCATCAGCATCGGCCGGCGAGTTCAGGATCCCCTGGCGGAACTGGTGAAGATCGACCCGCGGGCCATCGGCGTGGGCCTGTACCAGCACGATGTGAACCAGCAGCGCCTCAAGGAGGCGCTGGAGGGCGCCCTGGTTTCCTGCGTGGCTGAAGTGGGGGCCGACGCCAACGCCGCCGCGCCCGCCCTGCTGCGCTATGTGCCCGGTCTGCGGGCCGAGCACGTCCAGGCGCTCTGCGTGCGGCGGGCGGAGGGGCGAATAGCCGCCCGCGACGAACTCCGCGGCCTGCCCGGCTGGGACGAAGCCGCGTTCCGCGCGGCCGCGGGCTTCCTGCGCGTCCGCGGCGGCCACCCGCTCGACGCCACGCGCATCCATCCCGAGAGTTACGCGGTGGCCGGGCGCGTCCTGGAGAAGATCGGTTACCGCGCCCAGGACCTGAGCGCCGCCGACACCGCCCAGGCGGTCCGCAAGCGCCTGACGGGCATCCCGCTGGAGCCGCTGGCGGCTGAACTGGGCGTGGCGCTGGCGGACCTGTCGGACCTGCTGGCGGCCATCCTGCGGCCCGACGCCGACCCGCGCCAGCAGCACCACGGCCCCGTGTTCCGCAAGCGGATGCGGGAAATCGAGGACCTCTCGCCGGGCATGTGGGTCAAGGGCACGGTGCGCAACGTCGTGGACTTCGGCGCGTTCGTGGACATCGGCCTGAAGGAAGACGGCCTCATTCACATCAGCCAGTTCTCGAAGCGCTACGTGCGGAACCCGCTGAAGTTCCTGCACGTGGGCGACGTGGTGGACGTGCGCATCGTGGCGGTGGACCACGAGAAACATCGTATTGCGCTGACGCTGATTTCCGAGGAGCCGAAGCGCGGCGAGTCGCGCCCCGCAGGCGAGTCGCGCCCGGCGGGCAGGGCGCCGCGGGGCGCGCCCGCCGGGGCTGGCCGGCCCGCGCGTCCGTCCGGCCGCGACGGGGCCCGCCGCCTTCCGCGCCGCGGCGCACAGCCGCGCGGGGCACAGCCGCGAGCACCGGCCGAGGCCGCCGCGTCCCCGGGGCCGGTCGAGGCCGCCCCTGCCGGGGCCGGTTCGCCGCCGTCGGCTTCCGCCGCAGCGCCTCCCGCGCGTGCCGCCGGGCGAGGCGAGGAAGGTCCGCGCCGGGCGAGTGCGGGGCAACGTCGCGGTCCGCCGCCGGGTGGGCGCGATCGCGGCCCGTCGCGCGGCCAGGGCCGGGCGGAAGGCAGGGAGGGCGCCAAGCCCCCGGCAGTGCCGGGGGCTAAGCGCGAACGCTTCGGCCGCAGCCGCGGCCCGCCCCGCTCCGGCCCGCCGCGCACCGTCGTCTCAAAGAGCCGGCGGGACCTCCAGGACCGCGGCGCGGACGAGCAGGGCCGCCCCAAGATCCGCTGGGCCCACTACGAGTCCGACCACGAGGACGAGGAGTTCGCCGACGAGCAGGCCGCGACGCTGCCGGAGGCCGAACCGGCCCCGGCTCGCGGGGGCGACGCCGTGGCAAGCACGGCCGAGGCCCCCGCGCCGCCGCCACCTTCCCCCGGCTCCGATGTGGCACGGCCGGCTTGTCCGGCCGTGGCGTGTCCGCCGCACCCCCCCGCAGTGCCGGGGGCTTCGATCTCACCGCCCGAGCCGCCTGCTGCGCCCCAGCCGCCGCCGGTGTAATCGCAATTTGCGCGGCGGGTGCAGACACGGGCCGCGCGGCGGTTAGGGAGACGGGCCGCGCGGCGGGTCTCCGCACCCGCCGCGCACGCAGGCGGGCGCCGCTCACGGGGGGGCGGAAGCGCGGCAATCAAGGTCCTGGGGGAACAACCATGACCGCACGCAAGCGTAAGTCGTCGGCCGGCGGCCTGCCGCCCGTGCCGACCATTCCGCGAGTCCTGGACGGGCGCGCGGCCCTCGTGACGGGCGCCGCCAGCGGCCTGGGCCTGGGCATCGCGCAGGGCCTGGTGCGCGCGGGCGCCAGGGTGGCCCTGGCGGACATCGACCTGGCGTCCACCCGGGGCGCCTGCGTGAACCTTACTCGCGAGTTCGGCGGCGGGTGCTGCCTGTGCGTCCGGGCCGACGTGACCGACGAGGCGAGCGTCGAGCGTGCATTCCGCCAGACGCTGGCCGAGTTCGGCGGCCTCGACATCTGCGTTGCTGCGGCGGGCATCGCCCCGGCGTACCCGCTGGTCGATTTTCCGGTCGGGCCGTGGCGGAAGGCCCTCGACATAAACCTGACGGGCTACTTCCTTGCGGCCCGGGAGGCCGCGCGCATCCTGGTGCGGCAGCGTCGCGGCGGCAGCATCATCCTGGTGTCGTCGAAGAGCGGCCTTGAGGCCTCGAAGGCCAACTCGGCCTACAACGCCACCAAGGCGGGGGAACTTCACCTGGCTCGCGGCTGGGCGCTGGAACTCGGGCCGCACGGGGTGCGCGTCAACGCCGTCGCACCGGGGAACGTCTTTCGCGGCTCCAAGATATGGAACAAGGCCTACATCCGCACCGTGGCCCGCAAGCGCGGCCTGAAGGCGAGCGAGGTCATTCCGTATTACATCGGCCTGACGGCCCTGGGGCTGGAAATTCAGCCGCAAGACGTGGCGGGCGTGGTCGTGTGGCTGGCGTCCGACGCCGCCCGCACCATCACCGGCCAGACAATCGTGTGCGACGCGGGGCAGGTGTTCGTGAGGTGATGCGGAGTGCGGAGTGAAGGGCAGAACTGTTGCGCGTGCCTTTTACTCCGCATTCCACCCTCCGAGTTCCGCATCGGGTTGAAGGGAATCGGTATGCCGAAACTGGACGACTACCGCAAGGCGTCCGGCTCGTACGCCGTCCCGGCCGTGAGCAGGGCCTGGCAACTTTACGGCGCCGGGCTGGACAACTTGCGGCTTGACACGCTCCCCGTGCCGGAACCGAAGGACGACGAACTGCTGGTGCGCATCGACGCCGTCGGCGTCTGCGCAAGCGACTGGAAAATGATCTCGCAGGGGTCCGGGCACGCCCGCATGCGCGGCCGCGACCTGGCCAGGGACCCCACCGTTCCCGGGCACGAGGTCTCTCTGACGGCCGTCCGCGCCGGCCGCGCGCTGGCCCGGCGGTACCGCGCGGGCCAACGCTTCAGCATCCAGGCGGAAATCTACCTGCGCGGCGAGAACGTCGCCTACGGCTACAAGATGCGCGGGGCGGACCAGCAGTACCAGGTTATCGGCCCGGACGTGTACGCGAACGGATACCTGCTG
>VGYT01000321.1 GCA_016872895.1 Planctomycetota bacterium
CAGACGCTGGTACTCGTGCATTCCCTGCCGGTAGGCCGCCACCTCGTCCTGCATGAAGAAGACCCGCCACAGCGGCAGAAACACCGCCGCGACGCAGCCGGAGTCGCCCGCTTCGAGGTGGCGGACCGCCGCCAGGTCGTCGGTCAGGGCGATATCCGCCACGGTCGCCAGCACGAACGCCTCTTCCATGAGGAAGGCGCGCGGCAGGGCCCGCTGAAAAGAGCCGTCCTCGCCCAGGTCGATCGCCGCCAGTTGGGCCGGCGGGGGGGGCGAGGCACTAAGGACCGCCTCCAGCGTCCGCACCCCCATATCGTGCACGCTGACGGCCACAAGGAGCGAGATGACCAGCGGCTCCTCCTGCTCATGCCGCGCCAGGCCGAGAATGGCCCGGATGTCGGCCGCCGCGCGGTCGCCCCGGCCGCGCGCCCCGCTCGCGCAGGCATCCAGCGCGAGCAGCCGCGCCGCAGCCTGCACGTGAGTCAGTTCAGGCAGCGCGATGTTGATGCTCGGCCGCCCGTAATCGTGGTCGAAAAAGCAGGCGGGCATGGCTGCCCCGCGCCGAAGAAGGGCCATCGCGGCCTCGTTGCGGTCAAGGAACGCCGCAAGTTTGGCATCGGACGGGTCGAACGGCTTGCGCTCGGCCTGGTCGTCGGAAATGCACGCCAGCCACTTCTCGTGGAACTCCGGCGGCAGGTCCTCGCCCTTGAGCATGGCCTCGAACGCCTGGCGGTAGAGGGGTGCGGCGTTGTCGGCGTCTCGCGGCCGCGCGGGCGCGGCAGAGAGGGCCATCGCCCCCGCCTCGGCCCGAAGCGAGGCCAACCGGCCCTTGACGGCGAGGTCCTGGTTCCAGAACGTTATGAACCCCAGGACGCCGACCGCCGCCAGGGAAACAACCAGTTTGCCGCGAGGCCAGGCAGCCGCGGGCCGTGCGCCCTCGCCCCGGCGTCGCAGGCCGATGATAACCACCGCCGCCGCGCCCCCCGCCGCCAGCACCGTCCACCAGAACCAGTAGTGGAACCAGCCGAAGGCGTACCACGTCCGCAGCGTTACGACGGCCAACCAGGCGCACAGGAACGCTGCCAGACCGCCGACGGCGGTCGGCAGGATCGCCCCGGCAGCCGCAAGGGCAATTCGCACCCAGGCCCGCCTGAGACGGGCGGCAAGCGCGGTCACGACGGCCGCCAGAAGAATTGCCCCGGCCAGCGATTCCAGCCAGATCATTGCGTAAGCCATGGCGCGGACTCCTTGAGTTGCCGCAGGAGGCCGTCGCGCAGGACGTCGGGCCTCGGCAGCGGCGTAAGGGCAAGGCGCGATGCCGCACGCAGGGCGATCGCCTCGCGCACGGCCTCATCGCGGGTCATACTGGGCACAAGGTCGGCGATGCGTGCGGCGGCCTGCTCGATGTCCGCCCCGTTCCCGGTTCGCGGCGGGGCGAACTGGCCGCGCATGGCTGCGCTCATCGCCAGGTTCAAGAGCAACAGGACGCCCGCCGCCGCGACGGCTGCGTACTGCCACAGGCCCGGGCGACGCCACCACGGGCCGGCCGAGGGCGTCGCCGGCCCGCCCGCCGGGGGCGCGGCCTGCGTCGCCGCGGCGGTTCCCGCCGGCGCGGCTGCCGCCGATGCCGACGCTGCGGCGGTTCCCGCCGGCGCCGGCGCTGCCGACGTCGCTGCGGCCCCGGACGCCTGGGCCGCCAGTTCCCGGCGCACGGCCGCCAGGACGCGGGCGCGGAGGTCCGCCGGCGGCCGCGCACCGCCGCACGCCGACAGCAGGCGCTCCACCTTGCGCAACTCAGGCGGAAGGTCAGGCGCTTCCACGGTCAGGCTCCTTCATGGCGTAACGCGTCGCGCAGGCGCTCCAGGGCGTATCGGTAACGGCTGGCGGCGGTGTTCGGGCTGACGCCGGTGACCTCGGCGACCTGGGCGAACGTAAGGCCGCCGTCGATGTGCAGGGCGACGGCCTGGCGCTGCTCGGGCGGCAGGCGGCGGAGGGCCTGCTCCAGGCGCGATTCCACATCGCCCGCCGCCCCGGCTCGCCAGGGCGACGCCGTGGCAAGCCCGGCCGCTCCGGGTGCGGGGGAGGGGTCGGCCAGCGCCTCGGCCGCATCCAGGGCTGCCGCGCCCTGCCGCCGCCTTCTCTGCACGGCGGCGTGGCGGAGCGAGGCAAAGAGGTACGCCCGCAGATCCCGCACTCGCCGCAGCCGCCCGCCGGCCCGCACCAGCCCGACGAAAATGTCCTGGACGGCATCTTCGGCCTCCCCTTGCGAGCCGAGCATGCGGCAGGCGGCCGCGAACAGCCGCAACGCATACGCATCGTAGAGCGCGGCGAACGCATCTTCGCGGCCGGCGGCCAGCCCTTCCAGGAGCGCATCCTGCGGCGGATCGTGCGGCTGGCACGCCATCGCGTCACCCACCAGTTAAGAGGCCGGGAAGCGGCCGATTTGTCTGACAAAATCGCAGAAGCGCCGGGCGGAGGCAAAGAGATTCGCGCGGCAGGCCCGCGGCCCCGCGGGCCCCTTCGCGCCGCGGGCGTAAGCCTGCGGGCATGCGCCCGCTCGCGCGGCAACAGAGCCGCGACCGTCAGGGAGCGGCGCCTCAGCCGCGGCTCAACATCGCGCGGGGGCGGCTCAGCGAAGCGGTTTTTCGCCGAAGCGGCGGCGGATGAGGCCGGCGGCCTGCCACAGGTCGGCGTCCAGCGACAGGAACTTCACCAGCGACGCCGTCGAGCAGCCCAGGCGCGACGCGGCGTCGCTTACGCGCCCGCACGCGGCCTCCAGGTGGTCCAGCACGTGGGCTGCCACGACAAGGTGCGCGGGCGAGCGCCGGCTGATGCGCGGCCAGGCGGGGTCGGCGAGCGCGGCGGCAAGAACGCCGGCCGGCGGGGCGCCGGGCGGCACGGGCAGGCGGACCTCAAGCGCGATCGCCCGGCGCAGGCGTTCCACGGCCCGGCGGCGGTTCTCGTGCTGGCTCCGGCGCTCCGCAGCCGTCACAACTACGCCCGTGGGCCGGTGCGTCAGTCGCACGGCCGACTCGGTCTTGTTGCGGTGCTGACCGCCGGGGCCGCTTGCCCGGTACGTCTCTACGGCGCACTCGGCCAGGAGTTTCCGGTCGGGCTGCGTGATAAAGTTGTTGCGGTCGGTTGACATGGCCGACAGGTCCGGCGGGCACGGCCGCGCGTTATCCCCATCTGCGCGGCCGGGCCGCCTCACTTGGCTGCGGCCTCGGCCCAGCCGAGGGCGTCGAGCATAGCCGGGCCGTATGCGGCCCACATCGCGGGGCCGCCGGCTCGTTGGGCGCTTCGCGGCAGTTCAAGCGTAATGATGGGGATGCGCAGGTCCTCTCCCACCCAGGAGCCGAGCGACCCGGGCCGCGGGCCTAACCGGCGCGCAGGCAGGCCGGATGCGGCGGCCAGGCGGTGCGACAGTTCCTCGGCCGGGCCGTCGTAATCCACGACAGCGAGCGGCTGATGGATGGTGACGACCAGTGCGGGCCGCTCTGCAAGTATGAGGTAGTATAGCGCGCGGCTCTCCGGCTCGGAGAGCGGTTCGGGGCCGCCTCCGGCCGTCGGGCGGAAGTTCGCGGCGGGGAAGTTGCGGTTCAGGTCCACGCCGCGGGCGTTCGCGCGCCGGCGCAGGGCCAGGCCGTCGGGGTTCGCTTCGGGAACGACGACCACCCGCCGGTCGGCGGGCATCGCGCGGCGCAGCTGGCCGACGAGTTCATCGCACAACATTGCGCCGGCCGGCTCGCTGCCGTGAATGGAGCCGAGGATGATGACGGCCGGCCCGCTGCGGCCGAAGACATGCGCCCTGATGGGTCTGCCTTCCGCCGAAAAGCCGATGACGGCCTCCGCGTAGTGTGCGTGGTGTGCAGGTTGCGCCGGCGGCGCAGGCGGCGGCTCGCGGACGATGCCCGGCCGGGCGGCACAGCCGCCGGCAAGCAGCGCGGCGATGAGCGCTGCTGCCGGCATCCGGAACGATGATCTCACGCGGATTCCTCCCTCCGGCGCCGCCCGCCGCGCCAGCGGGCGCGAGTGCAGCGGCGGCTCACGGCGCCGCGGCGGCCGGCTCGGCGGACAGGCTGCGGTTGGACTCCTCGAAAAGCCTGGCGATGAGGGCCGTGACGGTCGGGTCGAGTTTCACCTTGCCGTCGAGCGGCAGGAGTGAGGCCTTCGCCTCGGCGATGCGCCATCCCTGGCCGTCCTTCGCCAGGACCAGGTCCACGCGGCCGAGGTAATCCAGGTACTCGCCCGCCTGGACGATGAGGACTTCGCGGCCGCCGGGACCCTTGACGCGGTCGCCCCGCGGCAGGGCGTGGTGCGTGTGCCCGCCGATGATAAGGTCGAGGCCCGCGACGCGCGCGGCCAGGCGGTTGTCGGCCAGGCGGCCCTGGTGCGAGACGGCGACCACCACGTCGGCCTGCTTGCGCAGGTCGGCGGCCAGGCGGGCGGCCGTCGCGGCGGCATCGTCCACGCGGAACTGCACGCTCGCCGGATCGTCCTGCTGAAGCCAGCACAGGCCGAAGAACGCCACGCGCACCGGCCCCGCACGGTGGATGACGTACGGCCGGGTAAGCGGCGCGCCCGACTCGGCCACCCGGACGTTGCTCGCCAGGACCGTGCCCTTGAACTGGGCGATGCGTGCCCGCAGGTTCTCAAGGCCGTCGTAATAATCGCCATTGCCGGGCGTCCATATGTCAAGCGCAAGGTGGTTCCATATGGCGACGTTTGCCTTGCCGAGGCTCTGCCGGGTCATCTGGTCGCCGCGGCTGAACTCGTCGCCGGCGTGGACGAGAAAGACGCGGGCGGCCTTGCTGGCGGCGCGGGCCTCCGCGACGAGCGTGGCCAGGCGCGCGTAGCCGCCGACGCTGCGGCCGCCCTCGGTGCGCGGCTCGGTGTGGCCGTGGACGTCGTTGATGTGCAGAATCGTGACGGCGACCTGCTCGTCCGCCGCAGGGGGCGGCGCGGTGGGCGCCGATGGCGCGGCCGGCGCGGCGTGGGCAGCCGGCGGGGTCGGCGGCGCGGGGGCGGCAGGCGTCGCCGGCGGCGCGGCCTGCGCGGCGGCCGGGGCGGGCCACGCGGCACAGGCCGCCAGCGCCGCCAGAAGCAGAATGACTCT
>VGYT01000322.1 GCA_016872895.1 Planctomycetota bacterium
AAGCCGGTGCGAGAAAAAAGATTTTGGGGGGGCGGGGGCCGGCCGGCCGGTCATGGATTCCAGATCGGCGGGACGGCCCGCCGTCACCTGGACCCGCGTGCGACAAAAAACTCATTCGTCAGGGCTGCCCTGGCGGCAGCCCTTTCCGTTAGGTCGGATGACTGTCCGGCATGCCGAAGGCAGCGGGCCACCGCCCAGCCGCGGCGAGACACGAGACGGCCGGAATTATGCCCCGTCTTCCATAATTCGCCTTGCCTCCGGGCCGAAAGCATGCCCTGATCCACGTGGTGGGGCAAACACAAAACGCCAAGGAGAGCATATGAAACAGGGCTGAGGACGTGAGGCGCTTGCTCGCGGGCGGCCGGGGTAGAATCCGGTCGTCGAGGGGTCCCGAGCGAGGGAGGAGGTGGGTCATGGCTCAGCCGGTGCGGGCATTGGTGGAGGGGGTGGATGAGTTCATCGGGATCGACCATCACAAGAAGCGGTGCCAGGTGATGGTCAAGGACCGCCAGGGCCGGGTGCTTCGGCGGGGGAACATTCCGACGCGGCGTGAGGCGCTCGCGAGGTTCCTGGGCGAGCGAAACGGGGCGGTGCGGATGGCGGTGTTCGAGGCCGGGCCGCGGTACCGGCCGCTGTTCCGGTGGCTGGTGGACCTGGCGGACGAGGTGGTGACGGCGAATCCGGGTCGGCTGAAGATCATCTCGGAGACGGCGTACAAGGACGACGCGATCGACGCGGAGAAGTTGGCGAACTTCGGGATGCTCGGCATGGTGCCGGAGGCGTACGTGTGCGGCGACGAGGCGTGGGACCGCCGGCAGTGGCTGCGGCAGCGGGCGGCGCTGGTGAAGATGCGAACGTCGGTGAAGAACCGCGTCCACGCCCTGGTGGACCAGCACCCGGACACGCTGCCGGCGCGACCGGAGGCGACGGACCTGTTCGGGTCGCTGGGGATGGAATGGTTGCGATCCGTCGCCTTGCCGGAGGCGGACCGCAAGCGCTTGGACCAGCTGCTGGAGGTGTACGAGTTCCTTCGCGGCCAGGTGCAGCGAAGCGACGGCGAGGTGCGCCGGATGGTCAAGGCCGACGCGCGGTGCCAGTGGCTGGCGACGGTGCCGGGGATCGGGGACTTCTTCGCGGCGCTCGTGATGGCCGAGGTGGACGATATCCGGCGGTTCCGGAAGTCGAAGGACTTCGTCTCGTACACGGGCCTGGTGCCGGGCCGGGACCGGTCGGACCAAGTGGACAAGCCCCGACGGATGCACAAGCGGGGGAGCAAGTGGCTGCGGTGGGCGTTGGTGGAGGCGGCGGTGCCGGCCACAAAGTCGAACCTGGCCCTGGAGAATCTGTATGACCGCGTCTGCCGGAAGAAAGGCCCCTTGGCCGGGCCGAACGTGGCCAAGGTGGCGGTGGCGCGGAAACTGGCGGAGATCGTGGACCGGATCCTGGTGGAGGAACGCCCCTATGAGGTCCGGTAACGCGTGGAAACTCGGACATCCGGCTGCCCTGATCGTCGTCTGGGCGATCCGCCCGAGCCTCGGCGAAGGCGGATAGGAGACCCGTCAAGGAGAGTGGGGAGCCGGAGGCCCGACATGGTCTTGGGGCCCGCCTGTGCGGGACCCCGTATGGGAGTTTGGTCAACGGACCTCGCCGCTCCTCCCGGAGCGGCCGCAACGGCAGTGCCGCCTGGCTCGCTTGAGCCGGTCAAGGGGCTCCGCTCGCCAAGCGGCAAAAAGGGAACACGGGCGACCTCTTGACATGCCCTGTTTCATGGGAGACGGAGATGCGAACGACGCGAATTGACATTGAGGGACGGCGGGGCCGGTACGCGACGGTCAGCCGCCGCGAGGGCGCGCGGGTCATCGAGATCACGGTCCTTGTGCCCGACCGGCCCGGGCCGCTCGGCGACGGCGAGACGTTCAACGCCGACGCCACCAACGAGGACAGCCAGCGCTACGCGGCGGCGCTCCTCCAGAAGCGGCTCGACGGGTGCGAGGGCACGAGCGGCGACATCGCCGACTACCTGCGGGTCATTCAGGCGTTCGCCGACTGACGCCCGGGGCGGGGCCAGCCGCCCCGCCCGCCGGCGGGCCCGCTCAGGCGGACCTGCCGGCGGCCGAGGCGGCCGACATGGAAGGGGCATCCGATGGCGAAGCCGACGCAGACGACGAAGACGACCTTGACCGAGGAACTCCTCGCCCTGGCCCAGCGGGCGGAGCGCCGCTACGCGAAGGCCAAGGCGGACTTCCTCGAGGCGGTCCGGACCAACCCGGCCGAGGCCGTCGCCTGGCACGGCGAGGAGATGGCCAAGGCCCAGGAACCCCACGAGCGGACGATGCACGTGGCCGCGATGCTGAAGGAGCACACGCCGCAGGAGGTCCTCCGCGACATCCAGCAGGAGGTCGAGCGGGGCATCGAGCGGTTCTTCGGCGGCAGTTCGACAAGCCAGTTCCAGAACGCCGTCGCCCGCGCCCGGACCGAGGGCCTCGTGGCCCTCAAGCGCGACCTCGACAGCCTGGCCCGCGAATACAAGGCCTGAAGCATGGAACGCACCAGCACAGGGAGACGCCAGATGAAGACGACGCGCAAGACCGAGAACGTCCTGGGCAAGGACCTTCGCGTGGGCAACGTGGTCGTCCGCGGCGGGTACGAGTGGGTCATCGACCGCATCACCTTCGAGCCGGACTTCCCGCGCTACGTTTGCACGTGCCACTGGTCGGGCAACGGCCCCGACCCCCAGTTCTTCAACAACAACTTCGACGCCGCCCAGCGCGACGACATCCCGTGGTGCCGCGTGGTCAACGCGAAGCCTCGCCGCCTGGCCTGCTGCACCGACGCCCCCGCCTGGTACGCGACCCAGGCGGGCCGCAAGATCGAACTTCGCCAGACGGGCACCGACAAGGTGCTGGCCACCATCCGCCCGCCCCGGTCCTGGGGCGATGCGTGGGGCTGGAACCTCATCGACGGCGGCGTGGTGGTGGAGCGGACGAGCCGGTAAGGCGGCGGCCGGAATATTCCGGAATCCGCCTTGCATTGAGGCGAAAGGCATGCCCTGATCGACATGGAAGTATGGGCATGCGAACCTAGAAACGAGTCGGAGTAGGGATGCCCCTTGACGGGGCACCCCCTCCGCGGATCCGGACAAGCGGGATTACCGCATCCGGCTCTTGCCTCAGGTAACAACGCCAAGCCTCCGCAAAGGATAAGGATGATAGGGGCGAGCACGAGGCAGGTAACGAGCGGCCAGACGGAGCGTCCGCTCCCAGGTGACCCGTCCGCGCTGGCTGCGCCGACACAAGGCGCGATGCCAGTGCCAGACGACCCGGTAGCGAAACACAGCCAGCGCTTGGCCGTTCATCGGGACCGCGTAGTAGCGGAAATGTCCTTCCACCACCGACCGCAGCCACCTACCCACCTCCGGGACGGGGTCATGCATTCGCCGTTTCAGTTCAGCCTTGACCTCGGCCAGTTTGGCCTGCAGCCGCTTCCGCATGGTCTGACGCAAGACCGTGAAGTTCTTCCCGTCTCGCTTCTTCGCGCAAATATGCGTGAAGCCGAGAAAGTCGAACGTCTCCGGTTTGCCCTGACCACGCTTGCGGCGGTTGAGGGCCGCCCACGGACCGAACTCAATCAGCCGCGTCTTGTCCGGGTGCAACTCCAAGCCGAACTTGGCGAACCGCTGCCGCAGGGCGGCCAGGAACGCCTCCGCCTCACGGCGATGCTGGAATCCCACGATGAAGTCGTCCGCGTAGCGCACGACGATGACGTCGCCGGTCGCCCGCGTCTTCCTCCACCATTGGACCCACAGGTCGAACGCATAGTGGAGGTAGATGTTGGCCAGCAGCGGACTGATGCTGCCGCCCTGCACCGTACCCGTTTCGCTATACGTCCGCACCCCGTCCTCCAGCACGCCGGCGTTCAGCCATTTGCGGATGAGCCGCCCGACGCGCCGGTCCGCAACCCGGTGCTCGACGAACTTCATCAGCCACCCGCGGTCGATGGCGTCGAAGAACCCGCGGATGTCCGCATCGAGCACCCAGTTCACCTTTCTCGTCAGCAGTCCGGCGTACAGGGCGTCCAGCGCCCTGTGCGGATTTCGCCCCGGCCGGAAGCCGTACGAGAACCCCAGGAAGTCCGTCTCGTAGATGGCATTGAGCACCCCCGTTGTGGCGCGCTGGACGATCTTATCTTCCAGCGCGGTCACGCCCAGCGGTCGCTGGCGACCGTCGGCCTTGGGGATGTACGCCCTACGGGCGGGCTTGGCCCGGTACGCCCCGCGCTTCAGCCGCCCGGAGAGGTCCCGGAGATTCGCTTCCAGGTCCCGCCCGTACGACTGCCATGTCTGCCCGTCCACGCCGGGTACGGCGTCGCGCTTGAGGCCGAAGTAAGCCTCCCGCAGCGTGGACAGGTTGTAGACATGGTGCATGAGCGAGGTGAACCGCATCTTCTTGTCCTTCTTTGCAGCCTGACGCACCCGCGCGAGCGCTTGTTGCACGCCATCCCGGTCCTGTGCCCGGAGCGTGGTTTGCTCTTGCGGGTTCCCTTTGGCCGGTCCCCTTCCCTCCGCCCCTTCCGCGGGCGGCACCGCCGGGTGACGACGGTCAAGCCGCCGGTCGCCGCCGTTGTTCGGGGGCTTCGCAGGTACTACGGGACCGTCCGACTTCCCATGTTCGTTCATCATCGGCGTTCGTCCTTGGACTTCCCGATACGACCCGTTCCGCCACCAGAGCGGGTGAACATGGGACCTCCCGGTTCTCGCGCAAGGTGCTTCCGTGCATGCACGGGGTCTCTGACCGCGCGGGGCCCCGACGTGCCTGGCACTAGCGGCACGCCCGGTGTTGCCTTCCGCCTCTCCTTACGGCGTCGGCGCCCCGGAGGGTTCTCTCTTTCGCGGCTGAATACCCGGCCTGCGCGTACCCCTGTCAACGCTTCGCCGGTGCCCTCGCGGACGCCGACGCATGACTCGGGGCCGTTGTGGCCTGCCAGACCTTCAACGTATGACTCTTTCATTCACTGCACCTTGCCGGTTTAGCCCGGCGCACAAGGGGAAAGAGATG
>VGYT01000323.1 GCA_016872895.1 Planctomycetota bacterium
GGCCGCGGGCCTGCGCGCCTGCTGGTCCCCCGAGCAACTCCTGGTGTGCCTCTCCAAGACGATCCCCCTTACGGCGCGGCAGCGCCGGGCGCTCGGAACGGGCGCCATACACGTCTCGCTCGGCTTCGGCGGCGCGCCAGGGTACGCCTGGGCGTTCCCGGGGACCGCGCACGTGGCCGTCGGCGTGGGCGTGCGCGGCGGCAGCGAGCACCGGCTGAAGGACCTTTACGGCAAGTGGGTCGGCGGCCTCCAGGCCAAGGGCCTGCTGCCCAGGGGCGCGGGCGCCGCCGGACCGGAGGGGGCGGTCGTGCCCGCCGGCGCCGCCCTGGAGTTCGAGAGCCACGTGGGCAAACGCACCGTCCTTATCGGCGACGCGGGGGGCTTCGCCTCGGCCGCCACCGGCGAGGGCATCTATCCCGGCATCCTGAGCGCCGCCATCGCCGCCGGACGCGTGCTCGCGGCCATCGAGGCCGACCGTCGCGGCAAAGGCGTCCCGTGCCAGGATGAACTGGCCGCCTTCAAGACGCTGTGGCGCCAGAGCATAGCGCCGCACCTCCAGATGCCCAACGTGAACGTGGCTTTCCTGCTGCCTCTTATCTACACTAATCAGGAGATCGCCGGTCGCTTCGGCCGGGCGTTCCTCTTCGGCCAGAACCTGTAGCGCGTCCGCGGCGGCAAGGAGAACCACCATGCGAAAAGCAGGCCCTTGGACGCTCGTGCTGCCGGCCCTCCTGGCCGCCGCGGCCGCCGCAGCCGGCGAGTCGGCCCCGCCTTCGCCAGGGCAAGGCCCCGCTGCGCCGGGGCGAAGCCCGGCTGCCAACCTCGTGGCCAACGGCGACTTCTCGCAGGTGGAGGGCGGCCGGCCCGTCGGCTGGAAGGCCGAGGGCGATGCCGCCGTCGAGCAGGCGCTCTTTGCCGCACGCGACGCCGAAGGCCGGCCCGTCGCGCGCCTCGCCTGCACGCGCTTCGATGCGCGCTCCCCCGCCAGCCACGCCATGCTCGCACAGGCGGGCGTGCGCCTCGACAAGGGGCGCCTCTACGAGTTCTCCTGCCGCACGCGGGCCGACGGACTCCGCGGCGGGGCCGTCCAGGTGGCCCTCCAGGACACACGCCGCTGGGCGAACACGGGCCTGCACCTGAGCATGCCCGCCGGCCCCGCGTGGCAAACGCATAAACAATTCTTCATAGCCACGCAAGACGTCGGCCCCGAAAGCCGCCTCCAGTTCTGGTTCGCCGAGACCGGCACGCTCGAGGTGGCCGACGTGCGCCTGGCCGAGGCCGCGAGGCAGGAGGTCGAGTTCGCCGACCTGGCGCCCCCGCCCGCCGGCAAGAACCACGTCTATAACGGTTCATTTGAGTTGGGCGGCGCCGGCTGGGGTTCGCAGGGCCAGGGCGCCGGCTGGGGCGACCTGGCCGCACTGCACGGCGCGGCCGTGACCGGAGACGCCGTGCACGGCCGGGCGTTCCTCCGCATTCCCCTGGGCGGCGACCGCACGCCCCTGCTCCACTTCGACTACCTGGAGCCGATCGTGCGGCGGGAGTTGCGGCCGCTGGCGGCGTCGCTGGGCTGGATCCGCGTCGAAAAGGGCCAGGCGTACACTCTCTCGTGCCACCTGCGGGCAAGCGCCGAGGGCACGCCCGCCCTCCTGGGCGTGCGGCAGGAGGACACCGACGGCCGCGGCTCCGACCTCCTTACGCCCATCGCCCTTACACAGCAGTGGAAACTTCACCAGGTGACGTTCACCCCGGCGCGCGGATACGTCTTCGTCCTGGTCGGCCCGAACCTGCCGCGCGATGAGCGCGTGGAGGTGGATATCGACGCCGTCCAATTGGAAAAGGGCCGGGAGCAAACTCTCTTCGAGCCGCGCGCACCCGTGGAGATCGCCCTGGAGCCCGCCGAGCCGGGCGGCTTCTTCGTTGCAGGCAGGCAGGCGGTGCTGCTTCTGCGCGCCGCAAACCGGACGGCCGAGCGCGTGCGCACCCAGGTGCGGCTGGAGGCGGCGGACTTCGACGACCGCATCATCTCCCTGCCCCCCGTTGTGCTGGAGGTGCCCCCGCAGGGCGCCATCGAGCACCGCGTGACGCTGCCGCTCGGCTGGCGCGGCTACTACCGCGTGCGGGCGTCGGTGCCGGCCGGAACCGGCGCGGAGTCGGCCGAGCGCCGCGTGGCCGTCGTGCCCGCGCCGGCGGGCGACGACACGGTCCTGGGCGTCAATCACGCCTTCGCGTCGGCCGAACTCGTGCGCCTGGCCCGACTGGCCGGCGTCGCCTGGTTCCGCGACTGGTCCCTCAAGTGGCAAACCCTGGAGCCCGCGCCTGGCCAGTACCGCTGGGAGGCCGGCGACGCGCAGGTCGACCGCGTGGTGCGCGAAGGGGCGCGCCTGGTGTGCCTCCTTCCGCCCTTCCCGTCGGCCGACTGGTCGAGCGAGGCGCCGGACGGCCTGCCTACGAAAGGCTACCCCGGCGTGCGCCTGCGCCAGGCGTGGGGGCCCAAGGACCCGGCGCTCATGGGGGCGTTCATCGAGAAGGCCGCCTCGCGGTACAAGGACCGCGTGCGCACGTGGGAGTTTCTGAACGAGCCGATTTACACCGACTACGCGCTTCCTGCCGACCGGACCAGCCGCTACGGCGGCCGCAAGTACGCCCCGGCCGATTACGTCGCACTGCTGGAGGTGGCTGCCGCCGCCATGCGCCGCGCCGACCCCGCCTGCCGCATCATCGGCGGCATCGGCGGCGGGCCGAACACCCTCACGCGCGAGGTCATCCAGGCAGGATGCCTCAAGCACGCCGACATCCTCAACCTGCACATGTACCCCGGCCGGCGCAAGCCGGAGGCCTACTGGCCCGAGATGGACGCCCTCCTGTCCCTCATGGACGCCGGCGGCGGGCGAAAACCTATCTGGATAACTGAGTTCGCGTATTACGGGGCCGACGACTTGCCGCGCCGCCCGTTCATCCCTCACGGCGGATGGGCCGAGGAGCGGCTCCTGGCCGACGAACGCCAGTGCGCCGCGTACACCGTGCGCTTTGCGGCCGTGATGCTCTCTCGCGGCACGGAGAAGGTGTTCCTGCACTCCGGCGCAAGCGCACGGGTGAACCGCCCGAACCTGGAATGCGTTTTATTCGGCTACGGGGGATCGCCGCGCAAGGTCGCCCCGGCCCTGGCCGTGCTGGCCGACCTTCTCGGCCCTGCGCCCAAGTTCGCCGGCGAGCGGGCGCTGGGCGACGGCGGCCACGCCGTGGCCTTCGAGGCGCAAGGCCGCAGCGTGATGATCCTCTGGCATGAGAACGACGGGCCGCGCGAGGCGCTTACGCTGCCCGCCGCCGCACGCTGCCTCGACCTCATGGGCTGCCAGGTCCCTGCCGCCTCCGCCGCAATCTCACCGTGCCCCATCTACCTGGTGGGGCCGCCCGGCAGGGCGAAGGAACTGCTGGAGGCGGTGCACCCGGGACGGGCGAACTGAAGGGGCCTTCCGTGCCGCCAACGCTGCATCCGGCCGACGTGGTTATCATCGTCGCCTACTTCGCGCTCATCGTGGGCCTGGGGTGCTGGGCGGGGCTTCGCCGGCGGCGCGGCGCGGAAGGCGCCGCCTACTTTCTGGCCGGGCGGTCGCTCCACTGGGCGGTCATCGGCCTGGCGCTCTTCTCGACCAACATCTCCACGGTCCACCTGGTGAGCCTGGCGCAGGAAGGGTACACGAACGGCCTGGCGTACGGGAACTTCGAGTGGATGGCGCCGTTCCTGCTGATCGTGCTGGCGCTGTTCTTTGCGCCGATGTACCTGCGGTCGAGCGTGACGACGCTGCCGGACTTCCTTGAGAAGCGCTACAGCCGGCCCTGCCGCGATTTCCTGGCGGTTCTGTCCATCGTGTCGGCGATTTTCATCCACATCGGCTTTTCGCTCTACACCGGCGCGGTCGTGCTGGAGGGGATGTTCGGCATCAATATATACGCAAGCATCGTGGCCATCTCGCTCCTGACGGGCCTCTACACCATCGTCGGCGGCCTGACGGCCGTGGTGCTCACCGAGTCCATCCAGACGGTGGTCCTGCTGGCGGGGGCCGTCTGCATCACGGCCATCGGCTACGTGAAGGTGGGCGGGTGGTCGGGCCTGGAGGGGAGCGTCGAGCCGGTCAAACTTACCGTCCTGCGGACGGCCGACGAACTGCCCAGCCTCCCCTGGTATGCCGTCGTGCTGGGCTACCCGGTCATCGGCTTGTGGTACTGGTGCGCCGACCAGACGATCGTGCAGCGCGTCCTGGGCGCGCGCGACGAGAACCATGCCCGCGTGGGGCCGCTCTTCGCCGGGTTCATCAAGGTGCTGCCGGTCTTCATTTTCGTGCTGCCCGGCCTGATATGCCTGGGCCTGGTGAACCAGGGGCGGCTGCCGGACACGCTGGCCGATTCAAAGGATTGCTATGCCTTCATGATTCAGCACCTGCTGCCCGTGGGCCTGAAGGGCGTGGTGGCGGCGGCGCTGCTGGCGGCGCTCATGAGCACGGTGTCCGGGGCCCTGAACTCCATCGCCACGCTGGTCAGTTACGACATCGTGGCGCGCTGGCGGCCCGGGACGAGCGAGCACCGCCTGGTCGTTGTGGGGCGCATCGCCACCGCCGCCGGCATGGCGGCCGCGATCCTGTGGAGCCCGTGCCTCCAGCATTTCCAGAGCATCTTCCAGGGCATCAACGCCATGATCTGCTACATCGCGCCGCCGGTAACGGCGGTGTTCCTGTGGGGCCTGTTCTGGCGGCGGGCGTCGGCCCTGGGGGCCATCGTTACGCTCATCGCCGGGTCGGCCGCGGGCTTGGCCGTGTTCATCCTCGATTGGTTCAAGGACTCGACCGGCTGGAACGTGCCCTTCATGATGACCGCGTTCTACCTGTTCCTCCTGTGCTCGGCCATCTTGCTGGGCATCTCGTGGCTGCGGCCGCACCGGCACACGCTTGAGAGCGAGGCCCTGCTGTGGGACAATCCGCTGCGGGCGCTGGAGTTCAGGGGGTGGCCGGGCCTGGCGAACTACCGGTTCCTGGCC
>VGYT01000324.1 GCA_016872895.1 Planctomycetota bacterium
CGCCGGGGCGGGCGACGGGGAACTTGCGGCGGAACTGGCCGCGGGCGGGCGGTTCCTCGTCCACGGTCTTGAACCCG
Source organism: Planctomycetota bacterium (assembly GCA_016872895.1). Lineage (GTDB taxonomy): Bacteria > Planctomycetota > Phycisphaerae > FEN-1346 > FEN-1346 > VGYT01. The sequence continues at coordinate 78 of VGYT01000324.1, forward strand.
ACGCCGCAAAGGCCGACGCCGCCGTCCGACACATCCGCTCTCGCGGCATCTACGGGCAGGCATGGGTCGAGCACTACGCCGACAAGCGCCTGCCGTACGCCGAGAACCTCGTGAATCTTCTGGTCGTCAGCGACCCTGCGCGCATGAACGTGCCGCAGAGCGAGATCATGCGTGTCCTGTGCCCCGGCGGCGTGGCCTGCATCAGGCAGGCCGGTTTGACGGGCCCTGGGGCGGCGGGCGGTGGCTGGACGCGCATCCAGAAACCCCGCCCCGCCGAAATGGATGACTGGGGCCATCCCCGCCACGGGCCCGACGGCAACGCCGTCTCGCGCGATTCCCTGGTCGGCCCGCCCCGGCGCATCCGCTGGGTGGCCGGGCCGATGCACGAAGTGTCGAACATCGTGACGGCCGGCGGGCGGTTCTTCTACGCCGGCGTCATCGCCCGCGACGCCTATAACGGCCTGCGCATCTGGGACCGCAAACTCGACCCGACGCCGGCCCGCCTCGGCTATCCCGCCGCCGCGGTGGCCGGCAGCATGCTGCCCGTCGCGGTCGCAGACCGCCTTTACGTGGTGACCGACGGCAGACTCCAGGCCCTGGATGCCGCGACGGGCAAGCCCGTGCGGGCGTACGCCGACGCCGGCGCGCCACGCGAGGTCCTGTGCGAGGGCGACATCCTCGTGGCCTCCGGCGCCGAGGGCCTCAAGGCCCTGAGTGCCGAGAGCGGCAAACTCCTGTGGTCGCACGATGCGCGCCAGCCCGTCAGCGTGGTCGCAGGCGACGGCGCCGTGTACTTCCTTCAGGGCGCCGGCGCGGCGACGGGCGGCGTGCCGATGGCCGGCGCAGCGGCGGGCCCGCGAGCGGTCGTCAAACTCGACCTGGCCACCGGAAAAACCGCCTGGCGACGGGCCGATTACGCCTGGGCCGCAAAGGCGCAGCGGCTCTCTTACAACAAGGGCCTCCTGGTGTGCGAGGTCTCGACCTTCACGAACGACCGCCCCGGCAACGGCATCCACGTCCTCGACGCCCGCGACGGCCGCCTTATGTGGGAGCGACTGTACGAGCCCGGCCACGCCCACTACCAGCAGGGCCGGGCGATCCGGGCCGACTCGCGATTCTGGATCCTCACCCAGGGTGCATGGGAAGGGCTTGACCCGCTGACCGGCAGCACGCGCGAGTCGTACCGCGCCGGGTCGAACCACTGCTTCCCGCCCGTGGCGACGCCGCGGTTCCTCATCGGCGAGGAGATGAACTTCACCGACATGGCCACCGGCCAGGTCGACGCCAACCGCATCACCAAGGCCGCCTGCGGCCGCGAGGCCGGCGTCATCCCCGCCAACGGCCTCATCTATGCTGCGCCGAAGCACTGCTCCTGCTTCCCCATGCTGAAAAGTTATGCGGCCCTTGCCCCGGCCAAGCCGCAGGCCGGGCCGGCCGCCAGGACGCCGCAGCCCGCCGACTTCACGGTCGAGCGCGGCCCGGCGTACGGCCAGGCTGCGGCCGCTCCGCCCGCCGCCCCAGCGCGGCCCGCCCCGGCGCCGGCGGCCGACTGGCCGTGTTACCGGGCCGACGCCTGGCGCAGCGCGTCGGCCGGTGCGTCCGTCCCCGCCGACCTGGAGATTCTCTGGACGGCGGACATCGGCGGCTGGCCCGCCGTTGCCGCGCTGGCCGACTGGAAGGAGAACCCCTGGTCTCGCGGCCCGCTCACGCCGCCCGTTGCGGCCGACGGCCTGGTGGTCGTCGCCCAGCCGGACGGCCATCGCGTGGTTGCCCTCGACGCCCGGACGGGCCAGGCGCGGTGGGACTTCACCGCCAACGGACGCATCGACAGCGCGCCGACGCTCGTGCGGGGGCTGTGCCTCTTCGGTACGCGGAGCGGGTACGTCTATGCGCTTCGTGCGGCCGACGGGCGGCCCGCGTGGCGGCTGCGCGCCGCGCCGGAAGACGAGCGGATCATCGCCTTCGGCCAACTGGAGTCGCCGTGGCCTGCGGCGGGCAGCGTCCTTGTTATCGGCGACACGGCATACGTTGCGGCCGGCCGGCATCCCCTGGCCGACGGAGGGGTCCGCGTGCTGGCCCTGGACCCCGTCACGGCGGCCGTCAAGTGGGTCAAGACCATAACGAGCCTGCCGATGAAGAACTTCTACGGCGGCGCCGGCCTGGAGTTCGACTGCACGGACCTGCTGGTGGCGGAATGCCGCCGGCCCGCCGGCTGGGGGCCGCAGCCCGCGGCACAGGGCGGTGCGGCCGCGCAGCCCGCGCGTCCTCCCGCGCGGCCCGCCACTCTGCCGCCCGCCGCCGGCCCGGACTGCGTTACGATGTCGCGCTGGCGCGTGGACCTGGCCTCCGGCGAGGTGGCGGTCGCCTGGGAGAGCGGCTTCGCGTGGTGCCGCACCGGGGGCGTGGGCGTGATGGTTCCTCGCGGCCTGTGGACGTACGGCCAGCGGATGGATTACCTGGCCTCCGGCCCCCGGCCGGCCGAGCCGGACACGGTGGGCGCCAAGCCGCGCCCGCTTGCGGCGTTCCGCGACGCCGCCGTTTTCGCCAGCGGCGAGGACCGCCGCACACTCTTCCGCCGCGACTTCAGCGCCGCCGACATCGCCGCCTTCGACGACCGCTGGTTCAACCAGCGGGCCGTGCCGAAGAAGGACCAGCCGGGCGACCGCAACCGCCCGGAGCGGCTCTCTCGCAGCGCGGCATGGACGGCGGAGGTGTTCCCGGCCGCGGAGCGCGGACAGGGCATCGGCGCCGTCGTCCTGGCCGGCGATACGGTCTTCGTGGCGGGCGTCCAGGGGCGCCTTGCGGCCTACGCGGCCGCAGACGGGAAGAAACTCGCCGAGCGCGACCTGCCGGCAATCGTCTGGGACGGCATCGCCGCCGCGAACGCATGCCTGTACGCCGCCACGCAGGAAGGCAAACTCGTGTGCCTGGGCAGGAAGTAGGCTCAACTGATTCTGCGCGGCGGGTCTTTCGACCCGCCGCGCACCTGCGCAGGCCAGGCAGAGCGAGGCGCCGCCCCGGCGCAGCCGCTTAGCCGCGAGCCGGCGGCCAGCGCGCAGGTGCTTGCGAAAACCTCGGCGCGCGGCTATTGTGGTGTGCAGTCCGGTCCATCGTGCACAACTGACAGGAGGCAGAGCATGACCCTGACGCGACGTGTGTTCCTGGCGGGCGCGGCGGCCCTCGGCGGCGCGGCCGCGTGGGCGAAGGCGCAGGCGGCGGAGGCGGGCAAGGCCGCCCCGCGAATCCGCCTGAGTTCCTGCAACATCGGCAGCCTTCAGAACGCCAAGGCCGCCGGCCTCGACGGCATGGAGGTGGCCGCCGGCGGCGCGGCAGAGAAACTCTCCATCGCCGACCCGGCCACGCGCCAGAAGTACAAGGACCAGATGAAGGAGACCGGCCTGGCGGTCTCCTCCGTCATGATGAGCGTCTTTAACTCCAACCCGCTGGCATCCGATCCGAACGGCCCGGCGTGGCTGGAGCAGACCATCGAGGGCGCCAGGGACCTGGGCGCGCAGGTCATCCTGGTGGCCTTCTTCGGCAAGGGCAGCCTGAAGGAGGGCGACGGCGTAAAGAAGGCCGACGCCGACGTGGTGGTGGAGCGCCTGAAGGCCGCCGCCCCGAAGGCCGCCGGCGCCGGCGTCGTCCTGGGCATCGAGAACACCCTGACGGCCCAGCAGAATATGGAAATCCTTCAGCGCATCGGCCACCCGTCGGTGAAGATTTATTACGATATTTACAACCTCGCCGGCCAGGGGTACGACACGCCCGCCGAGATCCGCCTCCTCCGCGACAAGTGCGCCATCTTCCACTTCAAGAACGGCCCCGATTACCTCGAGACCGGCAAGGTGAAGTGGGAGCCGAACGTCGCTGCCATCAACGAGATCGGATACCGGGGCTGGATCGTCCTTGAGTCCAGCGCCCCGTCGAAGGACCGCGTGGCCGACGACCGCAGGAACGCCGCGTACGTCCGCAAACTGTTCGCGTGAGACGCGCCGCCGGGGAATCGCTCGTTTGCTCGCGATGCTCCGGCCCGGCCGCATCCTTGATTCTGCAATGTACAATCTGCAATTAAAAGGAGAGTTGCCGATGAGAAGCCTGAAACCCCTCGCCCTGGCCGCGACGTTTGCCTTGCTCGCGGGCCTCGCCCCCGCCGCTGACGAGGCCAGGTGGGTGGGGTCGCCCTTCAACGGCAAGGACCTCGCCGGCTGGAAGACCAAGCCCAAGGGCAAGAACGAGAGCCGCTGGGTCGTCGGGTCGGCCAAACTCGACCCGGCCAACCCCGCCAGGTTCGCCGTCGCAAAGGAAGGCGCCGAACTCATCAACGCCGCCGGCGCGGGCCTGGACATCTACACCGAGGCCACCTACGGCGACTGCATCGTCACGCTCGACGTAATGGTCCCCAAGGGCTCAAACTCCGGCATCTACCTCCAGGGCAACTACGAAATCCAGGTCCTCGATAGTTTCGGCAAGGAGGCCAACCCCGGCCCGGGCGACATGGGCGGCATATACGGCGCAGCGGCCCCGAAGAACCCCAAGTACAAGGCCCCCGGCGAGTGGCAGACGTTCGAAATCCACTTCCAGGCCCCCAGGTTCGACGACAAGGGCGCGAAGACCGCCCCGGCAAGGTTCATCAAGGTCATCCTGGGCGGCGTCGCCATCCAGGAGAATGTCGAGATGAAAGGCGTCACGGGCGGCAGCCTCGACGGCAAGGAGAAGGCCCGCGGGCCGCTTATGTTCCAGGGCGACCACGGTCCCGTCGCCTTCCGCAACATCAAGGTTGTGCCGCTCAAAGGCTGAAAGGCGGGACCTGGCAGAAGGCAGACGCGAGCCGCAAGACGCGGGCAAGGGCCCGACGGCCGATGGCGGCCATCGCGAATAGCACTTGCGCAATCGGCCGGACGCGGCCCTGTTCAGGTTCAATGTAGCCGGCCGCCGTGGCGGCCGCGCGC
>VGYT01000325.1 GCA_016872895.1 Planctomycetota bacterium
CGCCGTCTCGACCGATTCGCCCAGCCTTCCGCGCACCGCCTCCTTGGCGACCAGCCGGTCAACCACCGCGTCGATGCTGTGCCGCTTGTTCTTCGCCAGGGCGGGCATGTCGCGCACTTCGTACATATGTCCGTCGATGCGTACGCGCACGTAGCCGTCGGCCACGATGCTCCGAAGGACGTCCTTGTGCTCGCCGCGCTGCCCCCGGATAAGCGGCGCCAGCACCATCAGCCGCGTGCCAGCCGGCAGGCTCAGCACGTGCTCCACGATCTGGTCGGCCCGCTGCTGGCGGATTTCGCGGCCGCACTTCGGGCACGTGGGCGTGCCCACGCGGGCGTACAGGAGGCGCAGATAATCGTGAATCTCCGTGGCCGTCGCCACGGTCGAGCGCGGGCTGAAGCCCCCGCGACGCTGATGGATGGCGATCGTGGGCGGCAGGCCCTCGATGGCGTCCACGTCGGGCTTTTCCATCTGATCGAGGAACTGCCGCGCGTAGGCGCTCAGCGATTCCACGTACCGCCGCTGGCCCTCGGCGTAAATCGTATCGAACGCCAGGCTCGACTTGCCGCTGCCCGACAGGCCCGTCACAACCACCAGTTTGTCGCGTGGAACGCACAGGGTGATGTTCTTGAGGTTGTGCTGCCGCGCGCCCTGGATGAGGATGTACTCCTGGCCGTTCCGCGGGGCAGGCCGCCCTGGCACGGCCACGGGCCGTGCCGTGGCCGGCGGCCCGCGCCCCTCCTCCGGGCAAGGCGCCGCTGCGGCGGGTTGTTCCGCCGAAGCAGGGCGTTCCGCCGGGGCGGAGCCCTGCGGCGCATCACCGTGCGTGGAATCCCTCGCCAAGTTCGTCCTCTGACCGGCTACGCCGGGATGGAATCCCCGCCTGCGTGCACTGCCGCTTGTTTCACGTCAGTCGAACCCCTGATCTTACCCGCGCGCCGCTCGTGCCGCAAGTTCAGATGCCCCGCTGATTTCGTCGGGCCTGCGCGGCCTGCGCAGGGAACCTCACCGCTCCCTCACGGTCGCGGCTCTGATTTGCCCCCGCCGGGGCGACGGCGCCGGGATTTCATCCCGGCCTGCATTGCTTGCGTCTGCGGGCGGACGTGCGTAGGATGGCGTGCGGCCCGTCTCAAACAGGCGCCCCCCGTAAGGAGGACAATCATGCGCCGCCGCGATTTGCTCAGGTGTGGCGCCGCAGCCGCCGTGGCTGTTGGCGTCGTCTATCCGTCGGCCGGCCACGAGAAGCCCGCCGCCGTTCGCCTGGGCGTTATCGGGGTGGGAGGCCGGGGCACGCACCTCCTGGGCCTCGCCCTGAAGCAGGGCGTGGAGGTGCCCGCCCTGTGCGACATCAACGAGGCCAACCTCGCCCGGGCCGTAGGCCTGGTCGAGAAGGCCCGCGACGGGCGCAGGCCCGAGGCGTACTCCCGCGGCCCCACCGATTACCGCCGCATGCTCGCCCGCGACGACCTCCAGGCCGTTCTTATCGCCACGCCGATGCAACTGCATGCGCCGATGGCCATCGACGCCCTCCGCGCCGGCAAACAGGTCTTCAGCGAGGTGGCCGCCGCCATCACGCTGGACGAGTGCTGGGGCCTCGTCCGCGCCGCCGAAGAAACCGGCAAAATGTACATGCTCGGCGAGAACTGTTGCTACTGGCCGCACGTCATGACCATCCTGTGCATGGTCCGCAAAGGCGTCTTCGGAGACCTGACTTACGCCGAGTGCGGCTACGTCCACGATTGCCGGCCGATAAAGTTCAACACCGACGGCAGCCTCACCTGGCGGGGGGAACTGGCGAGGGACTACACAGGGAACCTTTACCCGACGCACTCGCTCGGGCCGGTTGCGCACTGGCTGGGCATCAACCGCGGCGACCGGATGGCGTCGCTCGTGGCCATGAGCACCAAGGCCGTCGGCCTGCACGACTGGGCCTCGCGGCGGTTCCCGGAGGGGCACCTGGCTCGGCAGGTGCGGTTCAAGGTGGGCGACTCGACCACGGTGCTCATCCGCACGGCCAAGGGCGCGGTGATTGACCTGCGGTACGACGTGATCTCTGCCCGCCCTCATCCGACCACTACTTATTATAGCCTCCAGGGGCTGCGCGCAAGTTACGAGTCGCGGACGGAGAGTATCTGGCTCGACGGCCGGTCGGCGTCCTACAAGTGGGAGCCGCTCGATAACTACGCCAAGGAGTTCGAGCACCCGTTGTGGGCGCGGTGGCGGGCGGAGGCCGAGGGGGCAGGACACCTGGGCGGCGACTTCTTCGTCATCCGCGAGTTCCTCCAGGCCGCACGCACCGCCGGGCCGTCGCCCATCGACGCCTGCGATGCCGCCGCCTGGAGTTCCATCATGCCGCTTTCAGCCAAGTCCATCGCCGAGGGCGGAGCGCCCCAGGAAATCCCCGACTTCACCCGTGGCAAGTGGGAAACGCGAACCGCATGAGCAGGCCGGCACGACGTCCGGCGCACCTCGCCCGCCGGGGCCGTGCAGGCGGGATTTCACCTCCAGCCTAGCGTTCGAGCGCCCGCTGGTAGTCCTCCCACAACTCCTCTTTCGTCTGGCCGCAGACGATGCGGTCCCAGGGAAGGACCTCGTCGCGGCGGCGCTCGCGGTGCGCGTAGAACGCCGCGTCGACGCCGGCGGCCGGAAAGCCCGCGCGCCAGGCATCCATGTTCAGACATTCATCCCAGGCGTCGAACTTCGCCCCGGCCCGCCACGCCTCGTACACCGCCCGGCCCACGCGGCGGTCGCCTCGCGCAAGCACGCCTTCCAGGATGCTCCGGTCCAGCCGGTGGACGCGCACCGCCAGCCGCCCCTCGGGCATCGCCTTCCGCAGCGCGTCGCGTGCCCCCGCCAGGTACTCCTCCCGCGCCATGGCCGCAAACTGGAACGGCGTGTGCGCCTTCGGGACGAAGTTCGACACGGCCACGTTCACCTTGCCCGGTCCCTTGCCTGTCTCGCGCCGAAGGTCGCTCACCCGCCGCACCAGCCGCGCGATGCCCGCCACGTCTTCCTCCGTCTCCGTCGGCAGGCCGATCATGAAATAGAGTTTGATGAGGTTCCAGCCGCGCGACCACGCCTCGCGCGCCCCCGCAAAGAGATGCTCGTCCTGGACGGGCTTGCCGATGGCCTGCCTGAGTCGCGGCAGGGCCGCCTCGGGCACCATTGTGAGGCCCGACTTGCGGACGCTGCCCAGCAATCGCGGCACGAGTTCAAGTTGGTCGTTGGTACGGAGGCTGGGCAGGCTCAGGCTGACGCCCTTCGGGGCGAACTCGGCGTCGAGCGTCGTCAGGACGGCCTTCAGGTGCGGATGGTCGCTCGGCGAGAGGCTTGCCAGCGAAATCTCGTTCAGCCCCGTCGCCCGGTATGCCGCACGCGCAAGTTCCAGCACCTTCTCCGGCCCGCGGCAGCGGACGTGGCCCTTTGTGCGGCCGGACTCGCAGAAGCGGCAGGCCCGCGGGCATCCGCGCATGATCTCGATATTGATCCGGTCGTGCACCACCTCGGAGTTCGCCACGATGGGCCGCACGGGGAAGGAGGCGTGCTCCAAATCGGCCGCCCGCGCGGCCACGGTGACGGGCGGCAGGCCATCGACCTTCGGCCGGAGCGCAGCAAGCGTGCCGTCGGCGTTCCACGACGGCTCGATGAGGCCGGGGGCGTACAGGCAGTCGAACTCGCGGGCCAGCGCGAGGATGACTTCGTCGCGGCCGCGCCGCGGGCCGCCCGACGCCGCCCACCCGTGCTGCTCCTTGAGCGTGTGGAACCGCTGGATGATGCGCGGCAGGGCGTCTTCGGCATCGCCCAGGAACATCAGGTCGAAGAACGGGGCCATCGGCTCCGGGTTATCGACGCCCGGCCCGCCCGCCAGGATGATGGGGTCGGCCTGGGTGCGCTCGGCCGCAAGGACGGCGATGCCGGCCAAATCGAGCATCGCCAGGACGTTCGTGTAGAGCATCTCGTACTGAAGCGAGAAGCCCACGATGTCGAAGTCCCGCACCGCCCGCCGCGATTCCCACGAGAAAAGCGGCAGCCCGACCTGCCGCATGCGGGCCTGGGCGTCGATCCATGGAGCGAACGTGCGCTCGCACAGGGCGTCGTCCCGCCCGTTCAGGAGTTCGTAAATTATGGCCGAGCCCAGGTGGCTCATGCCGATGGCGTACGTGTCGGGGAACGCCAGGCAGAAATGCACCGCCGCCGCGGCCCAGTTTTTGCGGACCTCGTTGACCTCTCCGCCCACGTACTGGGCCGGGTTCTGGACGAACGGCAGGAGTTCGCGCGAGACAATTTGCGCCAGGTCGTTCGTTTGTGCGGCCATATTCGCGCCATCGTACCGGCTTTTGCCTGCCCCGGCAAGAGAGCCGGGCCTGGAAATGACGAATGCCCGATGCCGGACGGCCGACCGATGACGAGGCGGCAGTGACGAAAGCGGCGGCCACCTGTCTTGCGGGCCTTGCAAAGCCCGCCCGATGGGACTATAAGATATGGCGAAATCGGGGCGTAGCGCAGCCTGGTTAGCGCGTGTGGTTTGGGACCACAAGGTCGCGGGTTCGAATCCCGCCGCCCCGACCATCGTCCGAAAGAAGCCCTTCGGCGGGAACGTCGAGGGGCTTTCTCATCGGACCTTGACGGGACGGTCTCTCCATTCGTTGTACTTGGTCGGCTCGGTGCCCGGCTCGAACTGGACGGCGTCGATCCACAGCGTGCCCCGCGTGTAGATCATGAACTTGACAAAGGGCTTCCACTCGTCGCTCTCGGGGCGCATCGGAAAGACGTACCGCTTCCACTGGTCCGACACCCGGATCTCCGACCCCAATTTCCATCCGCCGGCGTTTACCTTCACGGGCAGGTTGGGCCGGTCGGCCTTCAGGTAGGCCGACAGGACGTACGGCTTGTCCTTGGCCAGGCGCGTTCCGGCGGCCAACTCGTGAAAGGCCTGGGGGTAGTTGCTGCCGGAGATACTCGGCGGCGTGGCGAAGCCGGGGCTCACGATGCGGAGC
>VGYT01000326.1 GCA_016872895.1 Planctomycetota bacterium
GTTGGATTCGCGCAGGGCCGACTCGGCGCTCTGGCGCGTGGTGATCTCGGCCCGCAGGGCCGACGTCCGCTGCTGGACGCGGGTCTCCAGTTGATCGCGGCCGCGGCGGATTTCCTCCTCCGCCCGCCGCCGCTCCGTGATGTCGCGCGCCACGTGGACGGCGCCTGCAACGTTGCCGTTGCCGTCGCGCAGCGGCGAAACCGTAACCAGGAAGTAGCCCCCCAGGCGGTCCTCGTGAACCTCGGCCGTGTGCTCGCGCCCGTCGGCCAGGAGCAGGCTGTGCGGGCAGAGCTCGGGGGGACGCTCCGTACCGTGCACGCAGCCGTAGCAGAGGCGGCCGGCGGCGTCGCCCGGCGCCACGCCCATGCGCTCGGCCATCGCCTTGTTGACCCGCACGATGCGGTGGCCGTTGTCGATGATGGCCACCAGGTCCGGCACGGCGTCGAACGTGCGCTCCCACTCCTCCTTGGCGTGGACGAGGGCTTCCTGCGTACGGCTGTTGGAGAGGGCGATGGCGGCCAGTTCGCCGAACACCGCCGCCAGCCGCGCGTCGCCCTCCGTGAACCCGCCCGCCTTGTTCGCCAGGCCGAGCAGGCCGACCGCCCGGCCGCCGATGCAGAGCGGCGCAAAGAGGACGTTTTCGAGCCGGGCGTGGCCGGCAGGCATCATCGAGGCGAAGCGGCTGCGGGCGAAATCGTTCTCGTAAACGGCCCGCCCATCGCGATAGGCCTCGGCCCGAAGACCCCGGATGGGCATCGGCAGCGACGGGTCCACCGAGCACTCAAGCCCGCCCGCGTCGAGAAACACCAGTTCGTTTTCGTGCCCGTCGGCGCTCAGAAGGGCCACGTAGCCGGCGCGGGCGCCGATGAGGCGTTTGCACGAGTCGAAGACGGCCCTCGCGGCATCCTTGAAGTTGCGATTCTCCAGGATGGCCCGCGACGCGGCGACCAGCGCAGCCGTCTCGGCGGCGCGCTGCTCGGCCTCGGCGGCCAGGTCGGCGATGCTGCGCGCGGCCGGGGGCTCCTCCGGCGCGCACGCTTCCGGCCCTTGCCGTTCCTCGGCCATAAGCCCAGTCCTTACCCCGCCGCGGCTGCGCGCGGCGACAAACACTCTTTAATATAGCCCCGCCCGCCGCGCGCGGCAAGCACCGGAACCGGAAATCCGAACGCTCGCAGCAGCGCAGGCCGGAATGAGATCCCGGTGACGCTGACCCCGGCATCTGAGATTTGACATTGCGGATTTGAGATTCCAAGACCGCGATTGCATCCCGGCCTACGTTTCCAGCGCAGCGGGCATCGTTTCAATGAACCGGCGAATCTCGTCGCGCACACGGCGGTAGTGCGCGAGGGCTTCGTCCTCGGAGGCGGCCTCGCGGGCGAGGCGCGGCGGGTCGTCGAAGCCCATGTGCAGCACCCGCGTCCGGCCCGGAAAGGGCGGGCACGACTCGTGGGCCTGGTCGCACACGGTGACCACGCAGTCGAACGCCACGGCCGCCAGGTCGGCGAGGTGCTTGGAACGGTGGCCGGAGATATCGACGCCCGCCTCGGCCATGACGCGGACGGCCAACGGGTCCAGGCCCGCCGGCCGCATGCCGGCCGAGTACGGTTCCAGCGCGTCGCCCTTCAGTTGTCGCGCCCAGCCCTCGGCCATCTGGCTGCGGCAGGCGTTGCCGGTGCAAAGAAAGAGGACCTTGACTTTCTTCGGTTGCGGCACGGCCGACGCCTCGCGCCAGGGCGCTGGTTGGGGAAATGCACTGCGCGGCGGGTAGGGAGACCCGCCGCGCGGACCCGAACATGTAACGCGGCACCAGGCCGCGCGCTACTTCGCCGGCGCCGCCCACTTGACGGCGTTGCCCATGATCCGCCGGACGTTCCCGTCGACGAACACGGGGTTCGTCTCGTGCCCGGGCATGAAGTAGAAGAACTTGCCCTTGCCGATTTCCCAGCACAGGCCCATGCGTGCGGGGTCCTTGCTGCCGTCCCTGACCGTGTGGAAACCTTCCAGCGGGACCGCCTTCGGCTCGGGCACGGCGTAGGGCTCGGTGTATCGCTCGGAGTGCTCAAAAGTGAACTCTGCGGGCAGGCCCTCGGCGATGGGGTGCTTCGCGTCCTTCACCCTGATGGTGCAGGTGGTGGAGTCGCCCTTGTAGGCCCCCCACGAGCAGGCCGTGCCCATGAGGGCCTTGTTCGGCTTGGCGAAGTGCGACGAGTGCAGGGCGATGAAGCCCATGCCTTCGTCTTTGACGCGCTTGACGATCTTCTCGACGAGTGCGTCGCTGACGTCTTTGTGCTTCTTGTGGCCCCACCACATGAGGACGTCGGTCTTCGCGAGGAGGCCGTCGGGCAGACCCTGGTCGGGGTCGGAGATGCCGGCGACGACGACGTCCCAGCCGGCCAGCGCGGTCTTGAGGCCCTCGGCTATTGCGCCGTTTATCTCCTTCGGGTAGACGTTGGGTGGGGCCGTGCCCTCGGCCCAGACAACGACGGTTCGCTTGCCCGCCGCAGCCCCCGGCGCCTTGCGCGCCGGGGCCGCCCTAGCCCCGGCAACCGCGCCCTCCAGCCGCTTGCCCAGGGCGAGGCCCCCCGCAGCGGCGGCACTCAGGCCCAGGAAGTTACGCCTCTGCATGTGGCTCATCGTTGGCTCCTTGGATGCCGGGTGCAACCCCGGCCGGTTGTCGCCGGAACGAAAGTCCCGGCCTGCATCTAGCCCATCTTTGCTTCCACGACGTCGATGCGATCGGCGTCGGCGTTACCGAGGCCAATTTCCTGTGCGTGGGCGAGCATAAGGCGCGCGGCCGCCATCGGCCACTCTTTCTTGCGGAACTCGGCGCGCTTCGCCTCCAGCAGGCGCAGGCCCACGGCCTCGGCCGCCACCGGGTCGGTCGACACAATCAGGCCGCGATAGTCCCAGCGGTACTGCGGGTCATCGACCGGCCCGCCCGCAAAGAGCGGCCGGATGGCGTCGATTATCGCCAGCCGCGTCTTCGACCGGAGCGGCGGCAGGGCGTTAAGTTCCGGGATGCTTCGCGGCATGCGGTCGGGTTCCCAGCCGTGGTACGCCGCCGGGTTGTTGACGCTGCCCAGGTGATTCTTCAGGGCCGCCGAGAGGCCGTCGGAGTAGTGGGCCTTCAAGACAGATACATTGACGATGGCCGTGGCCTGCTCGGTGTACAGCCGCCGCAGGCGCGTCTCCAGGCCGCGGCTGGGCAGCGTGAAGGGGTCCGAGAGTTCGTTGTACGGCGCAGGCAGGAGGCGGTCGGCCGCCAGGATGCGGTCGGGCTTGACCTGCGCCGCGGCGGCCAGTTGGGCGGCGACGGCGTCGTTGATTTCCGTGTGGCTGTGCAGCGTGGGGCGGCCGATGGAGTTGTGCTTGACGGCGACAAAGTCGTCGGCCCGCGCGACCTTCTGCCACGCCTCGGCCTCGGTCCGCGAGCCTGACAGTTCCACCAGCGCCCGGTCGAGCATCTGCCGGATGACCGGAGGATTGACGCGGTACTCCTTGATGACGACCTCGGGGTGCGTAACGACGACGACGCGGCTGCGGGCGGCCGGCGCCGCCGGGCTCGGCGCGGGCGCAGCGGGACTACCCCGCTGCTCCCGCAGCGGGCTCGGCGCAGCGGGGGGCGGGCTTGTTTCGGCGCGCAGCGTACACGTCAGCGCCGCAGTCCCCGCGGCGAGGGCGGCGAGAAACTCGCGGCGCGTCAGCCCGGCGGCCCGTGCGCGGCAGGCCAAGTCGGCTTCCCGCTGCGCGAAGTCGGCCGCGATCTCGCCGAGCGGCAACTGGCCGACCGTGCCGCAATCGCCGCATGGCGTGTCGCCGTGCCCGCTGCGATCGCCGTTCCGGCACTCCGACGGTAGGGCCTTGAAGCCCGCCATGAGCAAGTCGGTCCTCTCACTCCGCCGGCCCTGCCCTATTTCGGCGGGATGGCCAGGACGGTGCCGATCGGAATGTGGCTGACGTCCTTGATCTTGTCCTTGTTGGCGTCGGCGATCCGGGTCCAGAGTTTGCCGTCGCCGTAGAACCGCTTGGCCAGCGTGTAGAGCGTGTCGCCGGCCTTGATGGTGTAAGTCTGAGGGACGGCCGGCGGCGCGGGCTCAGGGGCCGGCTTGTCGGCGGGCGGCCGCTCAAACGCCGGCCGCTCGACCGGCGCCTTCGGCCGCGCAACGGGCGGCGGCGGCGACGGCTCGACCACGACCGGCGCCTTCGGCGGCGCCGCCGGCGGGGCGCCGGGCTTGGCCGCCTTGGCGGCCGGCGCGTCGGCAGGCTCAAGGGCGGGGAGTTCCTCTTTCTTCGGTCCGCATCCGACGACCAGCATCCACGCCACGCCCACCAGCACCATCGCACTGAACGCTCGCATGGTTCTTCCTCTCAATTCCCTGGGTCTCCGGACTTCAGCCGGGGCTCAAGCGCAGGCCGGGCTCATATGCCGGCCTCTTGTCGGCGCCGGGACGAGGGTCCCGGCCTGCATCTAGTAATGCTTGCTTCTCTCCAGGAGGTAGCGCGGCACGGCGCGGCCGGTTCCGTCGGGCGGCAGGAGGATGTCAACGCCCTTCGGGAACGTCCCGTCGGGCCGCAGGACGCCCTTGTTCACCTCGCGTACCGCGCCCTGCAAGTAGCCGTGGCCGTAGAAGCGCTCGGCGATTTCGTACGGCGTGCAGGCGCGCTCCGTGCGGTAGATAGTGTAGCCGGGCGGCAGATTGGCGGCCGGGTCGGGCTGGCGGATGCACTGCACGGGCTGCGTTGAGACGGTCGGCGCCGTTGCCGCCAGGATGATCGCCGACGCCACCGCCCGGAATCGTCGCATGCGCACGCCTTTGTTCATCGGGCCGCGGCGAGTCTATCGCGCCAGCGCGCCAAGTCAAGCGCCAACCGCTGCGGACAGCGGTGAAGAACCTCCCGACTATGACACGGCGGGACTGGGATGTGACGAGGTTGAGGACGGTCGCGGCGCATGGGGGGCTTGGCGGCCGGTT
>VGYT01000327.1 GCA_016872895.1 Planctomycetota bacterium
CCGGCCGGGAAGTCGTCGTCGGTTCTTACGATTGCAGGCCAAGGCGACCTGCGCGTTGAGTTAGCGCAGGCGTCGGGCGTGCTGCGGGCGATGGGCCTTGTGGCCCCGGGTTCGCGTCTTGCCGGTGCCGTGACCGCACAGGCCCGGGCCGAGCAGAAGGCCGGCGGCCTGGCCGGGGCCGTCAAGGTGGAAGGCCGCGGCGTTGACGTGTTCCTTGCGGAAAGCGGGGCGGCGGTGCGCGAGGCGCAGGCCGTGCTGCCCCTTGACTTCTCCCGCGACGGCGCAACCGGGCGATGGACGGTTGCGGCCGAAGGCATCTCAAGCAGCCTGGTTCGCGGCCGCGCGAAGGCCGCTATAACGCCCGCCGAGAAGCACACGGCGGTTGACGCCGAAGCAGACCTGGCGGTTGACGGGCCGAGCCTGCGTGCGCTCCTGGGCAGCAGCCTGCCGGCGGAGTTTACGCTGGCGGGGGCCTGGCCCGTCACGGCGAAGGTCGCCGGGCAGGTTCCTACCGGCGACGTGGAGTGGAACCGGCGGGTGGCGTCGCTTGCGGGCGAGGGGCGCGTGGGCATCGGCTCGTTCGAGTTCCGCGGTCTGCGCGGCACGGAGGGCGAAATCGTGTGGCGCCTGGAGGGAGGCAAAATCCTGCCGCAGCAGGACGGCGCCAGCATTGTCCGCGCGGCTGTCAACTCCGGCCAAGTGGCCGTGGGCGGCCTGGTTGACCTTGCGGGCCAGCCGCCGCGATTCCGCTTGCCGCAGAGGTCCGAGGTTGTTCGCGGCGTTCAAATGACGGAGGATATGGCGGGCAAGATGCTCGCGTACGTCAGCCCCCTGCTGGGTCACACGGTCGCCCCCGTGGGCCTGCTGAGCGTCACTCTGGCCGAGGCCGACCTGCCGCTTGACTCGAAGGTCCTGGAGCGCGGCACGGTCAGGGGCGAACTCCTGGTCGATAACTACCAGACGCGGTTCAAGGGGCCGCTGGCGCTTCTGACCGGCTGGGCCGGCCTTGCCGGCGAAGCGCCCACGCAGCGGTTCGGCCCGACGCCCATCCACCTGGAAAATGGGCTGTTCCACATCAAAGACCAGGAAGTGTCGCTGGCGGGTCGCGGCAGCATCAAAGCGGAAGGCACGATAGCGGTGGCCGACGGTGCGATGCAGACGCGGCTGGGCGTGCCGCTGACCGATTCGCTTCTTGGCCGCGCGGGGGCCCGCGCGCCGGTGCAGGAGATGCTCGCAGGGCACGTCGTGTGGGTTCCGCTGCGGGGCACCGTCAAGGAGCCGCGCCTGGATGAGAAGGCGATGCTCCAAGAGGTTCTGAAGGCGCTGCCGGGGCTCCTGCTGAAGCCCGGCGGCATCCTGGATGGCATCTTCGGCAAGCCGGAAAAGGAGAAGGCCCCGCCGCCGGGGGGGAAGCCGGAGGCCGAGTCCGAAAAAAAGCGCGTGATGCCCGAAGACCTGCTCGACATTTTCCTTAAGCCCCGGCCCGGCCCCGGGAAGGACAAGCCATGAGCGCTGGCGGACGGTTCCGAGAGCGTCTCGCAGCCGCGCGGCGGGATCCTCGCGGCCGGTTGAGCCGGTGGGGCGTCGCCCTGCGGCGATACGGCGACGTCGTGTCTTTCAGCGTGCGGAACCTGAAGCAGCATAACGCCATGGCCCTGAGCGCAGCCCTGTCGTTCCGCACGATCTTCGCCCTCGTGCCGCTCATTATTCTGGCCTTCCTGATTCTGAAGGCGGTGGGCGTGGTGGAGGACAGCAAACGCACCGTGCGGCAGTTGCTGGAAGAGGGGGGCCTGGCGCAGATCGTTTACTCGCAGGCCGCAGAGTCGGCCGCCGGCAAGGCGGGCGAGCAGCAGGCCGCCCCCCCTCCGGAGGGCAAGATTACGGTGGCCGACAAGGTAGAGGCCGCCATCGACCACCTTGAAAGCCAACTGACGGTCGGCCGGCTGGGGCCCATCGGCGTGGTGCTCCTCGTGTGGACGGCCCTGACGCTGCTGATGACGATGGAACGTTCGCTGAACCGCATCTTCGAGGCGCCCGCCCAGCGCCCCCTTGCCCAGCGCGTTATCATCTACTGGGGCGTCGTGACGCTGGGACCGCTGGTCCTGGCGGCCACGGCGTACGCCGGCGGAAAGGCCGTCGCCTTCGTCAGCGACCTGCCCGTGCTCTGGTGGGTGGTGGGCGCGGCCGGGTGGCTTGTGCCCGTGCTGGTTGGCGTGGCCTTTGCCGCAGGGGTTTACATGCTCATGCCGAACACGCACGTGCGCCTGAAGGCCGCGCTTGCCGGCGCGATGGCGGCCGTGCCGCTGTGGATGGCGGCGCGGTGGGGTTTCTCGCTCTACGTGGAGCACGTGGGCAAGAACAGCCTTTACGGGGCGATCGGCCTGATTCCGCTGTTCCTCGTGTGGTTGAACCTGTCGTGGCTGATCTTCCTGCTGGGGGGGCAGGTGACGTACACGGCCGGCAACCCGCGGCGCTTTCGCCGCAGCGCCGAGAGCGACCGGCTGCTGGGACCCTGGGACGTGCTGGCCGCCGCTGCGGCGGTGGCCCAGGGGGCGATTGAAGGCGGCGGTCCGGTGCCGGCCGGCGCGGTCGCGGACCGCCTCGGCCTGGCCGAGGATGCTGCGCAGCGGCTTCTGGCCCGCCTGAGCAGTCGCGGCATAATCTGCCAGGTGGCGGGCGACGGGCCTGCGGCCTACGTTCTGGCCTGTGCCGCCGGGCGCATTGCCGTCGGTGACGTCCTGGCGGCAGCCGATGTTCCGGCTGCGGCTGCGCCTCAGGGGGCGGGCGCGGAGGTCATCGCGGCGGTTGCCCGCGTTCGCCGCCGCGCACAGGCCGGCATCGAGGGCCTGACGCTCGCGGCCGTTCTCGCTGAGAAGTAACCGGTAACAGAAAGGATACGTCATGCTTGCATGCATCCGCCATCTTGGTATTCCGCTTGCCCTGCTTTTCGCCGCGGCGCTGGTGGGGTGCACCGTCAATCCGGCGACGGGCAAGCGGGAACTGATTCTTATTTCCACGGAGCAGGAAATCGCGATGGGGCAGGAGGCCGCGCCCGAGTTCGAGAAGGAGTTCGGCGGCCGCGTGTCCGACGACCAACTTCAGGCATACGTGCGGGCGGTGGGCCAGAAAGTGGCCGAGCGGTGCGACCGTCCCCTGTCTTACGACTTCGTGGTGGTGGCATCAGGCACGCCGAACGCGTTTGCCCTGCCCGGCGGCAAGGTCTTCATCACGGCCGGCCTCGTGCGCCTGATGGAGAACGAGCGGCAACTGGCGGCCGTCCTGGGGCATGAAATCAGCCACGTTGTCGCCAAGCACAACGTCAAGGGCATGCAGCGCCAGATGGGGGCGGAACTGCTCCTCTCGCTGGCCGGCCGCGTCATGGCCAAGGGCAATCAGGCAGAGACTGCCCAAGCCGTCGCCAAGATCGTTGCCGGCGTGGCTACGATGAAGTACAGCCGCGACGACGAGTACCAGGCCGATTCTCTCGGCATCCGCTACATGACCCGCGCCGGCTACAACCCCTGGGGCATGGTCGAACTTCTGAACTCCCTGGCAAGCCTCTCCGCCCGCGAGCCCGGGCGCCTGGCCGAGATGTTTCAGACCCACCCGCTTACGAGCAAGCGCATCGCGGAGGCCACCGCGGCCATCCAGAACGACCCCGCGACACGCGCTTTTTCGGCCGGCGCGCCCGACCCCGGTATGGCGACGTTCCAGCAGATGCGCCGGCGTCTGCCGACGGCCCCTGCGGCCAAGTGATGATGCGCGAGGCCGCGCGCTTGGCGGCGGCGCATTACAGCCGGCCGGTGATTTGCGAGCGGCGCTCTATGAGGCGGCTGGTTCGCACTGCTCCGCGGCGTGCCTCTGCGTCCTGGGAGATCTTCACGACCTCCGCGTATGCGGCATGCGCGGCATCGAGGTCGCCCGCGGCCTCGCGGGTGACGGCCAGGTTGAAGAGCAGGTTCACGTCGTCGGGGGCGCGGGCGATTGCGTCCTGGAAGTTGCTGCGTGCGGCGGCCCAGTCTCCGCGCGCGGCGGCCTGGCGGCCGGCGTCGCCCGGCGGCCCGCCGCCCGGACGCAGCGTTACGTCGGCCTCCACCACGCCCGGCGCAAGCGCCCGCGACAGTGCGGCCGCGCACTCCCCCAGCAGGCGGCGGACGATAAGGTTGGTCGGCGGCGCTCGGGCCGGGTCGTCCGCGCGCTCCAGCCCGTAGTCGCCCCGCACGGCGGGGTCTTCGCTGGAGCGGTACTCGCGGGCAACCTCGACGGTGACCGGCGCCTCGGCGGTGCCCGGGCGGGCCAGGACGAAATTTGCCTTCACCGCCACGGTCCGCACGAGCGTTGGCAGCGAGACAGCGACTGCTTGCCCCGCGGCGGGATCGCGCCGCCGCACCGTGCGCGTGCCGCTCGTGTCGGCGGCCTGCACGTGGATAGTACCGCCGACCTCAAGAACGTCTGCCACTTCGCAGGGCCGCCCGGAGGCCAGCGGAACCGCCCTGCCGTAGCGCTCTTCCAGCAGGTCGCGCATCAGGCCCTGAAGGTCTTCGCCGGACCAGCCGCGGACTGTGAACTTGCCAGCCCGGACTTCGGCCGCCTCTCCGCGCAACGGCACGCCGCCGGAGATGACGTGCCGGATGTGAACGACGGGCCCCGCGCATCCAGCCCCAAGAATCGCCGCTAGCAGAAGTACGCCTGCCGCTGCCCGGGATGTCATGTTTCCCTCGCTTTGTGCCTTCGCGGCCTTTTCGCGCCCCATTATGGTATCATGATGCCGCTGGCCGGGCAACGCCAAGTTCGCAGCGCGGGGCCTTGTGCTCCGCGCAGCAGGCGCGCGGGGCGGCGGCAGCCCTGACGAATGAGTTTTTTGTCGCACGCGGGTCCAGGTGACGGCGGGCCGTCCCGCCGATCTGGAATCCATGACCGGCCGGCCGGCCCCCGCCCCCCCAAAATCTTTTTTCTCGCACCGGCTT
>VGYT01000328.1 GCA_016872895.1 Planctomycetota bacterium
GGGCGACGGACCCGGAATGGAGGCCGACCGACGGATCGCCGGTCATCCGCAAAGCGCCCAGCGGCTACGACCAGTGGAAGGTGTCCATCGAGAACGTGACGATCGCCCCGCGCGACACCAAGACCGCCACCCTGACGTTCGACATCTCCTGGTCGAACTCCTGGCGCGACAAGAACAATCACGACGCGGTTTGGGTGTTCTTCAAGGTGCGCCCCGATGACAAGGCCGACTGGCAACATGCGCGGTTGGCCGCGGACAAAGTGCTTAACCCCGCGGGCTACGGCCAGGCGCAAGGCGGCACGCCACTGGACTCCATCGTGCCCGACGGCGACGACGGATTCACCGGCATGTTCGTCCGGCGGGCGGCCGAGGGCGAGGGAACGCTCTCCGCGCGCCGCGTCACGGCCCTTTGGGACTTCACGGCCAACAAGGGCATGCCCGAGGATCTGAAGGGAGTGAGCGTGCGGGCGTTCGGAATCCGCATGGTCTACGTCCCCGAGGGACCATTCCATCTAGGCTCGGGCGGCGTCGAGGTGGGCGGGTTCTATCAGCACGCCGACGGCGGCCAGCAGACTCGGCCGTACCAAGTGACCGGCCCCGGCGCCATCGCGACCGGCCGGCAGGCCGGCAGGCTCTGGGTCAGGAAACACGGTGGCCAGTTGGAGGACGGCGGCCAGGTTCCGGCGTCCTTCCCCAATGGGTACGCGGCCTTCTATTGCATGAATCACCAGATCGCCCCTGAGCAGTACGCCGCCTTCCTTAGCACGCTGACCGCGGCGCAGTCGGACGCGCGGTATCCCACTCTCGGAGATAAGCCACGTGGGCCGGGGGTCATCCGTTCCGGGCAGGCCCCGAACTACACCTATTCCTTTAAGGCGGGCGCCGCGCGGCAGGGTCCGGGGTGTGTCGGATTGTCGTGGGCGGACGGCGCGGCCTTTGCCGCCTGGGCCGGATTGCGGCCGATGACGGAGTTGGAACTGGAGAAAGCCGTGCGCGGGCCGCGCGAACCGGTGCCGGACGAGATCGGCCCGTCCTACTGGGGCATCGGGGGTTTTGGCGGCTGGGATTGGGACGCGGTCAAGGGCGACTGTCAGTGCGAACGTCCGGTGACGGTGGGCAATGCCGCGGGACGCAAGTTCAAGGGCACGCACGGCCGCGGCACCCTGACTCTGCCCGCGGACTGGCCGCAGGAGGATGCCGTCGGCGCCGGAGTGCGCTGCACCTACTATTCGCCGGGCCAGAGCCTGGACCTGCAGCGCGCACGGCTGTCCGACCGGTTCCTTGCGGCCGTCGCGGATCCGGAACGGTACGGAAACCACAAATGGCGCGGCGTGCGCACGGCGCCG
Organism: Planctomycetota bacterium; assembly: GCA_016872895.1. Taxonomy (GTDB): domain Bacteria; phylum Planctomycetota; class Phycisphaerae; order FEN-1346; family FEN-1346; genus VGYT01. The sequence goes on from VGYT01000328.1 coordinate 1,347, forward strand.
AAAGGTGTGGGACCGTGATTCTTGATTTGGGATTCATCAGGCTGCCGTTGTGGGGGGGATACTCCAAGACTTATGCCCTACGCGCCTGCAATGCCAGAAAGGACGTGTCATGTTTCGCAAGCTATCGCTGTCCTTGTTCCCCTTGGTGTTGTCTGCCGCGGCCTGTCTCGCGGCAAAACCCCAGCCGCCCGAGATAACCGATCCGGAGGAAGCGAAGGCCGACCCCGATTTCGCCATTCAAGGCGAGTATGTGGCCGACAAGATCGGCGCCCAGGTGATTGCCCGGGGCGGCGGCAAGTTCGACGCCGTGGTGTACCAGGGCGGCCTGCCCGGCGCGGGCTGGACCCCGACAAAGGGCAAGGTCATCCAGAAGAACAACTGGACCGTCGCGGGCGAGCGCCAAGGCGGTGCGGTGAAACTTGCCGGCGACGAGTATTCCGGCACGATCGAGGGGCAGAAGTTTGCGCTCGTTGGGCCGAAGGCAGGCGAGAGGATCGAACTTGTGCGCACGGTCCGGCAAAGCCCCTCCCTGGGCGCGAAGCCTCCGGCCGGTGCGGTAGTGTTGTACGGCGGCCCGGCCGATGCGGACAAATGGCAGCGCCCCAAGATGCCGAGGACCCGAGCGGAGCGCGACCAAATCGCCAAGGACGGGCCAGTGTGGGAGCCCGTCCAGGTGGGTAAGGATGGGGCGTTGGAAGCCGGGGCGGTCTCGAAGCAGAAATTCGGCGACTACCGGGCGCACCTCGAGTTCCGCCTGAGCTACATGCCCACCGCCCGCGGCCAGGCCCGCTCCAACAGCGGCGTGTACTTCCACAACTGCTACGAGATCCAGGTGCTCGATTCCTTCGGCCTGAGGGGTGACAAGGGCGAGTGCGGCGGGTTCTACAACAACAAGGCCCCGGACGTGAACCTGTGCTTCCCGCCGCTTCAGTGGCAGACCTACGACGTCGATTTCACCGCGCCGCGGTACGAGGGCGACAAGAAGGTGGCCGATGGCCGGATGACGGTCAAGCACAACGGCGTGGTGATCCACGACAACCTGGCACTGCCCAAGAGCACGCAAGGCTTCCGTCAGCCCGAAGGCCCCGCGCCCCGCCCGATCTACCTCCAGGCCCACGGCTGCCACGTGCATTACCAGAACATCTGGGTGGAAGAGAAGAAGTAGCCGTGAATGTTCAAGTGCTTAAACGTTCAATGTTCAATGAGTAAGCCCTTGCTCAGCGCATTTTGCGAAAACCAGACTCCCAAACACCGGAAAGGAAAACCATGCATACCTCGACGCGTCGCAGTTTTCTGAGAACCACCGGGGCCGCCGCGGCCTCGGCCCTCATTGTCTCGCCCAGCGCGGTATGGAGCTACGCAGCCAACGAAAAACTCCGCTTCGCGTGCATCGGCGCCGGCGGCATGGCCCATCGCGGCATAATGAACGCCATGTCCGAACACCTGGTCGCCGTGGCGGAAGTCGATCCGGAAGGCGTCGGCCGCCAACAGGCAGAAATCCTCCAGAATGTCAAGAAGGAGTTTCCGGACTCGGCCGTGTACACCGACTACCGCAGGCTCTTCGACGCCAACCACAAGCTCGACGTGGTGTGGGTGGGCGTTCCCGACCACAACCACTTCGGCGCGGCCATCCGCGCGTTGGAGGCGGGGGCGAACGTCTACTGCGAGAAGCCGCTGGTACACGACGTCTACGAGACCCGCAAGATCCGCGAGGTGGCCAAGGCCAAGAACCTGGTGACGCAGATGGGCAACCAGGGCCACTCGTCGGACTCGCTCCGCCTGCTGTGCGAGTTCGTGTGGCAGGGGAGCCTCGGCGACGTGACCGAGGTACACGTCAAGAACTCGAACGACTACGCCAACTACGGCGGGCTGAGCAAGGCCGAGGTGCCCAAAGGCATGAACTGGGACGCCTGGCTCGGTCCGGCCCCCGAGCACGAGTACGTCGCCCGTTCGAAAGGCGGCGGCCTGCACCACATAGGATGGCGGGGCTGGCTGGAGTACGGCACGGGCATGCTGGGCGACTGGTTCTGCCACAACGGCGACGGCGCGGTGTGGGCCCTGAAACTGAACGAGGCCGAGACTGTCGAGGTCGAGGCCGAGTCGGGAAAACCGACCGCGGAGAACTACCCGAAACAGGCCAAGGTGGTGTGGCGGTTCCCCAAGCGCGGCGACGTGGGCCCGGTGACCTTGCGCTGGTTCCAAAACATGGCATTGCCGCGCCCGCCCGCGCTGGAACCCGGCCGCGAGGCCAAGGATCTTGCCTCGGTGTACTACGGCAGCAAGGGCATGGCGGTGGCCGGTGCGTGGATGGACGGCGTACGACTCATTCCCGAGTCGTTCCAGCAGCAAGTGGGCCGGCCCAAGGAGGCGCTGCCGCGCATCAGGAAGAGCGGGAAGAAATACGAGAACGTGAGCGCGAGAAGTCGGCCCCTCCCGCACCATGAGGACTTCTTGGACGCGATCCGCGAGGGACGCAAGTCCTGCGCCGACTTCGATTATTCCGCGCGCTTGACGGAGATCATGCTCCTGGGGAACGTGGCCTTGCGGGCGGGCGAGAAGTTCACGTATGATTTCCGTGCGGGCAAGTGCAACAGCGACAAGGCCAACGCCCTGCTCCGGCGCGACCCGCGCAAGGGCTGGGAGTTCGGGTACGTTTGAGCGAGCATCGCCGCCGGCTTGCCCCCAGTGGCCACGACAAAGGGCAAGAACCCCGTGGACAATCATATGGAGCGTACCTATTCGGCGATACGATACGGTGTCGATTTTGGCGCGGCACGGTGTCGCGCCGGACCCGGCAGGGGGAGTTTGCAGGAACCTCAGAAAGGAGCCGGTTATGAGTCGGTTAGGCAACGGGTACACATTGACCTTTACGCGGGCGGTCGTAATCGCCTGCGGTCTACTGCTGGGCGCGGGCGTGGCGCGCGCGGGCTATGCCGATCACCCCGGGACCCTGCGGATCGAGAACGTGACGGTGGTCCCGCGCGATGCGCGGACCGCGTATGTGAAGTTCGACGTCGCCTGGGACAACTCCTGGCGCCACGAGGCCAACCACGACGCGGCCTGGGTGTTCTTCAAGGTGCGGGCCGAGGGTGCGGCGGAATGGCAGCACGTCCGGCTGGCCGCGGACAAGGTGCTCAACCCCAAGGGCTTCGGCCAGGAGAAAGGCGGCACGCCGCTGGACTTCATCGTGCCCGACGGCCCGGACGGCTTCATCGGCATGTTTGTGCGGCGCGCGGAGTACGGCGTGGGCAAGGTGGCGGCGACCAAGGCCACGGCCGTTTGGGACTTAACGGCCAACAAGGGGATTACGAGGGACACGAAGGTCAGCGTGCGAGCGTTCGGGATCGAAATGGTGTTCGTGCCCGAGGGGCCGTTCTACCTGGGCGGTGGGGCCGACCCTTACCACTTCTACAAGTACACGGACGGGACGCAACACACCTTGGCCTACCGGGTCGCCAGTGCCGGCGCGATTCCGACCGGCCAGCAGGCGGGGAAGCTCTGGGCGAGGCGTGGCGCACAACCGGAGGACGGCGGCGAACTCCCGGCAGCCTTCCCCAACGGCTACGCGGCCTTCTACTGCATGAAAAAACATATTATCGGG
>VGYT01000329.1 GCA_016872895.1 Planctomycetota bacterium
CCGCTGGGCGCGGTCACCAGTGCCGCGCGCCTCTCGCGCCAGATGAACGAGGCGGGGTTCCGCATCGGCGACGGGCGACACGTGGACCTGGTGCGGTACGTCGCGTGGCTCGCGCACCGCCGGCGGCTGCCCCGGCCCGCGCCGCTCACCTACGACGAGAAGAAGGCCAAGCAGGCCGAGCGGAACCGTCGTGAGACGGCCGCCGCCCAGGACATCGGGCCGCTGCCGGATGTCGAGGACATGGAGCGGCGCCAGCAAGCTTGCGCTGGGTTCAGGTTCTTCTGCGAGACGTACTTCCCGAAGGCGTTCTACCGCGACTGGTCCGAGGACCATCTGCGGGTCATCGCCAAGATCGAGCGGGCGGTGCTTCAGGGCGGTCTCTTCGCCTTCGCCATGCCGCGGGGCAGCGGAAAAACGACGCTTGCGCGCCTGGCGGGCCTGTGGGCCATCCTTACGGGGGCGCGGGCATACGTGTGCCTGATCGGCGGGTCGCAAGACCGGGCGCTGGATCTCCTTGCGCCGCTCAAGAAAGAGGTCCTCGGCAACGCCGCGCTGCGGGCGGACTTTCCGGAGGCCGTGTACCCGCTTTGGATGCTCCGCAACAACGCCCGCCGGCAGATCGGCCAGCACATCGGCGGCGAGCCGACCTATGTCACCTGGGCCGCCGACAAACTCGTCTTCCCGACGGTCGTGGGCGACACGCTGCCGGCGTCCTTGCGCGCCGCCAGCATGGAACAGTCGCCTGCCATCGGCTCAATCATCACGGTCACGAGCCTCGACTCGAACATGCGGGGCCAGCAGCAAACGAAACTCGACGGCCAGGTCGTGCGGCCATCGCTGGTGATCCTCGACGACCCGCAGACGCGGGAATCGGCCCGCTCGCCCACGCAGACGAAGTACCGCATGGAACTCCTGAATGGTGACGTCCTCGGCATGGCGGGCCCTGGGGAGAAGATCGCCGCGTTCCTTACGTGCACGAAGATGTACGACGGTGACCTGGCGGACCAGGTCCTGGACCAGGAGAAGAACCCCGAGTGGCAGGGCGAATGCACGAAGATGGTGTATGCCTTTCCCTCAAATACGAAACTCTGGGACGAGTACGCCCAGGTCCGGGCATCGAGCCTTCGGGCCGGCCGGGGCATCAAGGACGCCACCGTGTTCTATCGCCAACACCGCGACGAGATGGACGCCGGCGCATGGGTCGCCTGGCCCGCCCGGTTCAACAAGGACGAACTCTCGGCCCTTCAGCATGCGATAAACCTGAAGTTGCGCGACGAGGAGGCGTTCCGCGCCGAGTATCAGAACGAACCGGCCGCCGAGCAGATGGCCGAGAACGTCCTTGCACCCGACGACGTGGCTGCGCGGTTCAACGGTCGGCGCCGCGGCGAGGCGCCTCTGGCCGCGAGCACCGTCACCATGTTCATCGATGTGCACGACAAGGTGCTCTTCTACTCGGTCGTCGCCTGGCAGGAGAACTTCACGGGGTTCATCATCGATTACGGGACATTCCCCGATCGTAAGCATCTGTGCTTCCCGTCGAGTGTTTCTTCTACCTAGCCAGGACGAACCGCGGATAGTGGGCGGCGTTGCCGGCGATCGCTGGGGCCAACACAGACTCGCCGGCCCGCGGCAGCCCTGGTGCCATGCGCGGCGCCAACTGGAGCCAGTGGCGGAGCCCGGTGCCGTCGTCATCGTCGTACAGGACGATGTTGAGGCGGAATTCCGCGCCGGGCTCCATGCCCAGTGTGGCCAGCGGCAGGCGCAGCCCGTAGCGGGTGACGCCAGCTTTGTCGTCCCGCACCACGGCGCAGCCGACGGTCTTCAGCAACGCGTCGCCCTCGCCCTCCCACTGATGGAAGCAGACTCCCTCCTTGGTCAGAGCGAGCCCGAGATTCCAGGTGACGCCTTTCGGCGTAGCCAGCCCAACCTGAAGGGCGTCGCCGTTCAAGAGTTCCTTGCCGCTCTTCGTGTTGAAGTGCCGGTCGTCATTGACCTCGGCCGCCACGCAGAGGGCCTCACCGTCACAGCTCAGGTAAACCTTGGGGCCCATGTCCTCGGGCCCCTGCCAGGGCTGGAGGAGACGGCCATAGTAGTCGAACGGAACGAAGCGGTTGTGGACCGGGAAGAGGTCAGCAGGGCCGTTGAAGACAAGCGTGGGCTTGCCCCACTCGTCCATGAAGCCGTCGGCGCGGACGGGACGGCCGAGGCGTGGGACTTGCTGGACCGTCGAGGGCTCAAGCCGACCGAGGACCGGAGCCACGGCCGCATCCCCCGCCGGCGCCGTGCGCGCAGCGCGCCAGCCGATGTTTGGCCCGCGAAGCAATTGCACGGTGTTGATGTTTATGCGGCCCGAGGTGAGCATGTGGTAAATGGTATAGTATCGTCGAGCCGGCGCCTTGCCGCGGAAGACGAACCCGTCGAGCTCCCTTGGCCAGTCGGCGGGCAAGGCCGGTGTGCCGAGGCCGTGCGTTCCCGCGAACTTGCGAGCGACGGCGCTGCCCGCCGACACCGGGCGCTCCATCTCCCCCTGGTTCACGTCGGCGACGCCCCAGTATGACGCGCCCGCGTCGTAGCGGGGGTCTGGCTCCTGCGGCCCGCGGATGGCCTTCTCGTACTCCAGCTCCGTCATCGGGCGCAATCCTGCCCAAGCCGCATAGGCCGCGCCGTCCGCCCACGATAGCCAGCGGCACCGCCCGTCCGGGGCCGACGCCGTATAGACGTGCCTCGGGGAATCCCCGGAACGCTGGATTTCGGTGCCATGATAGTCGGGGTAGTAACGCTCCTTGGCCTCCGGCTCGGTCAGGGTGTTCAGAAAGCCGGCGTACTGGGCCTTGGTGACGTGCGGGAACTTCATGGCATAGAAGGCCGGATAGCCGTTGGGGAAGGAGGCCGGGATTTGCCCGCCGTCCTCTGGCGCGATGCCTACCGCCCAAAGCTTGCCCTCCTGCCGCCCGGTCGGGATCGGGCCGGCGCCCGCCACGCGGTAGGGCGGCATGTCTTGATCAGCGCCGGTGTACCTGTGGAACCGGTTCAACTCCTTCCCGCCCGAGCCCAGGTAGAACGGCCCCTCCGCCACGTACACCATCTCGATGGCGAACGCCTGCATCCGCACGTTCACGTCCTTCGTGACGCCCTTGTTGGCCGTGAAGTCCCAGATGGCTGTGACCTTGCGCGCAGCCACCGCGCCCTTGCCATCCGTCGCGCGCCGCACGAACATGCCGACGAAACCGTCATCGCCCGCCGGCACGACGAGCTCCAATGGCGTGCCGCCTTTGGCTTGGCCATAGCCGGTTGGGTTCACCACCTTGTCCGCCACCAGCCGGACCGGCTGCCAGCCCGTCTTGTCGTCGGCCCGGACCTTGAAGAACACCCAGGCGGCGTCGTGGAAGCTCCCGTGCCGCCACGAATCCGACCAGGCGATGTCGAAGGCCACTATCGCGGTCTTCCCGTCGCGCGGGGCCACCGTCGCGTTCTCGACTCTCAGGTCATCCGCGCGGGCCGCGCTTGCAGCAAGTAACAGGCCGCAGATTAGCGCCCACGCCTTGCATCTGTCGTTCTTCATCCGGCGCTTCATCGCACTCTCCTCTCTCCGCTTGCTGACCGATCCGACGGATCAGACCGATCGGACGGATCACCGCTCACTGATTCCCCGGCGCCGTGCGCACGCAACGGAAGCCCAAGATATAATGCCGGTCACCCCCGTAGAGCCAAGGACGGGAGGCGACGTAACGAGTCGATGTGCGGAATAGGTTATTCCCTCCCCAGCCCATGTAATGGCTGCCGCCTCCATAACCGCCGCCGCGCATCCCGAAGAAGAGATCCGCCCACGGGGAGTCGCCGCCATCGCCATGATTGCCCAAGAAGGCACGCCCCGCCGGGCGCCCTACGGATACGGTGCGCTCCATCACGTTCCCGGTCAGATCCAGAATCCCCCAGTACGAGGCACCCGAGCGGGCGCGGTCGCTCGTGGGCGTGGCGAAAACCCCCACCCGCAGCGGTCCACCGAGCTTTTCGTTCGTCCCCATGAAGGGTGCGTTGCCGCGTGTGGCGTCCGGCCCGTTCTCCCCCTGCCACACGACGGTTTCGTCTGCCTTCCCGACGTTCTGGAGCACATATTGCCCACTCTTGGGCTCCATGCCGGCAATTGCGGCCGTCCCCCAGGCGTATTCGTTCGGCACGGGCCGCAGTGGGCCGCGGCAGGCCTTTTCGTATTCCAGCTCGGTCATCGGCCGCAAGCCGGCCCAGGCCGCCAGCGCCGCGCCGTCGTCGTGCCTGAGGAAGTTGCAGGCCACGTGAGGGGCGTCGGTTTCGTACACCGCCGGTTTGCCGGGCTTGACGACGTTGCCCGAGGCAACAAACGAGCCCCGGCGGATGACCATCGGCTCGGAGGCCTCGGCAACGCCCGAAACCGCAATCCTGATCCCGTTGCGGTAGTTGCCTCCAGACTGGTGGCCTCCAGAGTCGGGGGGGTTCATGACGAAGGTGCCGGCCGGGGCTTCGGGACCTTTCAAGTCCTTGTTGTCTTTTCCCTGCCTCTCCGTGCGCTGACACTGCCCGGCGTAGGGGAGCGTGTTGAGGAAATCCACGTATTGCTGTTGGCTGATCTCGTGCCTCATGCAGTAGAAGGCCTGGTAGCCCTTGGGGAATTCCACGGGAAGGGCCCGCGGCAGGTCGCAATTGAAGTCGTCCGTGCGGGAGGGGTCCATTCCGGCCGCATCGCGGTTGTTGAGCATCTCCGCGGTTTCTCCGCCCACGGTGAGCGCACGCTCGCTCTCGACGCGGAAGGGATGGGCGCTGTAGCCCGCCGAGAACTGGCCCGTCACGTGGTCCGTCGAACCATCGCCGGCCCAGAACGCACACTGCGGCACATACACCATTTCCAGCGCGAACACCTTCAGTTCGACGGCCGCGGGGTCAACCGCGCCGTGCAGCCAGCGGAG
>VGYT01000330.1 GCA_016872895.1 Planctomycetota bacterium
GTGTCGCCGCTGACTGTGCGGACGGGCGGGTTATCGAGGAGGTACAGTATCTGGCCGATGTGGTAAACGCCCATGTCGTAAAGTGCCCCGCCGCTGGCGACGGATTTTTGCACAAATGAAGATGTGCCGTAACCATCGACGTAGGGCCGGCCGCGGCGGCGGTATCCGCTCGACTTGGCGTAATAGACGCGGCCCAGGTGGCCGTCGTCAACGAATCGCCTGGCGGCCCTCGTCTCCATGCTGTAAAGCGTCGAGAGTTGCATGTGGAGCATGCGGCCGGTCTTGTCGGCGGCCTCGACCATGCGCCGGGCATCGGCGTACGAGCCGGCCAGCGGCTTCTCGACGTACACGTGCTTGCCCGCATCCATGGCCGCGGTGCTCACGGGGGCGTGCAGGTTGTTGTGCAGGCACACGTCCACCGCCGCGACGTCCTTGAGGGCCAGGAGGTCGCGGAAGTTCTTGAAGACCTGGGGCACCCTGTACTCGGCGGCCACGCGGCGGGCCTCGGCCTCGTCAGCATCGCAGACGGCGACGATGCGGACGCCGGGCACCTCCTGCCACTTCTTGACGTGGGCCTTGCCGATCTGGCCCGTGCCGATGATGCCGATTCTTACTTCGTCTGCCATGCGTGTCTCCCTGGAGTCAGGTCGGGCCGTCAGTCTAGCGGCCCGGCCGGCGCCTTCAACAAAAACATGCCCGACCCGCCGCGGTTTTCGTTGTGCGCGAACCGCCTGCGCAAAGGCGCGCGGCAGGCCGGGAGACCCGCCGCGCGCCAGACTCGCCGAACCGGCGCTGACGCACCGGGCCCGCGCTACGGCTCGGCGAGCGCCCGGATGTGGGCGACCACGCTGCGGCCGAGGGCGTCCTCATCGTAGCCGCCCTCGAGGACCGAGACGATGCGGCTGCCCGCATGGCGGTCGGCCACGCGGCGGACGCGGCGAGTGGCCTCGGCAAACCCGGCCTCGGTCACCGCCAGCCCGCCCAGCGGGTCCTGCTTGTGGGCGTCGAAGCCGGCGGAGATGAAGACGAACTCGGGCTTGAACTTCTCGGCCCCCTTCAGGCCCCGGTCCAGGGCCGCCAGGAACCCGGCGTCGCCGCTTCCGGGCGGGAGGGGAAAGTTGTGGATGCAGCCAGCCCCCGGCCCCTCGCCCTTCTCGGCCGCCGCGCCCGTGCCGGGGTAAAGAGGAGATTGATGAGTAGAAATATAAACCACCGACCCGTCGCGGTAAAAGGCGTCCTGCGTCCCGTTGCCGTGGTGGACGTCCCAGTCGACGATGAGGATGCGCTTGAGGCGGTGCGCGGCCTGGGCGTGCCGCGCGGCCAGGGCCACGTTGTTGAAGAGGCAGAAGCCCATCGCGCGGGTGCGCGTGGCGTGATGGCCGGGCGGCCGGACGGCACAGAAGGCGCTGCGAACCTCCCCTTTCATGACGGCGTCAACGGCCGCGCACGCGCCTCCGGCGGCCAGTAGGGCGGCCTCGTACGATGCGCGGCAGGCGTACGTATCGCCGTCGAGCCAGGCGACGTCATCGGCGCGGGCGCTCGCGCGGACGGCGGCCACGTGCTCGGGCGCGTGCACTCGCAGGAGGCACGCCTCATCGGCCGGGGCCGGCGCGATGGGCACAAGCCAGTCCCACAGGCCCGCATCCTCCAGGGCCTTGCGGATGGCCTTCAGGCGCGCCGGGCGCTCGCAATGATGTGGGGCGGCGTGCTCCAGGTATCGCTTGTCCCACACGAGGCCGACGGTCATCGAGGGACTCCTTCCGGAAGGGTCGGCGCACCTTTCGGCGGCCTCGGCGCGCGGACCCGCCGCCCCGGAGTCCGGCCCGGCGGCGCACCCGCCCCCGAGCAGCGACCATGCTGCGCACGGCAGCAGGACCATCCAGGCGCCGGCAGATGTGAGCGCCCCTGTCATCGTGCACCCGAGGTGAAACAGCCCGCGCCGCAGCCGGCCAGACGTGCTCCCCTCGGCGGCCGCGGCCCACTTGCGCCCGCGCGGATGCGAACGACGTAACAACCGACGTGCCCGCGACGTTACGGTCGCACTTTGCGCGGCGGATTCCCCGACCCACCGCGCAAATCCGGATGACAATGCCACCCGCAACCGCGGCCTACGTCCGCGGCTGATTCAGCAACTGCCTCAGCCGCGCAAGTTCACTGAGCGCCGGCCAGTTGCCGAAGGCCAGGATGCAAAGCATGATAAGTTCGCCGAACGGCACCAGGAGCAGAAGCGCCAGCGCCCCGGAGTACCCCGCCCGGGAGAAGATTCGCCACCAGCAGATGATGGCGAACACAACCAGCGCCAGGACGACAAGCATCGCGATTGCAAACACAACCACCCCGATGGCGCCCATCGCCGCCGCCTCATCAGGACCCGGCCCTCTGTGCATCATGGTTTCTCCTTCACGAGATGTGCTTGCCCGAAGTTACATAAGGCGTGCTTTGGGGACCCGCGCGGATCCTTTGTGCCGCGTCATGTGCGCGGGTGCTCAGCACCAACCCTATACCAGCCGCCTTAGATGTGCCTTACGGCGACAGGCAGGAGTGTACGCACCGCGCCGCGGGAGCGTCAAGACATTTTGCAATTCGCTTGCACTGCGGCCGCGCGCGGTCTATAGATAAGACCGGTACGCGGCCGGCGTGTTCGCGCCGGGCCTCAAGAGAATCGGAGCGAAATCATGAAGAGCCGCACCTTGCCGTGGGCGGTCGCCGCGGGGATGGCTTGCCTGGTGATGGCCGCAGGCGCGGGTTGTGCTGCGCTCGGTCAGAGGGAGCGGGAGGGGCCCGACTACGGCGCCCTGCCGCCGGCCCTTCGGCTCCTGACGATCGAGACCGACGGGCCGTCCACGCCTGGCGCCGTGGAAGCGCTCCGGGGCCTGCTGGAGAGTCCCGAGCCGCTGTACCGCGGCGAGGCGGCGCAGACGCTCGCCGTGTGGGCCGCCGCCGGCGACATCCATCTTATCGTGCCGGCCATCACCAGCCGCGACCCGCTCGTCCGCGCCGTGGCGCAGGCGGCGTACGTCGAACACAGCCCGCGCGGGTTCGGGGCGCTGCTGGTCCAGGATGGCGTCATCATCGAGGTCCAGCCCGCCATCCTCCGCGCCCTGGACGACCTTGGCGACGCGCAGGGCGTCCCGAGCCTGGAGAAGGTGCTCGAGCCGCTCCGGGAGCGTCTGCGGCGGAGCCTGGACGGCGGGCCGGAGGAGTCCGTCCTGGCCGCCGACCTGCTGGCCAACATCGGCGACGCCGGCGCCCGGCGGGTGCTCATCCGCCTGGTCGAGTACTCCGAGGGACCGCTCCTCGGCAAGGCCGCGCGGGCCTGCGTCCGCGACGACATGGGCCTCGGCCCGACCCTCCTGCCGATGGCGTTCACCGACGGGGTGCATGCCCGGCGCGCGGTCATGCAATCGCTGGTTCTGAGGCCGGACCCGCGCCTCCAGGACGTGGCCGTCCGCGGCCTGGCGGATGAGGACCCGGCCGTCCGCCGCAACGCCATCCGCGCCCTGGGGAACCTGAACGCCGCGGCGCGCATCGAGGAACTCACCGCGAAACTCCTGGCGCCGGGCGAGGAGAATGTCGACATCCTCCGCGCCCTGGGCGCCATCGGCATCAAGGGGGCCGCCGTCCTGCGCCAGTACCTCCAGCGCAGCCCTCGGCCCGAGCAACTGGAGGTGACGGCCCTGCTGGCCCTGGCGCCCTACGCCGGGCGCGACGATATCCCGTGGGTCGCCAAGCGCCTGAAGTCGCCCAGCAAGTACGTGCGGGCGGCCTCGCTGGCGGTCCTGGGGCGCATCGGCAATCCCGAGGCGCAGGCCGCCGTCATGGCGTGCGTGAAGGACCCGGAGCCGCTCGTGCGGGCATCGGCCGCGAAGGCCCTGGGGCAGATAGGAACCATCTACGCTTGTAAAGAACTCACGTTCCTGCTGGAGGACCCCAGGCCGGTCGTCGTCTCGATGGCCGCGTGGGGACTCGGCAAGGCTGCGTCCCTGGAAGCCGTGCCCGCCCTCATCAAGGCGGCCAGGACCAGGCCGGCCGGGCAGGAACCCGGGCTGAACGTGAGCGAACTGTACGGCGGGCCGGAACTCGTGGCCGTGGAGGCCCTCGGCCGCATCGGCGGCGCGAAGGCCGTCGAGTTCCTCCGCGACGAGTGCCTCGCCGCCGGCGCCTGGCGCACGCGAGCCACGGCCTGCCAGGCCCTCGCCGCGGCGGGCGATAAGTCCGACGCCACCATCCAGGCCCTCCAGAAGCGCCTGGGCGACCCCGTCAACCTGGTCCGCGGCCAGGCCCTCGTCAGCCTCAAGGCCCTCGGCAGAACGTACAGCCCTGACGAACTGAAGGCGCGCTGAGGCTTCCATGATCGAGGCAGGCGTAGCGGTCGTCGGGTTCGGCACCGTCGGCGCGGGCGTGGTGCGGCTGCTGCTGGAGGACGGCGAGCGCCTGGCCGAGGCCGCGGGCTGCCGGCTCATCCTGCGGCACGTGTGCGACATCGACCTTGCGCGGCCGCGTCCGGCGGCCGTGCCGAAGGAACTCCTTACCGACAACGCCGACCGCGTCATCGCCGACCCGCGCGTCTCCATCGCGGTCGAGACCGTCGGCGGCACGACCTTCGCCGTGGACCTGATGAAGCGCCTGCTGGGGGCCGGCAAGGACGTCGTCACGGCCAACAAGGCGGCGCTGGCGATGCGCGGGCCGGAACTCTTCGAGGCCGCCCGCCGCGCGGGACGCTCCATCAGTTTCGAGGCCTCCGTGGCCGCGGGCATCCCGATCATCCGCGCCATCCGCGACGGCCTCGTGGCGAACCGCCTGACGGCCCTGACGGGCATACTCAACGGAACATGTAATTATATCCTTACTCAGATGTCCGCGACGGGCGCTCCCTACGAAAAGGCCCTGGCCGAGGCGCAGGCCAGGGGGTACGCCGAGGCCGACCC
>VGYT01000331.1 GCA_016872895.1 Planctomycetota bacterium
CCAACATCCCCGTCATCCTCCGCCAGGGCGCGGAGGCGTTCGCCAAGATCGGCACCCCGGGCAACTCGGGCACCAAGATTTTCAGCCTGGTCGGGAAAATCAAGAACACCGGCCTGGTCGAAGTGCCCATGGGCATCACCCTGAAGCAGATCGTCTACGACATCGGCGGCGGGCCGGTCGGAAAGGCCAGGATCAAGGCCGTCCAGACCGGCGGCCCGTCAGGCGGGTGCATCCCGGCCGAGAAGTTCGACCTGCCCATTGACTACGACAGCCTCGCCCAGGCCGGCTCCATCATGGGCTCCGGCGGCATGATTGTCATGGACTCCAACACCTGCATGGTGGACGTCGCCAAGTACTTCATGAACTTCCTGAAGGACGAATCCTGCGGCAAGTGCTTCACCTGCCGCAAAGGCACCCAGCGGATGTACGAAATCCTCGACGACATCTCGGGCGGTCGGGGACGCCCCGAGCACCTCGGACTCCTTGAGGAACTGGCCCGCGTCGTCAAGGACACCACGATGTGCGGCCTGGGGCAGACGGCGTCGAACCCGGTTCTGAGCACCCTGCGGTACTTCCGCGAGGAGTACGAGCGGCACGTCATGGGCAAGAAGTGCGATGCGTTCATCTGCCGCAACCTCGTGGGCGCCTCCTGCCAGGCCGCCTGCCCTCTGGAAACCGAAGCGTGGCGCTACGTGGCCCTCATCGAGAAGGGGCGGTACGAAGAAGCCTACCAGGTCATCCGGTCGGCCAACCCGTTTCCTTCGATCTGCGCGCGGGTCTGCGACCGCAAGTGCGAGCAGAAGTGCCAGTTAGGCACGAGCGGCGGCGAGCCCATCGCGATCCGCGCGCTGAAGCGGTTCGTCACCGACCGCGTGGACCCGGTGGTCTACAAGCCCGCGAAGGCCGCGCGGCGAGGCAATGAGGCACCCAAGGTGGCGGTGGTGGGGGCCGGCCCGGCTGGCCTTTCGGTCGCCCACCACCTCTCGCTCCTGGGGTACAAGGTGACGCTCTTCGAAGCGGAAGATGAGCCGGGCGGCATGCTCGTCAGTTGTATCCCGGCCTACCGGCTGCCGCGCAGCGTGCTCAAGAAAGAGATCGCGTCGCTCCTCGACAAGAGCATCGCCGTTCGGTGTGGGAGCGTCCTTGGCCGCGACTTCACCGTCGACAGTCTCTTTGAAGACGGCTTCAAGGCGATTTTCCTGGCTACGGGCGCCCACAAGAGTTGGCAACTGGACCTGCCGGGGGAGAACCTCGAAGGCGTCTACCCCTCCATCGAGTTCCTGAAGGCTTTCAACCTCAGGGGTGAGGAACTCGCCGGCGGCCACGTGGCGGTCATCGGCGGCGGTAACTCGGCCGTCGACGCCGCACGCGTCGCCATCCGCCAGGAGAACGTCCAGAGCGTCACCCTCCTGTACCGCCGCACCGGCCAGGAGATGCCGGCCTACGCCGAAGAGGTGGATGCCGCCATCGAGGAGGGGATCCGGCTTGAGACGCTCGTCTCCCCGGTCAAGATCCGCTACATCGAGACGGCCGTGAAGGAAGGCATCAAGGTTGAAACGATGGTCTCGCCGGTTCGGATCTACTCGCAGAACGGCCGCCTTGTGGGCATCGAGTGCATTCGCAACACGCTCGGCGAGGTTGATGCCAGCGGCCGCCGCAGGCCGGTCCCCGTGCCGGGCAGCGAGTTCAGCCTCTCGCTGAACACGCTGATCGTGGCCATCGGCGAACGCCCTGACAGCGACGGCCTGACTTCGATGGGCCTGGTGCTGGACAAGAGCGGCCGGCTCCAGGTCGATCCGCGAACGCTCCGTACCGGCCGCGAAGGCGTCTTTGCGGGCGGCGATCTGGTGACGGGTCCCAACACGGTGGTCGATGCCATCGCTGCCGGCAAGCGGGCGGCCGGTGTCATCGACCGCTTCCTTCGCGGCGAGCCTCTCGCCGAGCCGACGCAAATCCGGTTGCCCGCCGTCTTCCTTGAGCCTGGCGACGCCGGTGATGAAGAGCGCGAAGCGGCCGCCCGGGCGGAGCCCGCCGTGCTGCCCATCCAGGCGAGGCGGAAAAACTTCGCCGAAGTCGAACTGGCCTTGTCGGTCGAACAGGCCACCCGTGAGGCCCGCCGGTGCCTACGATGCGACCTCGCGTTCACTCAACCCCAGGGCGATGAGGCCCACAGCGCGGCCGCAGGGGGAACACCCGCATGATCACCCTGACCATCAACGGCCTTCCGGTTTCCGTCGAAGAAGGCTCCACGGTGCTTGAAGCCGCCCAGTTCATCGGCTTCCCCATCCCGACGCTCTGCCACATGGAAGGCCTCACGCCCTACGGTGCCTGCCGCCTGTGCGTTGTGGAGATCGGCGAGGGGCCGGCGGCGAAACTCGCGACGTCGTGCACGTACCCCGCAGAGCCGGGCCTCAAGGTCCGCACGGCCTCGTCGCGCGTCGTTCGGGCCCGCAAGATGATCCTGGAACTGCTGCTGGCCTCCTGCCCACAGTCCAAGACCATCCAGGACCTCGCCTCGGCGCACGACGTGCGGCAACAGCGGTTCAGGCAGGAGCACCAGGCCTGCATCCTCTGCGGCCGGTGCGTCCGGATGTGCCGCGAGCAGATGATGGCCGGCGCCATCGGCTTCCGCTATCGCGGCCAGAAGCGGAGTATCGGCACGCCCTTTGATGTCAAGAGCGACGTCTGCCGCCTGTGCGGCGGGTGCATGTACGTGTGCCCGGCGTGCGAACTCCGCTGCACCTACACCGAGCCGGACAAGGCCATCTGCGGCGGGTGCGCCAACCTGAGCCCGCCCTGCCTCGACAAAGAAGGCTTCGACGACATGCTGTGCTACATGCAGCCCTGTGTGGCCTGCGAAACCCGGCAGAACAAGTAACCGGAAAGGAACCAGCGATCATGTCCGTCACGCTATCCAGGGTCAACGCGTCGGCCGCCACGCTCTCGAAGAACCGGACTACCGGTTCGGTCGTGCCCGCCTCGGGCATGTGCGTCACCTGCGTCGACGGGTGCATCGGCATGTGCGAGGTCGGCAAGTCGGCCTACCGCGGCCACGAGGTCATCTACCCCCAGCCGTTCGGAGTCATCACGACGGCGGCCGAGAAGACCTACCCCGTGGACTACTCCCATTTCAACATCATGGGCACCATCATCGGCGCCCACGGCGTGGAGGCCGACAGCGACAAGGCCATCTTCCCCGCGGTCAA
Source organism: Planctomycetota bacterium (assembly GCA_016872895.1). Lineage (GTDB taxonomy): Bacteria > Planctomycetota > Phycisphaerae > FEN-1346 > FEN-1346 > VGYT01. The sequence continues at coordinate 3,207 of VGYT01000331.1, forward strand.
CCTGGAGGTTGTCATCGGCCACGACAAGGGCATCAAGTTCCGCTACCCGTGGATCATCCCCGGCATCGGGTCGACCAACATCGCCAAGAACAACTGGGAAGGCCTGGCCATCGGTTCGGCGCTGGCGGGGACGGGTCTGACGATCGGCGAGAACGTCGTCGGCATGGACCCGGAAGCGGTCATCAAGAGAGGGCGCGTCGTCGACACGGCCGACCTCAAGCGCCGCGTGAGACTCTACCAGGACCACCAGCGCGACGGGTACGGCGCCATCGTCGTCCAGGCCAACGTCGAGGACACGCGGCTGGGCGTCCAGGAGTACGCCATCGAGAAACTCGGCGTCCAGTGCGTCGAACTCAAGTGGGGCCAGGGCGCCAAGGACATCGGCGGCGAAGTCAAGATCAAGGACCTCCAGAAGGCCCAGGTCCTCCACGAGCGCGGCTACCTGGTGCTGCCCAACCCGACCGACCCGGACGTTATCCGGGACTTTCAGCGCGGCGCGTTCAAGGAGTTCGAGCGGCACTCGCGCGTCGGCATCGTCACCGAGGAGGGTTTTGCCAAGCGGGTGGAGGAACTCCGCCAGGCCGGCGCCAAGTATGTCTTCCTCAAGACCGGCGCGTACCGTCCGGCCGACCTGGCCCGGGCGCTCGTGTTCGCCTCCAGGTACGGGATCGACCTGCTGACCGTCGACGGCGCCGGCGGCGGCACCGGCATGAGCCCCTGGCGCATGATGAACGAGTGGGGCGTGCCTCCGGTTTACCTGCACTCGCTGCTCCGCCAGTACGCCGCACGCCTGGCCGAGAAAGGGTCCCGGCTGCCCGCCCTGGCCGTCGCAGGCGGGTTCGCCTTCGAGGACCAGATCTTCAAGGGCCTCGCGCTGGGCTCGCCGTTCGTGAAACTCGTCGGTATGGCCCGCGCGCCCATCGCTGCCGCCATGGTCGGCAAGACCATCGGCCTTGCGGTCGACAGCGGCGAAATGCCGGTGTACATCGAACGCTTCGGCACCACGAGGGATGAGATCTTCGTGACCGCCAGCCATCTGCGCAAGGAACTGGGCGACGAGGCCTTCGAGAAACTCCCGGCGGGCGCCCTCGGCCTCTACACGTACTACGAGCGGCTGGCCCAGGGCCTTCGCCAGTTGATGGCCGGCAGCCGCAAGTTCGCGGTCGAGTACATCTCCCGGGACGACCTCGCCGCCCTCACCCGCGAGGCGGCAGAGGTCAGCGGGGTGCAATACATCGCGAATATCGACCAGGCGGAGGCCGCACGGGTCCTTGACGGTTAGAATCAGCCTACGCGGGTTCCCTCGCCATTTATGGTGCGGCCCCATTGAAGCGTGGACGGCCGCGGGTCCTCAGCACGTGCGGCTATAGCCGCTTTGGGCGAGTTTTTCGCGGTCATGTTCGCCCGAGCAACCATGCGGTCGCGAAACGCGAGAGGCCCTCAGGAGGCCCCTTCCGCAAGATGCTGTGGCTTAAGAACTTGCGCGCGTGTGGTCAACTTGGGGGGTTGACCAAACAAATCAGAGATTCGGGGGCGAAAGAGAGATAAAACGGCGGCAGGGGGCGGCGCGTGACCAAACGGCGGGTCCAAGCGGGGTGGCGGCGGGCGTGACAAGCGCGGGCCGAGACCTGCGAGAAAGGCCGCAG
>VGYT01000332.1 GCA_016872895.1 Planctomycetota bacterium
CCGCACGTCGAATGGAAATACGTCGTTAGAAGCGCCGCCTTGCCCGCGGCCGTGCGGTACGTCGCCACGATGCCCCACGTGGCAAGGACGGCGTCCCAGGCAGAGGCGGTCTCTGTGCCTGCGCCGCCGTAAACCTGGCTCAGCGTGGAATCGTACACGTCGAAGTCGTATCGCTGGTGCGAGTTGCGTTCGGCCAGGGCGTACGTCCGGGCGGCGACCGCCTGGGCCTTGTACGCCTCCGCGTGCCAGGCCTTCGGCAGTTCGTTCGACAGGACGCCCGCCACGTAGTTTTCCAGCGGAAGAATGTTGATGAGTCGCAGTGCCCCCGCGGTCGTGGGCAGGATGCGCAGGACGCCGCGGTAGCACCGCTCGCGCTCCTTGCCCCCGATGGTCTGGCGGACCCGGATTGCGCCGTCGGACTCGGCGGCGAGTTCCAGCCCGCCGGGCACGGGCGCCTGCGAACCGAACGCCGCGCCCCCGCCGCGGAAGGCGACCTCGGTCCAGTCCAGGCGCTCGCCGGCCGCCAACTGCCCGGCCGGCCCGGTCAGCCGCCAGGGGGCCGTCACGGCCACCCACGCCGAGGGCGCCTCCTCGCCCAGGCGGACGCGCATCAGCGGGTGTTCCGCGGCCGCGAAAGGGGCCTCCGGCCGCGGCCGGACCCGCGGCTTCTCGCACGAGCAGCCGCTCACAAGCACGCCGGCCAGCGCGGCGCAAAGCATGATGGGCGGGTGGCGTGCTTTCGCTTGCGAAAGCATCCGCCCTGGCCGAAGACCGTGCTTCCCGAGCGGCGCGAAAGCATGGCGCCCCGCATGACGCGCGCCGCCGGCCTCGACCCTCGACCCTCGACCCTCGACCCTCAGCATGGGATGTTGCCCTTCACGGCTCGCCACGATCCGAGGCGCGATGCAGATGCAGGCGGGTCGGCGCGAACCGTTCTTCTTCGCTGAAAATGCAGCCGCAGTACTGCTGCCGGTACAGGCTGATGCGCCTGGCCTCGTCGTGGCCGCGCGCGGCCAGGGGGCGGAAATCCTCGTAGTGGAATCGCAGGCCCCTGGCGGCGGCCTCCTCCTGGCCGACTTGCCGCACGGCGTCGTGGTCCTGGTGCGCGGAGGCCAGCAGGGTCGTCGTGACGGCCTCGAAGCCGCGCTCGGCCGCCTGGCGGGCCGTCTCGGCCAGCCGCATCCGACGGCAGGCCGCGCACCTGGCCGGGCGCTCCCACGGGGCCGTGCGCGCCAGGAACTCGCGCAGGCCGTAGCGGCCGTCGGCGATGAGTTCCAGGCCCGCCCGTTCGGCCGCCACCTGGACGGCTGTCAGGCGCCGCCGGAACTCAAGCAGCGGATGGATGTTCGGGTTATGGAACAGCGCAGCCGCGCGCCCCATGCGCCGCACCGCCTCCACGACGGCCAGCAGGCACGGGCCGCAGCATACATGAATTAGTATGGATGAGGGCAATGTAGAGGATGAGAAGTAAAAAGTGCAAGGTGAAAAGCACAAGTGTCTCATTGCGGATTGCGGATTGCAAATTGCGGAATGGAAGGGCACGCGGGCGGGGCCCTCCGTACGGTTTGCCGTTCAATCCGCAATCCACAATCCGCAGTCCGCAACCTGCTATGCCGCTGGTCAACCGCCAAGTTGCAGTCCGAAGCGGCGCAGGACGCGCTTGATCTCGTTCAGCGACGTCTCGCCGAAGTTCTTCTGGGCCAGGAGTTTCTCTTCGCTCATCGCCGCGATGTCGCCCAGGGTGACGCAGCCGAGGCGCTCGAGGGCCTTGCGGCTGCGGGCCGAGAACTCCAGGTCGGCCACGTTCGCGGATGACCCGGCAGCGCGGGGCGGCGGGGCAAGCAGCGCCGGCGGCGGCGGCGCCAGAATCCGGCGCTCCTCCGACGGTTCCACCGCCATCCCCAGTTTCAGGTTCTTCGAGCCGAGCATGTCCTTGATCTCCTGGAGGCTCGTCTCGCCGAAGTTCTTGTACGCCAGCAGTTCCTGCTCCGAGTGCCGTATCAGGTCGCCCAGCGTGCGGATGTTCATCTTCTTAAGGCAATTGCGGCTGCGGACGGAGAGTTCAAAGTCGGTCACGGGGATTTCGAGGACCTGGTTTCGCTTGTCGCGGCGGCGTTCGCCCTCCTCGTCGTAGTACATCTCCAGCGAGGCCTGGGCGTCGCGCCGGAACAGCCGCGCTCGCGCGTGGTTCGGATTCCCCGCCAGCACGCGCTGGAAGCACTCGATGGCCTCCTCGTAGCGGCCGGCGTCGTCGTACAGGACGCCCAGGTTCATCAGGGCCCCCTCGTGGACGGGCGGCTGCTGGATGCACTGCTTGTAGTAGTCCATGGCGAGGTTCTCCTCGCCCCGCAGGTCGTACAGGTAGGCCAGGCGGAACAGCGTCAGCCGATGCGTGGAGTCCAGTTGCAGCACGCGCTCGTAGGCCTCGACGGCGTCCTCGTAGCGGCCCTGGGCCTCGCGAACGCGGCCCAGGTGGTAGTGGTAGTCGGCCGTCTCCATTTCGGCCTTCGGCGTCTGGCCGAGAAGTTTCTCGGCGTCATCGACGCGGCCTTCCATGCACGCCTTCTCGATATCGCTCACCGTGTTCGCCACTCTCGTCGCCTCCTCGCCGGTCCGCTGGTGCGGGGCGCACCCCCCACTCCAGGAAGGTCCTTATTATATTGTCCTCGCGGCCGGATGCAACCCCTCTTGCCGCACACCGCCTTCCCGTTTCTTACCGCGCAAACGTCCGCGCAGATTCACTTGACAAAACGCCAGGAGGCCGCACAATATATGCATCGGCCGCAGCAGACCCCCGCGGGGGCGTAGCTCAATTGGTTAGAGTACCGGATTGTCGATCCGGTGGTTGCGGGTTCGAGCCCCGTCGCCCTCGCCACAAGATTCTTAGAAACCGCGTTGGCGCTATCACTAACGCGGTTTCTCTTTGCGCTCCTATCGCCCAAGTGGTCGGAAGTGGACGCTCCTGGACGCCCGGATGCACGATTCAGGGCAATAGTAAGAGCACGGTCCGCATTCAGATCATCCGTTCCCGTACGCCGAAGACACCCCTCGTTTTCCTCTCTCACATTATCTGCTACGCTACTTAACCCGGAATTCCGGCATGGTTCAAAGCCCCCGGCACCGCCGGGGGATGACCGGCCCGCACCATCCATCCCCACGCGGTGCGTGGGGCTTGTTTGAACCATGCCGGAATTCCCTCGGAAACTCGGAGGTTTCGTTGCTCCACCCGGTCTTCCCCGCCCTGCCCCGCATCCAGTCCGGCAGGTCCTGCACGGCCTTCGCCGTGTCCAGAAGCCGCGGGTCGGTGTAGTAGCGCATCGTGAGTTTCAGGTCCGTGTCAATCCCCGGCGCCACGTCGGACGCCTCGGCCGCATACAGGGGCACGTCCATCCCCGTGACGGTGCCGAGCAGACCCAGCAGCGGGGCCGCCACGATGCACGCCCGGATAAAACCCATGCGACGGAGCCCCCTCAGCGCCATGGCGTCCAGCACGGCGCCGCCCGGCGGAGCGCCGGCGGATTCCAGAAGCCGGCCCGCCGACCGGATGGCCAGAAGGCGCTCCAGGATCAGGTACGCCAGCACCGTGGCGACCAGGCCGAGGGCAGCCATCGTCATGCCGCCCTCCGCAACCCAAAGTCGCACCGCGTTCATACCGATGTCCCCTCGTCTTGTTCGCCAAGGCCGAAGGCCTGCACGGCCTGGTGCTCGATCATCACTTCACGCCGCTCGACCCATCGCCGGAGCCAGGCGTGGACAAGCAGCAGCGGGATGGCCACCATCAGGCCCGACTGGGTGGTGATCAGCGCTTCGGAGAGGCCCCCGGACAACAGGCGCGGGTTCCCGGTTCCGGCAGCCGAGATCGTATCGAAGGTGGCGATCATGCCCGAGACGGTGCCGAGGAGGCCGAGCAACGGGGCCACGCCGGCAAGGGCGGCCAAGAGCGACAGTGACCGCTCCAGTTTCGGCGCCTCGGCCAGCAGGGCGGTCTCCATGGCGGCTTCGCGCTGGTCCCGGTTGCCGCCGACCGCGCATAGATGACGCGCGAAGCGCTCGCAGTTGCTGTAACTCCAGCGAAGGGAGCCTGGCGGGCTGCGCGGCGAATGGGCAGGTGCGCTCAATCGAGTCGGAAGCGGATCGGTATCTCAATCATCGCGCTGACCGGAAGGCCCCGCGCCATCGTCGGCTTGAACTCGGCCTTGCGGACGGCCTCGATGGCGGCGTCCACGAGCCGTGGGTAGGGCGGGGCCTGAAGTATGCGGACACGACCGGCGCGGCCGTCCGGCAGCACCTCCACCTCCAGAAGCACCACGCCCTCTTCCCCCAGTCGGCGGGAGCGGGGCGGATACTCGGGCGTCGGAAGGGTGACGATCGCAACCTCGCTGCGGGCGCCCGGCCCGGCCGCGCCGGGGTCGGGCTTGGGGCCCGATTCCTTCGTCGCTGCTGCTCGACCGGGCGGTGGATTTGCCGTGCTGCCGCCGGTTGTGCCGGGCGTCGGAACAGGGGACGACGGCGACAGGCCGGGCCTTCTGTCGCGCCCCGCGGTCTTGGCGGCGTTCAAAGACGGCTTGGGGGTGGTCGATGCGATGGCCGGCGCTGCCGGGGTGGCGGCCGGGCGTTCCTGCTTGGGGACGGGAGATGGAGGCAATGGCGCTGGAGGCTCGGTATCCCGCTCGGCCGGCCGGGGCTTCGCGGGCGGGGTGACGGCAGGGGGCTCGGGCGGCGTCGGGGGTTCAGGCTCCTGGGGTGGAGCCGGCTGCGGCGGCGGAGGCGGCTCGGCCCTGGTCATTTGGCGGTCGGGCTGTGGCGGCGGGTCGGTCGCGGGCGGCGGCGGCATCGCGGCGGGCGTTGTG
>VGYT01000333.1 GCA_016872895.1 Planctomycetota bacterium
GGCAACAAGGGCTCGATTTCGGCCCAGAGGTCATCGGGTAACAGTTCCTTGGCCATGGCTTGGCTCCCGTATGCCAGGTTGAACTGTTACCTTCATCGGCAATCTCCGGGGTTGTGAAACAGCTTCTTAGCGTACTTGGCGCACACTTCACGGGCACGGCCGCGCGGGGAGACGCTAAACAGGTACTCGCGCCGCGCTGTCGGCGGCTATGCCGAGCACGGCACGGCGGAAGCAATCCACCCGCCGCCAAGGACGCGGTCCTCGCGGTAGAACACGGCCGCCTGGCCGGGCGTGACGGCGGGCTGCGGCTGGTCGAACCTCACGTCCACGAATTCGTTGTCGTCCGGCCCGGGGTTGAGCCGCTTTATCCACGCGGGCGCGGCCGCGTGGCGATAACGTATCTGCACCTCAACCCGGACCGGCTCGCGCGGCACAGGTTCGTGCCACACAGTCCGGTCTGCCGCGAGGCCCGTTGAAAGCGCCGCCTCGGGCGGCCCGACAATGACGGCGGCGTCGGAGGCCCGGATGCCTACCACGTACATCGGCCGGCCGAGCGCCACGCCCAGGCCCCGCCGCTGGCCGATGGTGAAGTTCACGATGCCCTCGTGGCGGCCGATCTCGCGCCCCGCCAGGTCCAGCACCGGCCCCGGACGCATCAGGTCAGGCCGGCGGGCACGCACCAGGTCGCCGACCGTTCCGGGGACGAAGCACACCTCCTGGCTCTCTTTCTTGTCGTGGACGGGCAGGCCGCGCTCGCGTGCCATGCGGCGGACGTCGGCTTTCGTCAGTTCCCCCACGGGCAGGCGGACGCGATGGAGCCGCTCGGGCGGCACCGCAAACAGGAAGTACGACTGGTCCTTGGCGCGGTCGCGGCCGCGCTTCAGCCGCCACTTGCCCGCCTCCCACTCGACGCGGGCGTAGTGGCCCGTGGCCACGTAGGCGGCGCCTAGCGCGTCGGCGTACTCCAGGAGGCGGCCGAACTTGAGGTCCCGGTTGCACAGGATGCACGGGTTGGGCGTCCGCCCGCGGCCGTATTCCTCGCAGAAGTGGTTGATGAGCCGCTCGAAGTCCTCGGCGAAGTTGAGCACCGAAAACGGAATGCCCAGCCGCGCCGCCACCTGCCGCGCGTCGGCCGAGTCCTCGGGCGAGCAGCAGCGCTTCGGCCCGCCCGCGGCGCTCTTGGCCAGCCCGGCGCACATGAACACGCCGACGGGCCGGTATCCCTGTTCCTTCAGCAGCGCGGCCGCGACCGATGAGTCCACGCCGCCCGACATCGCCACGATGACTTTCTCGCCCGCCATGGCCACGTATTGTAGCAATCCGGCAGGCGGCGGCTACGGGGCTGCCAGGCCGCTGTCACAGTTCTAGATAAAGCGCGCCGATTTCAAGTTGCAGACGGGCGATTCGTTCGTATGCTATAGTAAAGAGAGCGGACGATGCGGCGGGGCCTTCGCCTTATCCTGTCTTCGCCCGCCGCCGCCCGGAGCGACGCCATGACCACCTCCACTGATCGTCGCAGGCATCCCCGGTTCGAGGTTCCCTGCCGGCTGCGCATCGAACTTCCCGGCGGCGCGGACGTTCGCACCCGCGCCTTGAACGTCAGCGACGGCGGCGCCTACTTCGTCACCGATGCCATGCTGGAGGTCGGACGCAAAGTCACCGTCCGCTTGGCCGTGCCGCGCGACACGGCCAACACGTTCTTCCTGGAGCAGTTCGCGGCCAAGGCCGAGGTGATCCGCCGCGACGCGCCCTCTGCCGACAAGGTATGGGCTGGGGTGGCCCTGAGGTTTGAGAAGACCCTTGCGCTGGACCTGCCGTAGCGGTGCCTCGAAACTGAAACTGTGAGTGCGGGTGCCCCGCTCCCGGCGGGCGAAGTTGCTTCTCCCCCGCCTGCGACCATGCTTTCGCAACGGCGCGAAAGCATGGCACCCACAAGGTTCCTCCAAAATGTTGACGCACCAGTAGCGGCTGGGCACTCACAAGGTCAACCTGTAAACGATTCTCCCGCCCACGATCGTCAGCACCGCCCGGCCGCGAACCTCCCGTCCCGCGAACGGGCAGTTCCGCCCGCGCGACTCGAACGCCTGCGGGTCAATCGTCCACCGGACCAGCGGGTCGATGACCGTAACGTCCGCAGCCGCGCCGACCGCCAGTCGGCCCGCGTCCATGCCCAGGACGCGCGCGGGGTTGACCGTCAGCCGGGCCACGAGTTCCGCCCACTCGAGCAGGCCCGGCTCCACCAGGGCCTTGACGTAAATGGGCAGGGCGGACTCCAGGCCGATCATTCCCGGCGGCGCTTCGGCCAGAGGCCGGCGCTTGGCCTCAGCCGTGTGTGGCGCGTGGTCCGTGGCCAGGCAGTCGATGGTGCCGTCGCGGACGCCCCCCAGGACGGCGCAGGCGTCGTGGCTGCTCCGCAGGGGCGGATTGACCTTGAAGACCGTGTCGCGCCCCGCAAGGGCCTCTTCGGTCAGCACCAGGTGGTGCGGTGCCGCCTCGGCCGTTACCGGCGCGCCGGCGGCCTTTGCGCGGCGGATGGCAGCAACGGCACCCTCGGTCGAAACGTGGCAGATGTGGACGCGGCAGCCGGTGCGGGCGGCCCCGTCGCAGGCCCGTCTGACGGCCGCCTCCTCGGCTTCAGGCGGGATGCCCGGCAGACCCAGCGCGGTTGCCAGCGGCCCGTCGTTGATGACGCCGCCGGCCGCCATCCCGGCGTCCTCGCAGTGGCAGAAGAGAGGAAGGCCCAGGCGCGCGCCCTCACGCAGCACCTGCTCGAAGACCTGCGGGTCGGCCACGTCGGAGCCGTCGTCGCTGAACGCGACGGCTCCGGCGGCCCGCATGGCCGCGAGGTCGGCGGGGCGGCGGCCCGCCCGGCCGGCGGTCTGACAGCCCACCACGAGCACGCGCGCCAGGCCCGTCTCCCGCGCGCGGGCAAGGTAATACGCAACGGCCTCGGCCGCGTCGATGGGCGGCCGTGTGTTCGGCATGGCGCAGACCGTCGTGAAGCCGCCCGCCGCCGCTGCTGCCGCGCCGGAGGCGATTGTCTCCGCCGGCGCCTCGGCGGACGGAGTTCCTTTGGTCGGCGCGGCGGTTCGGGAGACCCGCCGCGCGGCAGGCGCGGCAGGCATCGTAGGCGCGGCAGGCGCAGGGGGTTCGCGCAGGTGGACGTGCAGGTCTATCAGGCCGGGAACCACCAGCCGCCCGCGGCAATCGAGCGTCTCGTCGGCCGGGCCGAGCGAGTCGGCGGGTCCGATGGCGGCAATGCGGCCGCCGTCGATAAGCAGGTCGGCGAACTCGTCGCGCCCGCCCCGGCGGGATGTTCCGCTTGCAGGGTCGATGATGCGTCCGCCGGCCAGAAGCGTGCGGGTCATCCGCGTCGGTCCCTGCGGGCCTGGGCGGTGCGTGAGCGCCGCTCGCGGTCCAGGGCGCCGATGCACAGTTCCAGGCAGGCCATCCGCACCGCCACGCCGCATGTCGTCTGAAACAGGATGACGCTCTGCGGCCCGTCGGCCACCTCGTTGGTGAGTTCGACCCCGCGGTTGACGGGGCCGGGATGGAGGACGATGGCGCCGGGCCTGGCCCGCGCCAACCGCGCGGGCGTCAACTGGTAGCCGCGAATGTATTCATCTACATTGAACTGAACAGACTCGTGGCGCTCGAACTGGACGCGCAGCATCATGACGGCGTCGCACTCCGGCAGGACGGCGCCCAAGTCGGTCGCCGTCTCGGCCTTCACGTCGAGGGCCTGGAGGAAGACCGGCGGGCCGACGCAGATGACCCGGCTGGCGAACTTCGAGAAGCCGAAGAAGTTCGAACGGGCCACGCGGCTGTGCCGCACGTCGCCCACGAGGGCGAGCGTCAGCCCGTCCAGCCGCCCCAGCCGCCGCCGGATGGTCAGCATGTCCAGCAGCGCCTGCGTGGGGTGCTCGTGCGCGTTGTCGCCCGCGTTCAGGACCGAGCACGCGACCGCCTCGGCCAGCCGGTGGGGCGCCCCGCGCTCCTGGTGCCGGATGACGATGGCGTCGAGGCCCATCGCCTCGATGTTGCGTGCCGTGTCGATGAGCGATTCCTTCTTATTGAGGCTCGACGTGGCCGCATGGAACTGGAAGACCCTTGCGCCCAGCCGCTCGGCCGCGAACGTGAACGATGTGCGCGTGCGCGTCGAGTCCTCGCAGAAGAGGTTCAGGACGGTGCGGTCCTTCAGCGTCGGCGGGCAGGGTCGCGCTTGAGTGACGCACGGCAGATATGCGTCGGCGCGGTCCAGCACCGTCAGGATTTCCTGCGCCGTCATATCTTCCAGGCCCAGGAGGTGCTTGCGCGTCCAGTTGGGCGCGGCGGACTTCTTGCTTCTCGGCATGGCCTTGACCCCGCAAGAGGAAGGCGGCGTTCCTGGGTGCGAGGGAACTCCAAGACCGGCGCGGCCCGGCGGCGGCCGGCGAACAGCCGCGAGGCTCCGCTCACCTGCCCTCGGACGCTTGGTCAGGGACAAAACAGGGCGACGGTCAACCCTCACCCCTCCGGGACGATAGCCGAACGGGCCGCGAAAAGCAAGAACCATTGCTCGCGGCAGTGGGCCACTTACAGGGGCAAACAAAGGCGGCGCATGTGGCACCGCCTGCCCGCCGGCCGGCAGGCGGGACCGGCTTGTCCGGCCGTGGGAACCCCCGCCGGATACGCCACGGCCCAGCCGTCCGCTCGATTTGACAAGATGCGGCGGTTGGCTAGTACCCGTCGTCTTTTGATGTTGTTAGTTTGTGTGAATAGCCGATTCTCACACGGGGGTCAGGATACCGGGGAGGATCGGCATGAACAAGCGATATGTGGTTCGGTTGACAATCGAAGAGCGGCA
>VGYT01000334.1 GCA_016872895.1 Planctomycetota bacterium
GCCCACGACCGGTTCCAGGAGTGGCAAGAGGCCGGGGTGTTTCTGAAATTCTGGGAAGCGGGCCTCCAGCAGTATGATGAGTTGAAAGGGTTGGACTGGTCCTGGCAGTCGATGGATGGCGCCATGACCAAGGCACCGCTGGGCGGGGAAAAAAACCGGCCCCAACCCTACAGACCGGGCCCAAGACGGCGTCAAACGCAGTGTGCTGACGGAGGGGTCGGGGGTGCCCATCGGCCTGGCCATTGACGGGGCCAACCGGAACGACTTCAAAATGGCCGAGGCCACGCTGGATAGTATCCCGGTGCCGCGTCCCAAGCCGACATGTCGGCGGCCGCAGGGCCTGTGCCTGGACAAGGGGTACGACTACGACGAAGTCCGCGACTTGGCAGAGGAGTTCGGGTACACGGCGCACATCCGAGCGCGCGGCGAGGAGGCGCAAGCGATCAAGCATGAGGCCGGGTTCAAGGCCCGGCGGTGGGTGGTCGAACGGACCCACAGTTGGATGAACCGCTTCCGCCGCGTGCTGACGCGGTGGGAGAAGAAGGCGGCGAACTATCTGGGCCTGCTTCATCTGGTTCTTGGTATCATTACGTATCGTTGCTCCGGGTTAACCGGATAGGCTCTTAGGAGGGGCGCCTCATGCCCGCACGCGTGAAACTGTCGGACATCCTGGGTGACATCGAGATGCCGTTCGAGGAGTCGCACGCCTTTGTGGACCGCGAGACCGGACAGGTGGTGACGCTTTCGGACGAGGAACTCAATGCCGCCGATGACGGCGACGACCCGGCGGACTATCCGGAGTGGCAGCGGGAGAACATCCGGCTGGCGGCCCTCGTCAACGTCGATGACGGCAGCCGGTTCGTGCCGCTGCCCGACCGCTTCGAGATCAACGAGTGGGAGATGATGCGGGACTTCGCGCTGAGCGTGGAGGACGAGGACGCCTCGGCCGCGCTCACGGACGCGATTCATGGCCGGGGCGCGTTCCGATACTTCAAAGACCAGGTGCGCCAGCGGGGCCTGGCCAAGACTTGGAATGACTTCCGCGCCGGACGATACAGGCAGATCGCCCTGGACTGGTGCGAGGCCAACAGCCTGGAAGTCGACACCGGCGCGTAGCGTGCTGCTGCCTCCTGCATTTGCTGCCACAGCGTCCGAGAACTCGCGCCGTGCAAGGTGTTTGGTCAGTTGTTTCGCGGTCCTGTTTGCCCGAGCAACCATGCGGCCGCGAAACGCGAGAGGCCATCCAAGGCCGATCCGTGTAGGGCATTACTTGTACTGAACTTACGTGCGTGTGGACTCATTGGGGGTAGTCCAAACCAATCAGAGATTCCGGGGCCAAAGAGAGACAAAACGGTGTCGCGGGGTGGCGCGTGACCAGACGTTGGGTCCATACGCATGTGGCCGGCGGCGGGACAACACCGCGTAAAGGGCCGCCAATTTTCGCCAGAATATGCGCGCGGTTTGCGCGGCGGCGGGCGCGGTTGCGGTGCGGCGGCAAGGCGAGAGAACGTCTCGCTGGCGGGAAGGATGGTGACCCCGACGGGACTCGAACCCGTGTCTTAGCCTTGAGAGGGCTATGTCCTGACCGCTGGACGACGGGGCCACTCCATTGCAGATTGCAGATTGGCGCGCCGCAGGCTCGTGCCTCTCGCACGCCGCGCCGCGTATCTGGCCCTCCACGCCGACCGCGAGTCCGCGGCCGGCGACCGGGAATCGTGCTGGTGACCCCGACGGGACTCGAACCCGTGTCGCAGCCTTGAAAGGGCTGTGTCCTAACCGCTGGACGACGGGGCCACACGGCTCCGGCCCATCAGGCCGGCCTGCCTTATACCCGAACGTCGCGCGCCAATCAAGCCAGTGAGGGAGGTGGGACTCGAACCCACGGCCCACAGCTTAAAAGGCTGTTGCTCTACCGGCTGAGCTACTCCCCCAGTCAAGGCCGGGGATTGTATCGGCGGGGCGGGGTCAATTCAACCCCCGGCGCCGCGTTTTCCCGCGCGGCGGCGCCCATTCCGCCCGGCTGGGCACGCTCCCGGTGACGGGCTGCATGCCCACGCCAACGGCGGCGTGGGCATGCCACCCACCGAGACCGGCGCTGGACGCGCCCGGAACCGTTTGACTTTCGCCGCAGTTGTGCTTTACTTAGGTAGAGACCGTCCGGAGGGAAAGGGGGGTGGTGTGTATCTCAAGTTCTACGGGTTGCGGGAGTTCCCCTACGCGCTGGAGGCCGACGAGCGGTTCTTCTACGAGTCGCCTCGCCACGCCGAAGCGCTCGCGAGCATGCTCTACACCATCCAGTATCGCCGGGGGATGGTCCTGGTGACCGGCGAGGCGGGCAGCGGCAAGACGCTCCTGGCCCGCGTGCTGGCCTCTCGCCTGGGCCTGGGGTGCCACACCCTGCGCATCGGGCACCCGATGGACTCGCCGCGGCAACTGCTTCGGGCCGTCGGCCGGTCCCTGGGCACGGACGTCTCCGAGAGCGCCGACAAACTGACGCTCCTGGAGGGCCTGGAGCACGACCTGGCGACGATGAACCACCGGGGCCGCCTGGTGGCCCTGGTGTTCGACGAGGTCCAGAACCTGGGCGACGAGGCCCTGGAGGAGGTCCGCCTCCTCTGGAACCTGGAGTCCGAGGGCCGGCGGCTCCTCCAGATCGTCCTCCTGGGCCACCCCGACCTGCGGGACCGCCTCCGCCAGGGCCGCTGGGAGGCGCTCGCCCAGCGCATCGTCGTCGCCTACGACCTCGGACCGCTCTCGGAGGAGGAGACCGTCGCCTACGTCCTCCACCGGCGCCGCATCGCCAAGGACGAGGGCTGCGAACTCAAGTTCACCCGCCACGCCATCGCCTGCATCCACCGGGCCTCGCGGGGCATCCCGCGCCTCATCAACCTCCTGTGCGACAACGCCCTCCTGGCCGGCTACGCACGCAACACGACGCTCATCAACACCGCCGTCGTGGCGGGCGTCATCCGAGAGCGGGCCTCGCTCGCGCCCCTGGAGACGCCCACCCCCTCGGACCTCGCCAGCCCGACGCCCGACGACCCCTGGGCGTACCTGGAGAGCCGGGACTTCCCCTCGCCTTTGCCGAATCCTTGAGGACACCGGCGCCTGCGGCGCCGGAAAGGTCTTGTGTTTTCTCCCGCCTGAAGGCCAGAATACCGCGCCGAGCGACTGGCCAAGGAGCCTGAACGTGAAACCGCTTTCGCTGGGAGCCGTCCTGATCGTTGCCGGGATCCTGTCGGCCGGCGCCGCCGAACCGGCCCGGCCGACCGCGCCGGCCGACGCCGAGGGATGGATCAGCCTCTTCGACGGCAAGACCCTCGACGGCTGGAAGGTCAGCGAGAACTCCGCCTCCATCCGGGTCGCCGACGGCGCCATCGTCATGGACGGCCCGCGGGCCCACGCCTTCTACGTCGGCCCCGTCCGGGACCACAACTTCAAGAACTTCGAGTTCGCCTGCGAGGTCCTGACCGCCCCCGGCGCCAACTCCGGCGTCTACTTCCACACCGCGTGGCAGGACGCCGGCTACCCCGCCAAGGGCCACGAGGCCCAGGTCAACAACACCCACAAGGACCCCCGCAAGACCGGCAGCCTCTACGCCGTCGTCGACACCAGCGAGTCCCCCGCCAAGGACAACGAGTGGTTCGCCCTCCACGTCACCGTCAAGGGCCGCCAGATTACGCTGAAGGTCGGGGGCAAGACGACCGTCGACTATACCGAGCCGGAAGGCTACAAGCATCCGAGCCGCCCCGGGCGGGGCCTGTCGAGCGGCACGTTCGCCCTCCAGGGTCACGACCCGGAGAGCAAGGTCCGGTTCCGCAACCTGCGCGTGCGGCCGCTGCCGGACTGACCCCGCCGCCGGCCCGGGGCGCGGGCGTTCGAGCCGCGGGCGTAAGCCCTTGGCCGTGAAGCGCTATTCCGCGCGGCGGGTCAGGAGACCCGCCGCGCAACGGTCTTCGTGGCGTTGCAGGATCAGACACGTTCCCCGGCGCCGGTGCCGGCCCGGGGGCTCGCGTTCGAGCCGCGCGCGTAAGCCCGCGGGCATGTTCCCCGGCGCCGTCGCCGGCCCGGGGGGAAGCGCGAGCAGAGAGAGGAGGATCCCATGGCGTCCCTCGTGTGGGCAGCCGCGCTCCTGGCGGTGGTCCTGGCCGCGGACCTCGCCCTGGCCGCCGAGGCCGGCGTGCCCGCCTTGCCCGGCATCGAGGGCCTGCCGTCGGTCCAGGACCTGCCCGACCTGCTGGTGATGATGGACGGCTCGCGGGTGACGACGCGCGAGGCCTGGGAGACGCGGCGGAAGCCGGAACTCAAGGCCCTCTTTCAGCACTACATGTATGGCTTCTTCCCGCCCGCCGCGAAGGTCAGGGCGACGGTGGCTGCGGCCGACGTGAAGGCCCTGGGCGGCGCGGCGACGATGAAGCGGGTCGCCCTCGGCTTCGAGCCGCCGGGGTGCCCGGCGATCGACCTGCTGGTGGTCGTGCCGAACCGCCGGGAGGGTCCCGCCCCCGTCTTCCTGGGCCTGAACTTCACGGGCAACCACACGGTCCTGGCCGACCCGTCCATCCCCCTGGCGAAGGGCTGGATGCGCGACGGGCCGGGCGTCGTCGGCAACCGCGCCACGGAGGCCGGGCGCGGCACGGCGGCCGAGAAGTGGGCCGTCGAGCACGTCGTCGGCCGCGGCTACGCCGTGGCCACGTTCTATTACGGAGACATGGTCCCCGACAAGCCGGAGATGGACGGCGGCGTGTACCCGCACGTCCGCCCGGCCGGCGCCGCGGCCCCCTCGCCGACCGACTGGGGCGCCATCGCCGCCTGGGCCTGGGGCCGCCAGCGGGCGGT
>VGYT01000335.1 GCA_016872895.1 Planctomycetota bacterium
GGCAACAAGGGCTCGATTTCGGCCCAGAGGTCATCGGGTAACAGTTCCTTGGCCATGGCTTGGCTCCCGTATGCCAGGTTGAACTGTTACCTTCATCGGCAATCTCCGGGGTTGTGAAACAGCTTCTAAACAATCGCAGCGGGCGCGCCCTCCAGCGCAAGCAGGCGGCGCTTCAGGTCCGGGCCCCCGCCGAAGCCGCCCAGCCCGCCCCCAGTCGCCACCACCCGGTGGCACGGCACAACCAGCGGCACAGGATTGCGGGCCATGGCCTGGCCCACGGCTCGCGCGGCGCCCGGCCGGCCCGCCGCCGACGCCAGACGGCCGTACGTAACCGTCCGCCCATGCGGCACACGCAAGAGCGCCTCGTACACGCGGCGATGAAACGCGGGCACGCCCGACAGGTCCACCGGCACGGTGAACGCGCGCCGGCACCCGGAGAGGTACTCAAGGATTTCGCGTTCGGCCCGCGCAGCCAATCGCTCGGCGGCTGGCGCGGGCGGCCCGAGGCTTTCACGCGCGGGCTCGGACCCCCCGCCTGGGCGGGCGAAAGCATGGCACCCGGCCCGCTGGCCGGGCAGCGCCACGCGCACCAGGCCGCGGGCCGTGGCGGCCACGGACATCGGCCCGAGCGGCGTGGCGAAGCGGCGCGCCGCCGGCGCACCGGCGGCAGACGCGCTCCCCTTCGGGTCGCGGCTGAACGGGCGCGGGGCCGCGCGTCGCGGGCGTCCCTGCCGAACAGCGCCGGGGCGCCGCCCCGGCCTACCTCGCCGTTGCCGTTCACTCCGCATGGAGTTTACCCGCCGTGGCGGGCACTCCGCACTCCGCACTCCCTGCCCCGCACTCCGCACTCGCGCCGGCCGCACGTAAGTAAATCGGGTTCGTGTACACCCACGGCTTGCCTTCGAGGCGGGCCTCGACGCGATAAACGCCGGGGCGGTCGGCTGTGAACTCCATCGCCGCGGCCGACGCCTCGGCGGCCGGCTTGCCGTCGCGGCGCAGAACGATTTGCGCCGCGACGGGCGAACGCACCTGGAGCGACACAGGCCCCGTCCACGGCGCCTCGTCGCCCATCGCCAGACGCCGGCCCGCCGAATCGCCCTCGAACCGGAAGCCCCGCGCGTCGGCCGCCATGTCCAGGGCCAGGAACGCACGCCCGGCGCACAGGGCCGCCAGGACCCGCGCGACATCGCCGCGCCGCCCCGTGAACTCCTCCGCCAGGATGTGCGTGCGCAGCGTCCTGAAGCCTTCTTCATACGAAAGTATCTGCGCCCCCAGCAAGGGCACGGGGAAGGCGTGGTTGTCGAGCGACCCGATGGCCGCGAACCGCCGCGAGGCCGCCAGGCGGTCCCAGTGGGCCACCGCGTCGGGGTGCGGCCCGCGCACGCGGCCGGGCCAGCCGCGAAGGAACGACGGAACTCGCCACGGAACCATCCCGTCGCAGATGTCGTGCATGAACGACCAGAGTTCCACGCCCGAGAAGCCCGCGATCTCCCAGTCGGTCAGTTCCCCGGCCTTCATCGAGAAGCCCAGGATGGAGGCCGGGTGGGCGTGGGCCACGAACGCCACGGCCCCCTGGTTCCCCAGGTCGAACAGGACGCGCCGCAGGGGCTTCCACATGAGCGACTCTACGTCGCGCGCCCCGAAGACCACCACGTGGCTGCGGAACCGGCACGTCACCTCGGCGCCCAGCACCAGCAGCACGCCGTCGCGCCAGCCCTCCCAGCGGTCCTGGGCGGGCCGCAGCGTGTCGTGATCGGTGGCGACGACGAAGTCGAGGCCCGCCCGCCGCGCGCCCGCCGTCACGTCGCGCATCGTGCCGCTGCCGTCGCTGTAGCACGTATGCAGATGGATGGCCCCTACGTACTCAGGCATCGGCCCCCTCCGCTTCGACCTCCCCGCGCATGGCCGACGGCGCCACGCCCGTCCGCCGCACCAGGTAAAACACCGCCCCCGGCAGGCTGCCGGCCAACTGGACCAGCCGGTATCCGAGCACCATGGCCAGGGCCATGGTGGCGGCCTCGGCGGCGGTCATCGGGCCGCCCGCACCCAGCACGGCCGGGCCGAACAGGTTCTGCGCCATGGCCTCGGCCACGCCCAGCCCGCCCGGCACAGGCACCAGCGCCCACGCGATCCAGATGGCCGGCATGTTCACCAGGTAGTGGTACCACGCGGCCCCGCTGCCCAGCCCGTTGCCCACCCACCACATCGCCAGCACCGAGAACAACTGTGCCGCCCAACTGTAAAGCATCGCCACCATGACCTTCTTCTTGTGATAGCGGTAAACGAACAGGGCGCTGTCCACGCGGGCGACCGTCTCGCGCAGGGGCAGGGCCGCCAGAAGCCTGTCCACGCCCAGCGCCCGCCTGAGGCGGAAACTGTAGAAAACCGTGCCCCCCACCGCCACCGCCGCCAGGAACGCCCCGACTATCACCTGCGCGGCCCGCACCCGCTCGTCGTCCCAACTGACGGCCACGGCGGCCGCGCCAAGCATGCACATCGCCACCAGGCCGATGAAGCGGTCCAGGAAGACCACCGTCACGGCCTCCGCCTTGCGGTGCGTCTGTGCGGCAATGTAGTAGGCCTTGACGAAGTCGCCGCCCGTTGACCCGGGCATCCAGTTGCTGAAGAACCAGCCGATGTACGTCAGGCGCAGGCTCTCCAGGAACGAAATGCGTATGCCCTGCACGGCCAGCAGCAGTTGCCACCGCACGGCCCCCACCGGCGACTGAAGCAGCATGACGGCCAGGGCGGCAGCCATCCAGCCCCATCCCGCGCCCAGCCGCTCGACCACGCTCCGGATGCCCGCAAGGCGCACGGCGCCGCCCTCCCGGAACGCCTCGCGCGGGACCACCTGCTCCGTCCCATCGGCCGCGCGCACCACGGCGCCTTCCGGCACGTCGCGCAGCACGGGCACGGGCGCCGCACCCGGGGCCAGGCGCACCGCGTCGCGCAGGCTGGCCTGGCTGACGACGTACGCCACCAGCCCAGCGGCGACGAGCAGCCGCAGGACCTGGCCCAGGATTTTCTTTGGACGCCCGGTCACGTTTCACGCATTTCAGCGCCCGGCCTGGAGCATCTCGACGAACGCCTCCAGGCGCGTGCGGCTCTGACCGTCAAGCGGCCCCGGCCGGTCGAACTCCAACGTTAATATCGGCACACCGAGGGCCTCGCGCAAAAGCCGATCCTGGATGTGCCGGAAGCAGAAACTCTGCACGTAGTGCACGAGGCCCTCAAGGCGGCGCTCGTGCACCGCGCGGCGGATGTCCGCGATCCGCCCGTGCACGTCGTACGGATACGTGTACGCCAGGTACTGCTCCACCAGGCCTGCCGCCTCGCCCGGCCTGCCCGCCGGCAGGCGGGGCATGCTGAACTGCCGCTGAAACTCGTTGAACACCACCCGCGCCCCCAGGCTTTCCAGAAAACCGTACAGGCCGCCGCAGATGGGCGGGATGCCGATGTAGCCGAGGCGGTGGCGGCCTGTGCGCGGCGGGCGGCATCGCGCCTCGGCCAGGAACTCCTCGGCCGCACGCAGACAGCCTTCCGGGTCGCCGCCGAAATCGCTTGATCCGACGAGCCACAGGTGGTTCTCCTCGCCCGTGACGCGGTCCTCCTGCCAGGTAAGGCGGTCGATCTCGGCAATCGCCGCACGCACGCGAGCAAGGCCCTGCCGCGCACGCTCCGCCTCATCGAGCGTCGTGCCCAGCCGCCGGGCCAGGGCCGCCAGCGCCGCCCGCAGCGCCCCCGCATCCTTCGGAAACGGGTAGTTGAAGTCGATGACCTCGGCGCCCTCGGAGGCAAGTATCTCCATCAGGGCGTGCGTGTTTGAGCAGTCGCCCTGAGCCACGCCGATGATCCGCCGCACGCCCAGCCGCCGGGCGGTCGCGTAGATGCCCTTTATCCACGCGCAGGAGTTGATGGGGAAGCCGCGATGCTCCGCCTCAACCAGCAGGACCTGCGGGTCGGGCGCGGTGATGAAGACGTTGTTCAGGTCCAGCGGCACAAGGCCCGCCGCCAACAGCACCTCCACGGGCACCGTGGCCGTCAGGCCGATCGTGTTGGACGTAACAGGTCGCAAGGCGGTTCTTGCTAAACACGCGCCGCCGCAGTGCCGTCGTTTAGCCGTCGCCGGTACGGCGACGCCAACGACCATACCGGCCGCGGCCAAACGGGGCGCCTGCGAACTCGCCCGGCCGTCGCCCTACGGCTTCGGACGCAGCAGGAGGTCGGCGTAGAGCGCCGCGGTACAGTTGTAGTCGGCAACGACGGACACGCCCGCCGCCTGGCCGCCCAAGGGCGCGGCCGCCGCGGCGCCGGGCGTGCCCCGCCGCGCCAGGTCCGGCGGCGCCGTCTGCCCGTCGCAATCGTAGAACTCCCACGCGGCGCCCGTCCGGGCGTACCACTCGGCCACCGCCGAGAGCGTCTTCTCGCGCAGGTCCGCCGCCTCCTTGGCGAACCCGTAGCGCTGAAGGCCGCGGACCAGCAGGTAGTTGACGCTCACCCACGTGGGGCCGCACCACATGTCTTTCTTGAACTTCGGGTCGTCGCGGGCCACGCTGGGCACGGGCGCCGCCGTCCAGAACTTCTTCGATACGAGGTGGTCGCGCAACTTGGCGGCCTGCTCCGGCGTGGCGACGCCCGCCCACAGGGGCAGGAGGCCCGTGACGCTCCACACGTCCACCCACTCGCCGTCGGGCACCTTGCGGTCGAAGAAGAACGCCCGCTCGCCGTGCCAGAGCGTCTTGCGGGCGGCCTCGGCGACCGCCTCGCCGCGAAGGCCCCACATCTTCGCCAGTTCCCGGTATCCGAGGGCCTGCGCCATGG
>VGYT01000336.1 GCA_016872895.1 Planctomycetota bacterium
CAGCGACGGCAGGCCGGTGGCAACTTGGCTCCCCTGCTGGGTGAACGGCACGTTGCCGCGGAACGACTTGCCCGCCCGAACGTTGCCCGTCAGGTCGAGGTCGCCGTAGCGGATTGACCCGAACGCATACGAGTCCGGGCGGGACGGCGCGGAGGCATACGGTACGGCCTGAATATAGCCCGGGTTCGTCGTGTACCGCAGGTCGTACCGCAGGGGTACGTAGTGCTGGGCGAGGGCGCCGGCCGCGAGCAGAAAGGCCGCAGCCGCCGCTCCAAGCGCCATGGTAAACGCCCTGGAGGTTGTCATGGCGTCCCTCCTTGGGGAAGTTGCGGGCCGTAAGCGGCCCGGCCTAAGACTTATCGGCTTCCTCTCCCTCTCTCCATTATAACTCACGGGCGGGGGGTGTGCGGCGCTATTCAGCCCCTGTGAATACACGGGGGGCGGAATGGCCGGGGGGTCGCCCCGCGCACGAAATGCCCCCCGTGCATTGAGGGGGGCTGAGTAACACAAGGCTGGGGCGGCGTGCGGCTAGGTGCCGTGATGGACCTCGACGGGCTCCTTGGCCGGAGGGGCGGACGCCTCGAAGTAGAGGTGCCCCTCGCGGACGCTGATCGTGATGAGGCTCATCCCCTTGTAGGACCCGCGCAGGATCTCCTCGGAGATGTGGTCCTCGACGAGGTGCTCGATGGCACGCCGCAGCGGCCGCGCGCCGAAGTCGGGGTTGTACCCCTGGGCGATAAGGAAGTCCTTGGCCTCGTCGTTAGCGGCGAGCCCGAGACCCTGGCCGGCCAGGCGCGAGCGGACCTTGGCGAGTTCGATGTCGACGATCTGCTTGAGGTCGTCCTTCGTCAACTGGTGGAACATGATGGTCTCGTCCACGCGGTTGAGGAACTCGGGGCGGAAGTGCCGCTCGACCTCCTTGAGGAGCATCTCCTTGGTCTGCTCGTAGGTGGCCTCGGCGGTCTTCTTGCGGAAGCCCAGGCCAGCCTGGTTCTTGATGATGTCGGCGCCGATGTTGGAGGTCATGATGAGCACGGTGTTGCGGAAGTCGATGCGCCGGCCGAACGAGTCGGTCAGGTTCCCCTCCTCCATGATCTGGAGGAGCATGTTGTAGACGTCGGCGTGCGCCTTTTCGATCTCGTCCAGGAGGACGACGCTGTAGGGCCTGCGGCGGATGCGCTCGGTGAGTTGGCCGCCCTCCTCGTAGCCCACGTAGCCCGGCGGGGCGCCGACGAGGCGGGAGACGTTGTGCTTCTCCATGTATTCCGACATATCTATCTGAACGAGTGCGTCCTCGTCGCCGAACATGAACTCGGCGAGGGCCTTCGCCAGCAGGGTCTTGCCGACGCCCGTGGGCCCCAGGAAGATGAAGCAGCCCATCGGCCGCCGCGGGTCCTTCATGCCGCTGCGGCTGCGGCGCATCGAGCGGGCGATGGCGCTGATGGCCTCGTGCTGGCTGACGACGCGCTTGTGCAGTTCGTCCTCCATGTGCAGCAGGCGCTGCGTCTCCTCGCTCTCCAGGCGGGTCAGGGGGACGCCGGTCATGCGGCTGACGACCTCGGCGACGACTTCCTCGTCGACGACGCCCTCGACCTCGTGGCCCTGCTCGCGCCACGCGGCGACCATGGCGTCTTTCCTGGCCTTCAGCGCATCGACCTTGTTCCGGAGGTCGGCCGCGCGCTCGTACGCCGAGGCCGCCACGGCCTCTTCCTTCTCGTGGTTGAGGCGCTCGATCTCCTGCTCGATGTGCGTCACGTCGGGCGGCCGGGTCATCGCCCGCAGGCGGACGCGTGCGCCGGACTCGTCGATGACGTCGATGGCCTTGTCGGGCAGGAACCGCCCGGAGATGTAGCGGTTCGAGAGGTCGACGGCCATCTTCAGCGCGTCATCGGTGATCTGCACGCGATGGTGGGCCTCGTAGCGGTCGCGGAGGCCCTTGAGGATGTCCAGCGTCTCGGCCGGGGAGGGCGGCTCGACGATGATCGTCTGGAACCGGCGCTCAAGGGCCCCGTCCTTCTCGACGTACTTGCGGTACTCGTCGAGGGTGGTGGCGCCGATGCACTGGATTTCGCCGCGAGACAGGGCTGGCTTAAGGACGTTCGAGGCGTCTATTGCGCCCTCGGCGCCGCCTGCTCCGACGAGCGTGTGCAGTTCGTCGATGAAGAGGATGATGTTGCCCGCGCGGCGGACCTCGTTCATGACGGCCTTGATGCGTTCCTCGAACTGGCCGCGGTACTTCGTGCCGGCGACCATCATGGCGAGGTCCAGGACGACGATGCGGCGGTTAAGAAGGAGTTCCGGCACCTCGCCGCCCACTATCTGCTGCGCGAGGCCCTCGACGATGGCGGTCTTGCCGACGCCGGCCTCGCCCAGCAGGACGGGGTTGTTCTTGGTGCGCCGGCAGAGGACCTGTATGACGCGCTCGATCTCGGCGAGGCGGCCGATGACGGGGTCCAGTTTGCCCTCCACGGCGAGTTGCGTCAGGTCGCGCCCGAAGGAATCCAGGGCGGGGGTCTTCGACTTGCCGCGGCGCTCCTCTTCCTGGGCGGCGCTCTCGGCTTCCTGGCTGGCGCCGAGGATGTTGAGGACCTCGGTCCGCACCTCGTCGAGTTTCAGGCCCAGGTTCATCAGCACCTGGGCGGCCACGCCGTCGTGCTCCCTGAGGAGGCCCAGCAGCAGGTGCTCGGTTCCTACGTAGTTATGTCCAAGATTACGGGCTTCCTCGATGGCGAACTCGATGACCTTCTTGGCTCGCGGCGTCTGCGGCAGTTTCCCCATGGTGACCATGTTCGGGCCGGTCTTGACGATCTTCTCGACCTCCAGGCGGATTTTCTTGAGGTCCACGGCAAGGTTGTGCAGCACGTTGGCCGCAACGCCCTGGCCTTCCTTCACGAGTCCCAGCAGGACGTGCTCGGTGCCCACGTACTCGTGGTTGAACCGCTGCGCCTCCTGGTTCGCCAGCGCCATGACCTTGCGGGCACGGTCGGTGAATCGCTCGAACATGACTTACGCCTTGCCTGGAAACGGGAGGCTGTCTCTTACAGCCCCCGCGCGGCTAGAAAGCCCCTTGCGCAAGACCTCGCGCCGTCGCCACAGCGGCTATGGCGCGTCGGCGACTCGCTGCAATTCTACCCCAAGACCAGGTGACCTTCAACTGCGGCCGCGCCGGTGCGCGCAGCAGGCGCGGCTGCCGGATACATTTATCGTCACAATCCAGTTGCGCTTGTAGCAAAACCCGTGCCCGGCGGGCGATTTCTCGCCGCCGCGCGGGCGTTGCGCGGCGGGTCTCCGGACCCGACGCGCCGCAGTGGAAGACCCGTCGCGCAGCAGACGACGCTCAACATGCAACCGTGGGCCTGTCCGCCCGCGCCGGTTTCTCCTCCAGGGCCGCAAGGCCGCGCTCAATCTGGAAGTCCCAGCGGCCCGCATCGTCCAGGTAACGGGCCCGCCGCAGGTGCCTCCGTGCGGCCGCGGCGTCGCCTTGCCGCGCGGCAATTGCCGCCAACTGGAGCGTCGCTTCCACGTCGTCCGGGTCGGCCCGGAGCAACTCGCGGCAGATGCGCTGGGCCTCGTCGAGCCGGCCCTGGATGCCGGCCGCCAGCGCCGCCTTGAATACCTCGTTGCGCTGCGGGTCGCGCAGCCATCGCTGCCGCGTGCGGCGCCAGCGCCACAGCGTTGCCTGGCCGCTCAGGTAAAGGGCTGCGGCCACGGCGGCCGGCAGCCACAAGGCCAGCCGGTCGCCCGATGCCGGCGGGAAGATAAGGTGGTATCCGGCGGAGGCCACCAGCCCCAACCACAGCATCGCCCGCACCGGCCCCATCCACAAGCGCCCGATGAGGGCCTCGCCGGCCCCCGGCACGAGGAGGTTCGCAACCCACATGCAGACGGGGTGAGGCAGACTGCCCATGTTTACGCCCCGGGGAGGCCCGCCGTTGCTTATAGGCCGCAGGCGGGCGGGCGTCAACGGATTTCTCCGGTTGCCAAAACGGCAGCGCCGGCGTAACCGCTTGGGGATCGGCTGTCGGAATGGCAGGCCGCATCGACACCGGACCGACCTACTCGCCGCGCCATCGCCGCGGCGCTCCTGACCCGCCGCGCAGTTCAGGAAAAAGGGCAGTCTGGTCTTCTGGCACGGGTTTTGCTAGAGTGGCACTCAAGAGGCATCGTGGCGCCTGACGTCGCCATGCCGCCTAGCTGCGGAACGGTTGAAAGGAGCCGCGTTCATGGCTACCAGCAAGATCATCGGCATCGACCTGGGCACCACCAACTCGGTGGTGGCGGTGAAGGAAGGCGACAAGATCACCGTCATTCCGAACGCGCAGGGCAGCCGCCTGACGCCCTCGGTCGTCGCGTTTACCGACAAGGGCGAGCGGCTCGTGGGCCAGGTGGCCAGGCGCCAGGCCATCACGAATCCCCGGAACACCGTCTTCTCCATCAAGCGTTTCATGGGCCGCCGGCATCGCGAGGTGGCAGAGGAAGAGAAACTCGTCCCCTACCAGATAACCGGCGGCCCGGATGAACTGGTGAAGGTGGCGGTGCGCGGCAAGGAGTACACGCCGCCCGAAATCTCGGCCATGATCCTCCAGGACCTGAAGCGCACGGCCGAGAACTACCTGGGCGACGAACTCAAGAAGGCCGTCATCACCGTGCCGGCGTACTTCAACGACTCGCAGCGCCAGGCCACGAAGGACGCCGGCCAGATCGCCGGCATGGAGGTCGTGCGGATCATAAACGAGCCGACGGCCTCGGCCCTGGCCTACGGCCTGGAGAAGAAGAAGAACGAGAAGATCGCCGTCTTCGA
>VGYT01000337.1 GCA_016872895.1 Planctomycetota bacterium
TCTCCCAGGCATACTTTCGCACGGCGTCCCGCCCCGCCGCCGCGAGCCGGCGGCGCGCGGCTTCGTCATTCCACAGCCTCCTGATCGCCGCGGCCAGCGCCGCTGCGTCGCCGGGCGGGACGATCACTCCGGCCCGTCCGTCCTCCAGCAGGTCCCGCACGCCCGCCACGTCCGAGGCGATGACCGGCACGCCGGCCGCCATCGCCTCCATCAGCACGTTCGGAAAACCTTCGCCCGCAACCGCGGGCAGTACCAGCATCCTTCCTTCGCGCCTCATCAGGTCACGGACCGCGTCGGGCCGCACCGCACCGCGGAATTCCACTTGCCGACCGTGGGCCGCCGCCTCCAGCCGGGGCCTCTCCGGGCCGTCACCCATGACCAGCAACGGCACGTCCGGCGCCTGCTGCAGCGCCTCGAGCAGCACATCAATGCCCTTGCGCTTGAGCAGGTTGCCCACGAAGAGCAGGCGCGCCCCCGCGGGGCCGGCCGGTTCGGGTCCGATCTCAAGGCCGTTGGGAATCACCTCCGGGGCCACAGACGGGAACCGTTGCCGCACTTCGCCGGCAACGCGAGGGGCCTGCGCGACGATGCGGTCGGCGGCGCGGAAAACGGCGCGGAGCAGCGCGCGGCCCCAGGCGTGTGGCAGGAGGAAATACCAGTCGCCCCCGCGGATGGAGACGCAGAAGGGGATGCCGGACAGCGCCTTCGCGACCATTCCGACAACACCGCCCGGATGCGTGGTGAAGCACAGCAGCGCGTCCAGCCGGGGCCGCCGCCGGCAGACCGCGGCGACGGAAAACACGATGTGCGACAGCATGCGCAGGCCCGGCAGCGCGACGACGCGCGTGCGCGTTAGCGTCACGCCGTCAACCGTCTCCCGCGCCGGCCGCGCGCCGATGCGCCGGGTGAACAGGGTTACGGCGTGGCGTGCGGCCAGCCGTTTGGCCATCTCCCAGGCCTGGATCTGGGCGCCGCCGATCCGCGCGTCGGGAGTGTAGCTTACCACGATGCCGATGTGCATGGCCTGTCCTCGAGTGGCCCGCGACCTTCCGCCGTCGCCCTGCGGGCTATGGCGGACCTACACGCCGGGCGCGGGCATATTCAAGCTGGGCGTGCGCCTTTGTCGCCGCCTCCCAGGTGGCCCGCGACCTCCGGGCGCGGGCGGACAAGGCACGCGCTTGGATCGCGCCTGCCCGCGCCCGGAGGTCGCGGGCCACCCATCCGCCGCGTGACTGCCCCGTTGCGTTCTCGCGCCGGGAACGCTTGAATCCCGGACCGTGCCGCGTATACTCGCACATCGTTCCGCGGCATCAAGCGCGGATTCCGAACAATGTGCACGGGACGCGGCATCGTCACTGACCGGACCCCATAGCCCATGAGAAAACTGCTTCCTCTCCTTGTCCTCTACCTCGCCATCATCGCCGCGTTCTGGCGGTGGGACCTGGTTGACGACGAAGACCGGTACGTGCGCTACGCCTCCAACCTGGTCGCCGGGCACTACGCCGAGCCGGGCATGCGCATCTGGAACGGGCCGGGCTATCCGCTCGTCCTCGCGCCATTCGTGGCGCTGGGCGCGCCGGTGCGCTTCGCTGTGTTCCTCAACGCGGCGTTCATGTTCGCCGCCGTAGCCCTGATCAGGGCGACGGCGAAGCCCTTCATGTCGGAACGCGGCGCGACGGCGCTGGCCTGGGCCGCGGGGCTGTATGCGCCGCTCTTTCCGGAGACGGTTTCGCTGCTGACGGAACCGCTCGCGGTCTGCCTGGTGAGCGGCTTCTGCTACTGCATCGCGCAGTCCGTGCGTCACGGCGGCAGCCCGGCGGACGGCCCCGCATCGTCTCATGCCCCTGACCGCGCCGCGCCGCGGCGCCGCTCCCTGGTCTTTGCCGTGGCGGCCGGGGCTTGCCTGGGCTACCTGGCCCTGACCAAGGTCATATTCGGCTACGTGATCGTGGCGGGCCTGGCGCTGGCCGCGCCGCTTGCGGTGCGGCTGCGGGCCGCGCGCCGCGCCGCGCTTGCGTGCGCCGTGGCCCTGGTCGTCTGCGCGCCCTTCCTTGCCTACACGCAGGCCGTCACGGGACGGTTGTTCTACTGGGGCAACTCCGGCGGACTGTCGCTGTACTGGATGTCCACGCCCTACGCCGCGCAGTACGGCGACTGGACCTCGCCGGGCGACGTCAGGGAAGACCCCGCGTTTGTCCGGCACCGGGAGTTCTTCGCGCAGCTGGAGCAGATGGACTACGTCAGGCGCGACGACGCGCTGCGGCGGCGCGCCGTCGCCAACATCGCCGCGCACCCCGCCAAGGCTCTGTTCAACGTGGCCATGAACTTCTCGCGTCTGTGGTTCTGCTATCCGAACACCAACAAGCTGCAGCGGCCGCACACCCTGGGGTACATCGTCTTCAACGGGGCGCTGCTGGCGGCGCTGGCGCTCTGCGCATACCCGCTCTGGCGCTGCCGCCGGCGGCTGCCCCCGGAGATGTGGCTCGTGCTGGCGTTTGCCGGCCTGTCCCTGGGCGGCTCGACGCTGCTCAGCGCGGTGCCGCGCATGCTCAATCCCATCGTGCCGGTGTTCTTCGTTATCATCGGCTACACGTTCGGGAGACTGGTGGAGGTCAAGGTCATGAATCTGGGTGATGGAGTAGCGGAGTGATGCCGGAGCAGAGAACGCGACCCATTCACCCCTGCTGAAGCGCCATGCAAGTCCACCAACTGACCCAGGGCTTCTCCAGCGGCGACGCCACGAGCAACATGGCGCTGCGCCTTCAGGCGGTTCTGCGGGAGATGGGCCACGCTTCGGAGATCTTCTCGGAGCCGGCGCATATCGGGCCGCGGGAGAAGGACCGTTGCCGCGACGTTCGCGAGCACGCCGCCCGTTCTGCGGCGGACGGCGTGCTGCTGTACCACTACGGCGGCGCGTCGGCGCTTTCGGACTACTTCGCCGCGGCCCCCGACCGCAAGGTGCTGTTCTTCCACAACGTCACGCCGCCGGAGTACTTCCGCGCGCTGTTTCCCGCGACGGCGGCGCGGCTGGAGCGGGCGCGCGACGACCTGGGCCGGCTGGCGGCCTGCACGGACCTGTGCTGCGGCGTGTCGCGGTTCAACCTCGATACGCTGGCCGGCCTGCCGTTCCGCCAGACCATGCATTTCCCGGGCTGGATGGACCGCGCGCTCCTGGCGCGCCCGCCGGCGCGGGCGGTGTTGAGGCAGTACGCGGACAACTACACCAACATCCTCTTCGTGGGGCGCATTGCGCCGAATAAGAAGATCGAGGATCTGATCGCCACTTTCGCATGCCTCAAGGCCGGCGCCCGCGGCCGCAATCTGCGCCTGATCGTGGCCGGAACGCACGTGGGGCTGGAACTCTACCATGCCTGGCTGCTTTCGCTGTGCCGGCGCATGGGATTGCGCGACGTCATCTTCACGGGACACGTCGCGCAGGAGGAATTGAACGCCTTCCACGCGCTGGCCGACGCCTTCGTGTGCGCGAGCGAGCACGAGGGGTTCGGCATTCCGATCCTCGAGGCCATGCACTTCGGCGCGCCCGTCTTCGCCTACGACATCCCCGGCGTGCGCGAAACGCTCGGCGGCAGCGGCGTGCTGTTCAGGACAAGGGATTTCAAGCGCGCGGCGGAAACGATCCGGCTGGTGCTAGACAACCCCGCCCTGCGGGACGCGATCGTGTCCGGACAGCGGGAAAGGCTCAAGGCCTTCGATGAAACGCGGCTGAACGAACGGGTGAAGGAGATGCTGGAGCGGGCGCATGGCGCCGTGGCCTGAATTGCTTATGGGGTTTTTCGTATTGTAGTGACGGTATGCAGGAAGGTAGGGCGGACCGTCCCGGTCCGCCGCGGCGCGGCGGGACGCCGCGCCCTACCGGGGAATGAGAGGCGCGTGCGGCGCCCGCGCCCCACCGTGATTGGCAGGCAGGACGGTAGGGCGGGGCCGCCGGCTTGCCCGCCGAAGCGCTTTGCGCGAAGGAGGAACCCGCCTCTCGGGCCGGAGAATGGAGCAAGGAACATGACTGAACCCTTCGCCGGGATCGGCGCCGACGCGGCAGGCAAAGAACAGCTCATGCGCGACGTTGACCGCAACGTGCGGGCCAACGAAGCCGCCGGCGCCTACGACGAGGCCGCGCTGGCGGAACTGCGCACGCTGGAGATCAAGGCTCTGGCGGACGATGCCGAGGTGCTTGCGCGCGTGATCGCGCACCTGCGCGAGGCGGCGGCAATCGACATCGGCGATTTCCCGATCGTCAACACCGGCGGCCCGCTGGGCCGGCTCGAAACGCTGGTCAAGAAGACGCTGTGGAAGCTGCTGCGTTTCTACACCTATCGCATGTTCACGCAGCAGCGGGAATTCAACATGCAGGCCGTCGCCGTGCTCGAGGCGCTGTGGAGGCGAGGGATCTCACGATCCCCTTGAACTCCTCCGCGACCTTCGCCAGGTCGTGGTTCTCTTTCACGTAACGGAAAGCCGCATTTCCTCTGCGGCGGCGCTCCTCCGGGTCCGCCAGCAGCAGGCCCACCGCCCGCGCCAGCTCCGCTTCCGAGTCCCCGCACACGTAGCCGCCGCCGCCGCGGCTCACCGCGCCGGCGGGATCGACGCGCAGCGAGACGATCGGCGTCTTCGCCAGGCCGGCTTGAATGAAAGTGTTTGGGAAACCTTCCGCCTCGGAGGTGTTCACGAACGCCAGCGCCCGGTCGAACAGATCCTGCACGGCGCCGAAGGACACGCGCTCCACGAGTTCCACGTTTGACGCCTTCCGCGCCGCCTCCGCCACG
>VGYT01000338.1 GCA_016872895.1 Planctomycetota bacterium
CTTCGGGGCCGGCCCCCAGGGCGGCTACATCACGCAGTTCACCGTGGTCCCCGAGCCGTGCACGCCGGCGCTTCTGCTCTTCGGCGCCGCCGCGATGCTCCGGCGCCGCCGGTGCAAGGCAATACCGGGGTAGCCTCCCCAATAGCATTCTGCCGCCTTGGCACTTGCCAGTTGTGAACAGCCGTGGTATTCTTATCCCCAATGATCCGATATCGAGACACGGGGGCCCCTGACAGCGAAGTCTGTCCGGGCCAATGGTTCGACGAAAACATCGTTGCGGGCGCGCGGTCTTTCCGGGGCCAGTTCGGCTTCTTCCGGTTCGGCGCGATCCGCAAGTATGGCGAAGTGCTACACGGCCTGGCCGCGTCAGGTAGGACCGTAAACCTCGTCATCGGCTCCAACATCGCCGATCCCCTGACTACTCAAGACGCGCGGGATATCCTGCGGCTGCTGGCTGATGGCAGCCATGCCCACCTGACGGTAATCGCGCTGGGGAACGCCCTTTTCCATCCGAAGGTGGCACACATCGTACGGTCTGACGGGGCCGCCCGGGCATTTGTGGGTTCGGCGAACATGACCGAGCTGGCATTTGGGGTGCATGTTGAGGCCTGGGTGGAGATTGAATCTGGGCTGGCCGCTGCGGATCAAGCGCTCAATGACATCGCAACTGCAATCGACCGATGGCATTCTGTGACCGGGAACGGTGTCTACCAAGTGCGTACCGATGCACACATCGAGAGTTTGCTGTCTCAAGGAATCATCATTGACGCAACCGCACGCCGCGCGACGAAGGCTGCCCCGGCCGCAGCGGGGGGAACAGCGAGGCCTCGTGGGCGTGGAACCCGCCGTGCGCGGTGGCGGGCACCTGTCCCGGCAAGGAGGCCAAAGGCCGAGGGCGAGGCTGAGACTGCTCTAATGCCGGCGACTTTCGAAGAAGCTGGTGCTGCAACTGGCCAGATTGTGCTGCGGTGGAGCAAGAAACTCTCCAGAAGCGACGTCAACAAGAACGCACAAAACATCCGGAACCTGATGTCCTTGACGAAGGCGCGCCTGATCGACGATCTCGATTTCTTCCGGAACGTGTTCTTCAGCGATGCGGCCTGGAGACGCACTACGATCAGCGGGCATGCTGCGGAGATTGCGGACGTAGAGCTTAATGTCAAAGTGCCGAGCAAGAGAACTCGCCTTCTCACCTTGCAGGTCGTGCATGCACCGCATCGCGAGGCCGGGCAACACAACTACCACACGTCGATTAGGTGGGGGCCGCTGGCAGGCGAGCTTCGCAACGCCCGCGGCGATGGTTACACGGGGTTCTGGGCTGTACTCGAGAAGCACGACACGGGCGAGTACAGTCTTACGGTAGCGGCCGACGAACCGAGCCGCCGATTCATTGGCTAACCTGCGGCCTGGCGAGACAGATACCACCGCGGCTCAATCTTCTGATTCCTCGATTGCAGGGCACTCCGTTCTTTGACGGCGATGCCTAAGTCTTGTCCACGCTTGGCGCAAGTCCTGGCACTGAGCTGCGGAGAACCCCATGGGGACAAGGATCCTGGCATCCTGTGCCGCAAGCACGTCCTCCGGGGCAAGGTCCGACCTGATGGCTTCGTCCAATTCCTGGAGGCTATCCCGTGACCGCCCAGCAATTGGCACAAGCATCTTCTCAATCTCGGAAGGAACGAGTTCGAGCACTCCGCCCCCGTAGTGCCGACCTTCGATCTCGGCCGTCAGGGCAGTCAGGCTGTTCACGAAGCACGAAACCAAGTCGGATGCGTCCACACCGTTCGGGGTGATCCGATACGCTGTATCAGTGGTAAACGCCTTGAGTCGGTTCAGCACGAGCCTCGGAAAGTGATGCGACCGTTTGAGCATACCAATCGGCGAAGCATAAACGGAGGGGACGCTATACCACGGCGACCTTATTCTGCACTTGTAGCGCTGATGGAGATTCTGGTTCTGGCCTCTCTTGATGTATCGGCGTGCGCTTTCCGACAGCTCTGCGAACAGGGCATCCTGGAACCAGATGAAGTTGGTCGGCAGGCCCTTCCTGCGGTTTTCTTCGTGAGCCTTCTTGTTGTAGATCACACCCGCCACGTGTTCGCTGCGCCCGAACATCGGATGCGCCCACTGCTGCAGTGCATGCTCGGATACCACGGAATCGGGAACGAGGAAGAATTTGTTTGCGCCGGTGACAATGCCTACATCCACAGTAGCTATGGCTTCGAACGGATGCACATGAGGGTGCTCTGCAAGGTGGCTCAGCAGAGCTCTTTCGCATGCCGTGAGAAGGGCTAACATCCACTTGCCGTTCACCTCCCTCCCACACAGGTAGTGGCTCCCTGCGAAGTACTCGCCGGCTTTCCCGTTGAGTGTGTCGCGGCCCCTCAGGGGCACCACCGATATCTCCGCAATACCGCCACTGGGAGGATCGCGTTTCTCTGCCAGGAGGAAAACGACTCCCTGGAGAGTGTCACTGAACCAGATGTCGTCAGGATCAAGAACAAGAATCCTGGCGCATTCCTTCAACAGGTAATCCCGAAGCGGTTGCGCGTGCAGCACATGCAGAATCTCGGCAGGCACGACCATGGCCAGCCGCCCTCCGGGCCGCAACTGGGCAATTGAAGCGATGACGAACGGCACCCAAGCATTGGTGTGCTTTGTGAACGGCAAGCCAAACTGCTCGAATACCTGCTGGGAACGGTCCTGCAACTCCGGGTCAAGATACTGGTAGCGGATAAAAGGCGGGTTCCCCAGCACGGCGTCGAATTCAGGAGGTCCACAAAGCCTGGGCAGAGACCACTTAAGGAAATCATCAACGAAAACGCAGACCTCGAACACTCTGCCGCTTCGCGCCCTTTCACTTGCTTTCTTCGCCTCAGCGGGCTGAATCTCGCATGCGATCACGCGTCGTACACATGACGGCCGAAGGTCAGCCACTGCCTGGATGAAGGCGCCATCACCGCACGAAGGCTCGAGGATTGCCTTCGGCTTCTTCTCCAACACCCAACGGGCAAGGAACAAGGCCATGTCCGGCTGGGTGTAGTAGCCGCCTCGCAGCTTCTGCTCGGACTCCAGCGCCCTGAAGTTCATCTTGTGCGCCCCTCGTTGCGAGCGGTTCCCATCCCAGGCCGGAAAAGGGACGGGTTGCTGTCGTTGCATGGCGGATAGAGAGTGGCGGCATAGGTTTGGATGCGAGAGACATCTTCGTCCGTAAAAACACGCCATCCATTGCGGTCCCGTTGCACCTCGTTAATACGCCCAGAAAGAAGCCACCGCTTGAGCGTGATCGGTGCCACGTCGATAAGCTTAGCAACCTGAGATAGACGGTACTTTGCCACACCGCACCCGTATCAAGGCATATCACTTGCCGTATCAAGCCGTATCGTAGGGCCGTCGCGGCGCGCCGTCAACGGAATTCCAGGACGGTTCCGGGACCCCGACCCACTTTTTTATTCACCAGGGGGTGTCACTTGTCCTTTGTCATTCGTCATTTCGCCATTCGTCCTTTGTCACTTTTCACGTCTTCCGGTTCCCCGTTCCCTGTTCCCGCGGTTGCCTGTTGAAGGCAGATTACGTTGCCGTCGAGGGTGGCCAGGTAGAGGCGGCCGGCGGCGGCGGCCATGCCGTCCCAGACGGGGGGCGAATCGAGCGGATATTCCGCGAGTTTCCTGCCGTCGGAGGCGGCGAGCGCGGCCAGGACGCCGCCCTTGCGGCCTTCCCAGGAGCCGTGGGGGTCCTTCGGGTCCACGCTGTCGGGCGGACCGGCAACGAAGATGGTGTCGGCGGCACGGACCATGGCCGTGATGCGGATGGGCAGCAGTTGCTCCCAGAGGACCTTCGGCTGCGCGGCGGCGGCGCGGCCCGCCTTGCCGGCGGGTGGCGCCGGGGCGGTCTCCGTGAGCGAATAGCAGGTGAGGCGGTATCCCCTGGCGGCGGGCTTGAAGACCGTCTCGCGGCTGCGTGATGGATATATCTCCACGCCGTAGGCCGCATCCTTGCCGAGGACCATGAGGCCCGACGTCTGTGCGCGGCCGGCCTTCCAGAAGGTGCGGTTGAACCAACTGGAATCAAGGTATCCGCCCGTGGTGAACAGGTGCAGCCCGCCGCGCGCTTCGGGCGATGAAACGCACATCTGGCGGATGAAGACCTCGGCCCCGTCGGTGCCCGGAATATCGTTCAGGAGGCCGGGGATGATGCTGGCGCTCGCGCTGAAGGGCTGCTTGCCGGTCTGCGGGTCGGCATGATAGACGGTCCGCTCGGTCAGGACGCGTCCCGTGGCGGGGGCGAGGGCATAGACGTGGATGCCGCCGTCAAGGTACGACGACCGCCCGGCTGCGAACCAGCACTTGCCGTCGTGCACAAGGACGCTGCCGGGCACGGGCCAGGGCGACTCGACCTGGTCGCAGGCGACGACGCCCTGCTGGTGCGGCGCGGCTCGGAACCGCCAGGCCAGTGCGCCGTCCGATGCGCGGAGGCATCGGACGGAGCCGTCGGCGCTGCCGAAGATGGCGAGGCCGTCGTGGACCGTCGGGGGCGAGTCCACGCGGGCGTCGGCCGTGTGGCACCAGGCGCACTTGCCGCTGGCCGCGTCGAGTGCGTGCACCGTGTGCGCGTCGACGTTTGCGACGAAGACCTTGCCGTCGGCGATGACGGGGCTGCTGAGGCGCCGGCCGGCGCGAACCTGCCAGGCGGGGTGAAGCGCCGCGGGAACCGGCGACTCGGTTGCGCCGCTGCGGAGGCCGTCGTGGCGGTAGGTGGGCCAGTCGTCGGGATTG
>VGYT01000339.1 GCA_016872895.1 Planctomycetota bacterium
TCGGCGGGACGGCCCGCCGTCACCTGGACCCGCGTGCGACAAAAAACTCATTCGTCAGGGCTGCGCGCGACGCCCGCCGCACGCCGCATCGGAAGGCAGGTGTGGCACGTCCGGCTTGCCCGGCCGTGGGGAGGAACAACCGAGTTTTCCCACGGCCGGACAAGCCGGCCCCCCTGCCAAGCGGCGGGCCGGCCGTGCCGCATGCCGCCGCAGCGGGGGAGAGGCGCGGCCCGTCGGTGCGCGGCAGGTCTCCGCACCCGCGGCGCACGAGCCGGCCTTGATTTATCCTTGCGATTGCCGCTAGCATACGGCGGGCGGGAGACCATGCGCATCATCGCGGGCATCCATCGCGGCCGGAAGATTCTCGCGCCGGCGGGCCTCACCACCCGGCCGATGACCGACCGCGTGCGCGAGAACCTCTTCAACCTTCTCGGCGACACGGTCGCCGGCGCGGCCGTCCTGGACCTCTTCTGCGGCTCCGGGGCGCTCGGGCTGGAGGCCCTCAGCCGCGGAGCGGCCTGGTGCACGTTCGTGGACCTCGACCGCGCTGCCGCCGGCGCGGTCGAAACAAACTGCCGGCGGCTGGGTTTACAGG
This sequence comes from Planctomycetota bacterium, assembly GCA_016872895.1. Lineage (GTDB taxonomy): Bacteria > Planctomycetota > Phycisphaerae > FEN-1346 > FEN-1346 > VGYT01. The sequence continues at coordinate 596 of VGYT01000339.1, forward strand.
GAAGGGCTCGCATCCTGCGGCGGGACGCCCTGCGGCCGGGGCCGTGGCTGCGGCCGGGCGTGCCAGGGCATCGCCCCCCGGCGCGGCAGGCGTGCTGCGGCCCGACGGCCGGCGATCCGGCCGGGCCTGGCGCGGCGTCGCCCTGGCAAGCCGGGACCGACGCCTACACGCTCATCTTCGTGGACCCGCCGTACCGCATGACGGCCGACCTGCACGGCCAGGAGCGACTGGCCGCCCTGGCCGCCGACCTTGCGCGGCTGGGGCTGCTCGCGGCAGGGGCCACCGCGATGCTCCGCGCGGAGCGCGGCGTGCGGGCGGCCCTGCCCTGGCCCGGCTTTGAACCGGCGGACGAGCGGTCGTACGGAACGACGACGCTTTACCTGATGACGTACCGCGGCTCGAAATCGGCTGAAAGGCGCACATGACGCGCATCTCCACCCCGGGGCCGCAGGCCCGGTACCGGTACCTGGACCCCGACACGCTCCTGAGGCTCGGGAACATCAACATCGTGGCCCGGACGGTGGTCGAGGGGTTCATCACGGGGCTGCACCGGAGCCCTCACCACGGGTTCTCGGTGGAGTTCTCGGAGCACCGCGCCTACACGCCGGGCGACGAACTGCGGCACCTGGACTGGGTGGCCTACGCCAAGACCGACCGCTTCTACATCAAGCAATACGAGCAGGAGACGAACCTGCGGTGCTACATACTGCTGGACTGTTCCGGCTCGATGAACTACACGAGCGGGCGGGGCCTGACGAAACTGGAGTACGGCTCGTTCCTTGCGGCCACGCTGGCGTACCTTATGACGCGGCAGCAGGACGTGGTGGGCCTGGTGGCGTTCGACCACGAGATACGCCTTCACATGCCGCCGGGCGGGTCGCCCGCACACGTCAACGAGATGTGCCGCAGGCTGGAGTCGCTCAAGACCGGCGAGGTAACGAGCCTGGCCAAGCCGTTCCACGACCTGGCGGAGATGATAAAACGCCGCGGCCTCATCATCGTCATCAGCGACCTGTACGACGACGAGAACGAGGTCATACGGGCCCTTCAGCACTTCAGGCACAAGAAGCACGGCGTGGTCCTGTTTCACATCTTCGATGCGGCCGAACTGGAGTTCCCGTTCACCAAACTCACGCAGTTCCTCGACCTGGAGACACAGGAGAAGTACCAGGTGGACCCGAAGGCAGTGCGCGAGGCGTACCTGGCGGAACTCAGGGCCTTCATCGACCGCTACAAGAAGGCCTGCTCCGATTCCGACACCGAGTACGTCCTGACCGACACGAGCGTGCCGTACGCCTTCCTGCTGCGGTCGTACCTTGCGCGGCGGGAACGGATGAGATAGTGTGGCACGGCCTGCTTGCCCGGCCGTGGCGAGTGCGGCGCAGATTCTCACGGCTGGCGGGTCAAGCCACGGCAGGCTTGCCCTGCCAGGGTCAAGCCGGCCGTGCCACGTGCCCTGGCAGGAAGCGGGTATGAGTTTCATCTCGGCATACTGGGCGGCGTGGCTGGTGGCCGGGGCCGTTGCGGCGGCCATTCCGGTCATCATCCACATGATTCACACGGCGCGGGCGCCGGAGGTGCCGTTCCCGACGCTGCGGTTCCTGAAGACGGCCGCCGAGAAGACCGCCCGCCGCCGACGCATCGAGAACATCCTGCTGATGATACTGCGGATGCTGCTGCTGGCGATCCTGGCCTTTGCCCTGTCGCGGCCGTTCCTGTCGGAGGCGTTCGGCCTCTTTGCGGAGCAGAAAAGCGGCGCGGCCGTCCTGGTGCTGGACAACTCGTACTCCATGAGCCTCCGCCACGGGCAGGACACGCGGTTCGCCGCCGCAAAGCAGGAGGCGCGGGCCATCCTGGAGAGCCGCTGGCACCCCGCACAGGCCGCCGTCCTGCTGACGAATCCGGGCGCCGCGCCCGTGCCGGACCGCCTTGCGGCGGACCGCGCGCGGCTGTTCGCCGACATCGACGGGGCGCAGATTTCCAGCGGCAAGGCCGACCTCGTCGGCACAATCAAGGCCGCCTACGCGCTCCTGGACAAGGCCGAGTCCACCGACAAACGCCTGTGGGTCCTTACGGACCGCCAGGCCCTGTCCTGGCAGGGCCTTCAGAACCTCGAAGAGCCGCGCAAGCACCCCGACGTCCCGGTTGCCGTCATCCGGCCCACGGAGCCGTCGTTCACGAACGTGGCCGTCACCGGAACCGAGGTGGTCTCGCGCAGCCGCGTGGTCGGCATGCCCGTGCGCCTGGACGTGCTCGTGCGCAACAGCGGGCCCGCCCCTGAGAAGCGCAACATCCTCCTGTTCGTGGACGACTTCGGCCAGGCCCGCCAGAAACTGCCCGCCGACCTGGAAGCCGCCGGGGCGCCGGGCGCCACGCGGATGCTCTCCTTCACGCACGTCTTCGAGAAGCCCGGGCCGCACCGCATCCTGGTCGCGCTTGAGGGGAGCGACTCGCTGGACCTCGACAATTCCCGGCGCCTCGCACTCTCCATCGCCGACCGCATCCCGGTGCTCCTCGTGAAGCAGCAGCAGGCGGACGTGCCGTTCCAGGACGCGAACTTCTACCTGGTGCGTGCGCTTGACCCGGCGGGCGGGGGGGCCGACGTGCCCTGGGCCATCCGCCCGGTCGAGACCGCCGCCGCCCAGTTCGACCCGTCGGCCCTGGACCAGTACGAGGCCGTGTTCCTGAACAACGTGGGGGGCCTGGCGCCCGCGGCCGTCAAGGCCCTGGCCGACTACGCGGCCCGCGGCCGGACGCTCGTGGTCTTCGGCGGCCCGAACGTGGCCCCGGCCGAGTACAACCGCCTGTTCATGGACGGCGCGGCGGGCGGGGGCCTGCTGCCCGCGCGCCTCAAGGAGCGCGTGGGCGACGCCGTCCTCAAGACCACCGTCGAGAAGGTCACCCAGGTGCAGGGCCGGTCGCCGTACCTGGAGGACCTGGTGGAGTCGGCCGACATCTACCAGGGGATACTTGTATATGAATATCTTCGGACCGACGGAGCGCCCGCCGACGCCGTCCTCGCGCGGCTGGGCGGGGGCGACCCCTTCCTGCTCTACAAGCCCTTCGGCGAGGGGCACGTGCTGCTGTTCGCCGTCCCCGCCACCGCCGACTGGTCGAACCTGCCCATCCGGAACCTCTTCCTGCCCCTGATGATGCGCATCGTGCACCTGGCCGCCCGCAGCCAGAACGAGCGCACCAGCCTCCTGGCCGGGCAGCCGTTCGAGACGAACCTGTACCCCATCGTCAAGGGCGCGGCCACGGCCGAGGTCGCCGGCCCCCTCGGGCCCGCCGGTCAGACCGCCACCGAGCAGCGCGAGACTTTAGGCTCCGACGCAAAGAACACCCTGAAGTTCGAGAAGACGTGGCAACTCGGATATTACACGTGGCGCGTGCCCGGCCAGGGCCAGGCCGCCGGCGTCTTCTGCACGAACCCGGACGGCTCGGAGTCCGACCTCTCGGAGGTGGCCGACGAGCGCCTGCGCGCCGACGTGGCGGCGCGCGAGACGCACGTGGCCGCAAGCCTCGCGGACCTTGTCTCGCGATTCGAAGACACCGCCCGCCGCGAACTCTGGCAGTATCTCCTCATGGCCTGCCTCCTCCTGGCCGTCTGCGAGCCGCTCATCGCCAACTGGATGCGCCCCGACCGGCAGCGCCCCACGGCCCACCGCGTCGAGGGCCGGCGCCGGGCGGCGTAAGATTCTCGAGAGGTAACATAACCATGGCCCTGGCATTCGAATGGGACGCCAACAAGGCACGCGCCAACCGTGCCAAACACGGCGTCTCCTTCGATGAGGCGAGCACGGCGTTCGGGGACCCGTTGTCCATCACCATCAGCGACCCGCTGCACTCGGAAGATGAGGAGCGCTTCGTCTTGATTGGACGCTCCCTCAGGAATAGACTGCTTGTGGTCGTCCACACGGAGCGGGGCGATCGGATTCGCATCATCAGTGCCAGGCCGGCCACAAGGAGCGAGAGGCTGAGGTATGAAAAGAATGAACCGTGATCCCGGCATGCTGAAGGAATACGATTTCAGCCGCGGCGTCCGGGGCAAGTACGCGAAACGATACGCCCGAGGCACCAACGTCGTGGTCATTGATCCCGACGTGGCCGAGTACTTCCCTGACCACGATTCGGTCAACGAATCGCTGCGGGGCCTCGTGGCCATCCTGAGG
>VGYT01000340.1 GCA_016872895.1 Planctomycetota bacterium
TCCTTGCAGTCGGGGCACAGCAGGCGCACCAGCCGCTGGTTGACGACCGCCTGGAGCCGCTCGGCCAGCGGCGCCGCGGACCCCAGCAGGCCGGCCAGCCGCGTAAGGGCCTGCGTGGCGTCAGAAGCGCGGATGCCGACGATAACGGTGTGCTCCTTGGCGGCTTCCGCCAGAAGGCCCGCGATCTCCGGCTGGTAAACCGAGTCGAAGCCGACGACGTCCGGTTCCATGCGTATGCGGCTGCGGACCTCGGCGGCCGCAACGGGCCCGTCCTCCTGGTTCACCAGGATGTGCTGGATGTTCTCGACCTCGATGTCGGTCTGCGGCTCGAAGCAGATGACGTTGTTGATATAGCGGTCGAAGTGCCGCAGGCACGCGTGCAGCGTGGTCGTCAGGCCCGAGTCCTGCGGTCCCGACAGGAGCACCAGGCCCGGCCTCGCAGCCAGGGCCTCCTTCATGGCCGCCGACTCCAGGTCGGTCAGGCCCAACTGGTCCAGCCGCATCTGGCTGGCCACAAGGTCGATGACCCGCACGGCGACCTGCTCGCCCTTGACGGTGCCGGCCGTCCTGACGCGCAGTTCATACTGCCCGCTGCCGACGATGGCGCGGACGCGGCCTTCCTGGGGCTTGCGCGTCTCCCCCGGGTCGAGGCCGGCCAGGCGCTTCAGCAGGGCGGGAAAATGGTCCGCCGCGGGGCGCTCCACGTCGCCGCCCCCGTACGTCTGGCCGCTGATGCGCAACTTGACCTCGCCCTTGCCGCCGCGCGCCAGGTACCCCACCGTTGACGCCCGCCGCCCGATGGCCGCCGCCAGAACCCGCTCCACTTCGCGGAAGGCCCGGCGCTCCGCCTCCGACTCGAACTCCAGGCGCACCTGGAGGTCGTCGACCCCCATGAAGACGATCCGCCGCCCGGCGGCGCTGACGGCCCCGGCCTCGGCCTCCACCGCTTTGCGCCCGGACAGGCGCCGCCCGATGCGCGTCCAGTGCGCCCCGGTAAGCACCCGCAGCGGGGCCGTCACCAGGCCGTTGCGGTGCATCGCGTAGGCCACGGAGGCGCCGATGAAAAGGACGGCGCCCAGCGGCAGGCCGACGTAAAGCACCGGCACAAGGACGGCCGCGGCAAGCCCCGCCCCGGCCCCCGCCAGGACCACCCCGTCCCACGCCGCCTGGTTCGTATTGACGAACCTCGTATCCAGAAACGTCCAGTGACACACGTAGAACACGATTGCGGAAAAGACCAGGACGAGAACGACCTTCACGATGCTCAGGGCGTACAGGCGCGGGGCGGCAAGCGCAGGCTTCTCGAAGCCCGGCGCATCTTCCGCCGCTGCCGACGGGGCGGCGGCCGGCGCGGCGCCCGCCGGCGCCGAAGCGGCCGCACCGGCCTGCGACGCAATCGCGCCCAGGACAATCGCCGCGCAGGCCAACACGGCAGCGCCCCGCAACGTTGATCGCGGCGGGCCTCCCGACCCGCCGCGCGCACCCGCGCGCTTCACCGCGCGGCGGGTCGGGAGACCCGCCGCGCTCGCTCGCGCCATGCGTCCGCAATGCCGTCGGACCGACACGGTGGCCTCGCCGCCGGCTGGCCTCATCGCATGGTCCCCTGCTTCACGGCGATGCCGCGGATGGCCATCTTGAGCGTCTCGGGGTTAGGCGTCGCCTCGTACGCCACCTTCGGGTCAACCCACTCTTCACGCACCAGTCGGGCCAGGTCCTGCGTGAAATCGTGCATGCCGTAGTCCTTGTCGGAGGCCATGAGGTCCGGCAGGGCCGCCTCCTCGCCGTCGCGGATCATCTTGCGCACCGCCGGCGTCGGCAAGAGAATCTCCGTGGCGGGGACGCGCGGCACGTTCGGGTCGGCCGAGGCCACAAGCACCTGGCAGATTACCAGCACAAGGTGCGCCGCAAGAATCTCGCGCACAAGACGCCGGTCCTCCGACGGGAACATCTCCAGCATCCGCCCGATCACCGCCGAGGCGCTCGTGGCGTGCACCGTCGTGAACACAAGCCGGCTCGCCTCCGCCGCGCGCAGCACGCTCTCGCAGGTGTTCTTGTCGCGGACCTCGCCCACCAGGACCACGTCGGGGTCCTCGCGCGCAAGACACCGCAGCGCCTCGTCGAACGAAGGCGCGTCGGTTCCTATCTCCCGCTGGTTGACGAACGCCATCTTGTCTTCGAACAGGTACTCGATGGGGTCTTCCATCGTAAGTATGTGGCAGCGGCGAGTCTGGTTGATCTGTTCCAGGCACGCCGCGATGCTCGTCGATTTGCCCGTCCCGCGCACGCCCGCAAAAATCACCAGCCCCTGCCGCGCGTCGCACGCCTGCTGAAGTATCTTCTCCGGCAGGTGCAGTTGCTGAAAGGATGGTATGCGGCGGCTGACCCGCCGGGCCGCAAGACTCACGTACCCGCGCTGCCGGTAAACGTTCACGCGGAACCGGTCGCCCGTCTCCATCTGGTAGGCGAAGTCGGCGCTGCCGGTTTCCTCGAAGCGGCGCCGGATGCGCTCGTCCATCAGGGCCCGGACCAGGCTCAGAATCTCCTCTGCCCCGAGCGTCGCCAGGTCGGTCGGCTGGACGGCCCCGGCGATGCGCAAGAGCGGCGGCTGCCCAGCCTTCAGATGGATGTCCGACGCCTCTCGCTCAAGCGCCAGGCCGAACAGTTCCTTCGGACCCAGGTGCCACTTCTCGCTGGTCATGCTGTTGCCCCGCTTCCCGAGCGCGCTTGACTTTGAGGCCGTGCGCGGCGGGTCTCCCGACCCGCCGCGAGCCCCCGCGCCCCCGCCCGTCCGTGCGCGGCGGCTCAGGAGAGCCGCCGCGCAACCTGTCAAGTGGCGCCGCAGTATTAACTTGGAACCTGCCGCACCGGCACCCCCGCCCCCTCCATCGCCCGCTTGGCGTCGTCGATGGAGAACCGCCGGTAATGGAAGATGCTGGCCGCAAGCGCCGCGTCGGCCCGGCCCGCCGTCAGCACCTCCACGATGTGCTCCGGCCATCCGCACCCGCCGCTGGCGATGACGGGAATGCTGACGGCCTCGGCCACCGCGCGCGTCATCGGGATGTCGTACCCGTCCTGCGTGCCGTCGGCGTCCATGCTCGTCAGGAGTATCTCGCCGCCCCCCAGTTGCTCGGCCCGCCGCGCCCAGGAGACCGCCTCCAGGCCGGTCGGCACGCGCCCGCCGTTTATATGGACGCGCCAGACTTCCTGCCCGTTCTCGCGCACGCGCTTCGGGTCAATCGCCACCACGATGCACTGGCTGCCGAAGCGGTCGGCCGCACGACGGATGAAGTCCGGGTCGCGCACCGCCGCCGAGTTCACCGACACCTTGTCGGCCCCGGCCGCAAGCAGACGCCGGATGTCCTCCAGCGTCCGGATGCCCCCGCCCACCGTCAGCGGCATGAATACCTGCTCTGCCGTGCGGCTGACGATGCCGATGATGATGTCGCGCTCTTCGTGGCTGGCCGTGATATCGAGGAACACAAGTTCATCCGCACCCTCGGCATCGTACCTGGCCGCCACCTGCACCGGGTCGCCGGCATCCCGCAGGTCGAGGAACTTCGTCCCCTTGACCACGCGGCCGCGGTCCACGTCCAGGCACGGTATGATGCGCTTCGCCAGCACAGCCGCTCCCTTTCTCTCCCCCTCCCCCAGCCCGCCTGCCGGCCGGCGGGCAGGCGGGAGAGGGCCGGAACGGGTCCCATGCTTTCCCGCCGTTGCGAAAGCACGTCCCCCGCCGCCACGTTCCGCCGCAAGGAACGCCTGGGTGCCATGCTTTCGCGCCGCTGCGAAAGCACGCGCCCCCGGCGGTACCTTCCGCAAGGCGCGGGGATTATACGGCCCCCCCTCCCCCGGCCGCAAGTGCAGTCTTGGCGCGGCCCGCCAGGCCGGAGGGCGGGCCGCTCGTGCTTCGTAGCCAAGGACCATCGCTGCTTCTCAGAGCAGCACCGGCGCGGCACGGCCGCTGATGCAACCACTCGGCCGGACAGCCGTCGAGTGTTGCCGCCTGCCCGTTGCGATTCCCGAACTGCGATTCCCGACCCCCGCCGTCGCTTGCCCGCCTTGCCTGTCTTCCCCATCTTCCGGCGCTCAAAAACCGCCCGCCGGGCGTCGCCCCGGCGCAGCCCGCCTGCGGCGGGGCGAAGCCGGGCCTCGTGAAAAAGTTATCCACAAAGAAGTATCTATAACTGCCAATATGGCAGGCCGCCAAAAACGGTCAAAAAACGCAAAATCGGACCCTGTTCCGGTCAAAACCGATCAAAAACGTTCAAAAAGCGCGCGATTTTGCCTTACCTATCTTAACATTTTGCCCCTCTACCCCCTCTGGCGCTAGCGCCAGGGCCGTTTTGCCCCTCCGGAAGGCGTCAAAAAGCCCGTTTTCGGGGCGCGCCGGCGCGGTCAAAAAGTTATCCACAGGTACGGTAACGGCGACTTTAGCCGCCCGCCTTGGCGGGCGCGCGCCTTGTACTTGGAACCTGGAATGCGCTGCCTGGAACTTGGAACCTGAAACCTGGAACTTGGAACTGCCGTCGCAATCGCGGGGCGGCGGGCACCGCAGGCCGGCTCAGTGCCCGCGCATCCACCCGCCGTAACTGACCCCGAGAGTAAGCCCGGGCGCTGCCCCGCCCTACGCTTACGACGGCCGCGGCTTTTTGGGCATGGTTCAAACAAGCCCCACGCACCGCGTGGGGATGGATGGTGCGGGCTGATCATCCCCCGGCGGTGCCGGGG
>VGYT01000341.1 GCA_016872895.1 Planctomycetota bacterium
TCGGCCGCGGCCCCGAGGCGCTGCCGCAGGTCGTCCGTCAGGTGCACGCTGAGCACCTGGCCCGTCTCGGCGTCGGTTTGGCGGCGTGCTCGCATCCTGGTTCACAGGCCGTTGGTCCAGTAGTAGAATCGAGCCCACATGGGCTGCTCCTTGGCGGTCCTTTCGCTACGCCACCAGCATGCATCGCACCAAGACTCGCCCAACTCGATTCTGCCTTTGTGGTCCCCCTCAGGCGGAGGCAGCCCGATTTCCTCAAAGACCATTTCGGATCCCGCGTGTTCCAGAGTAAACAGCAGGCAAGCCGCCGCTTCCCTGCGGTAAGCCCGCACATTCTCTATGTCCTCCAGGAGGGAGTTGGGGCCCGCACAGAACTTGGGCTTGTACCCCCAGCAGGGCGCACACACTTTCAACTGCACACAAAGTGGCCTTCGCCCGCCAAAGACGATATCCACCCGGCCAAGGCCAGGCCGCCTTTGCTCCATGTCCCACGCCTCGTACTCCCAGGGATCCCCCGTCATCCGCTGCATGAGGGGTTCGAGCGCAAAGACAACCTCAAACTTGAGCCACGGCTCGAAGGAGTGGCCCCACCAGGCGACCATTCTAAGGCGCTCCTTATTGGCGGGCTGATTGAAGTGCGTGTAGAGTTCAGGAAGAATGAGTCGCTTCAGTTCGTCGGCCACCGGCAATCTCCTTTCCCGCATTTTCATCCGCCGCTCCACCGGGTATGCGGCGTAGGCCCTCCGACCTGTCCCAAATCATCATCCTATGCGTTAAGGTTTACACGGGCGATGATGGCTGCGTCAGGCGACAACCGGAACACCCGCAGAAAGACGCCGCATGCAAGTTGGGCTGCACGGCGCGTGTCGTTGCCCAGTTTCATCTGAAACGTCGCAACCCATTTTGCAGGACGGCCATTATCATCGGGAACCTCAACGTGGGCATGGCTGTCAACGCCGAGTTCCCTGAAGAAGTCCCTGGCGCGGGTCATTTCATCTTCGCTTAAAGCCGGGCTGGGCAAATCCAGCAGAAGGCCCTCAGTCTGCGAACCGGCAAATTGCACGAACTTGCGTAAGCATGGCTCCTCGAAGATCACGAACGAGCCTTCTCCTCCTTGCCTTATGATGAGATCAAGGGCCTCTCTCATCTTGAGGGTGTCGCCCACCTTGAGAGGCGTTGTGGACTCTTGCCCCCTCTCGGACCTCCACGCCATGAATAGCCCAAGTAGTTTCTTGACGATGACCCATGCTACCACAGCAAGAAACGTGATACTGAAAACAATGTACAAGAGGAACTCGCCCATACTCCGCTCCTATTCTGTCCGGCAAGGTCCTTGCAGATCCGCCCCGTGGGTGCATTGCACCCAGTGTACGTATAACGACCGCGCTGTTTCTTTCCTGTCCAGAATCTAAAAAGTCTTACGTGAGGAATCCCCCCCTGCGCAGCACGTCCAGCACCAGGGCATCAACCGGCGCGGCGGTCGGCGCCTCGGCGTAACCTATGCCGCGCTCAAGGCACCAGGCGCCCGCCTCTTCCTTCAGCGCGTCGGCCGCGGCCCCGAGGCGCTGCCGCAGGTCGTCCGTCAGGTGCACGCCCAGCACCTCGCCCGTCTCGGCGTCGGTGACGGCCAGGTCGCCCAGGCCCGGCGGCGCAAGGTCCGCCGCATCCGTCACGTGCAGGCACCAGGCCTCGAAGCCGCGGGCCTGGAGCGTTGCCAGCGGCTTCTGGTATCCGGCCGGGTCCAGAAGGTCCGAGATGAGCACCGCGAGGCCCGTCTGCGGCGCGTGCGGCAGGAACGCCTCGACCGCCCGCGCGAGGTCCGTGGGCCCCTCGGCCGCGAGGCCCCGCAGGAAATCCAGGACGCCCAGGATGTGCCCCCCGCCGCGACCCGCCTCAAGGTGCGCCCGCACCCCGCCGTCAACGGCCAGGATGCGCACCCGTTCAAGGCTCGCGAGGCCCACGTACGCCAGGGCGGCCGCCAGGCGGCGGGCGTGGTCGAACTTCGGCGGCCGGCCCGTGGCCATCGAGGCCGAGGCGTCCACGAGGAAGTAGATGGCCAGGTCCTCTTCCGTCTGGCACAGGCGCAGCATCAGCCTGTCCAGGCGGCCGAACGCGGCCCAGTCGATGTGCCGGAAATCGTCGCCGGGCGAGTAATCGCGGTGCTCGGAGAACTCCAGGCCCGGCCCCGTGCGCCGGCCCGTCCGCCCGCCGGCCGCCGTGCCCGCGAACGTCCGCCGCGCGACCACGCGCAGGTACTCCAGGCGCCGGAGGAAGTCGGAGTCAAACAAGACGTCCCGAGAGGCGGGCATGAGGTCGGCCCATTTTCGATTTTAGATTGTTGATTTTCGATTGAACGGCTCAGCGCGACGCCGACTTGCGCGAGGCCGTCAGGATCGCCACCAGTTCGTTGGCCTCTTTCAACAAGGGCCGCATGCGCGGCTCGGTCATCAAGCCCCCCTCGACGATCAACTCGAGCCAGTACGACGCCTCGTCTGCCTCCTCTTCCGCGATGGCCATCTTCGCCACGAAATCCGCCTTCGACCGCCCCCGGCACACGGCTCGGTAGTTGGCGCCGACGGACGTGCCACAACGAAGCAACTGCCCCCCGATGACGCGCCCCTCCAGGTTCTTCGGCAGTGCTCGAACGAGCCGCATGATTCGCAGTGCGAACTGCTTTGTTCTCGCCTTCAGTTCCTGTTCGGTCATGGCCTCCCCCGCCCGGCCGTACTGTTCAATCGAAAATCAACAATCTAAAATCAAAAATGGGAACGGCGTCAGGTTCCCGGTTCCGGCACGTGCTCAAGGACGCCGCCGACGATGGCGTCGGGGTCGATCTTCTCCGCCTCGGCCTCGAAATTGAGGATCAGCCGGTGCCGCAGGGCGGGCCGGGCCATCCGCCTCAGGTCCTCGAAGGCCACGTTGTACCGCCCGGCCGCAAGGGCCAGGGCCTTGCCCCCCAGCACCATCGCCTGGGCGGCCCGCGGGCTTGCGCCGTAGCGGACGAACTTCCGCACCAGCGGCGGCGACTCCGGCCGCTCCGGGTGCGTCGCCAGCACCAGGTCCGCCGCGTACCCGCGCACGTGCGAGGCCGCCGGCACCTCGCGCACCAGGCCGCGCATCGACAGGACCGCCGCCGCGTCGGCCGCGCGGCCGGCGCGCGGCGCCTGGCGGCCGGTGGTCCGGGCCACGATCTCGCTGATTTCCTCGCGCCCCGGCATCCGCATCAGCAGTTTCAGCAGGAACCTGTCCAGTTGCGCCTCGGGCAGCGGGTACGTGCCTTCCATCTCCAGCGGGTTCTGCGTCGCCAGCACCAGGAACGGCTCGGTAAGCCGGCGCGTCGTGCCCGCCACGGTTACGCTGCGCTCCTGCATCGCTTCAAGCAGGGCCGACTGCGTCTTGGGCGTGGCGCGGTTTATCTCGTCGGCCAGGATGAGGTTGCCGAAGATGGGCCCCGGGCGGAACTCCCACTCGCGGCGGCCCTCGGCCGCCTCGGTGATGACGTTCGTGCCCACGATGTCGGCGGGCATGAGGTCGGGCGTGAACTGGATGCGCCGGAACTCTAGGTCCAGCGCCTCGGCCAGCGTCCGCACCAGCAGCGTCTTGCCGATGCCCGGCACGCCCTCAAGCAGGGCGTGGCCGTCGGTCAGAAGGCACAACAGGACCCCCTCCAGAACGTCCTCGTGGCCGACGATGACGCGGCGCACCTCGGCGGCGATGCGCCGGTAGTCTTGCGCGAACTGCCGCAGCCGCTGTTCGACGTCAGGCGGAGTTGTCATGCACCCGATAGTAACGAGCAAGTGCTTTGCGGTCAATTACTTGCAGGACGACTTCGCGGGGCGGGCGGCAGGGTCGGAGGCACGCGCAGCGGCGGGCCGCCCCGATAACGCGGTTTAACCGCAATGAGCGCAAAGAACGCAAAGAGAGGCCGGGTCAATCTGACGGCTCAGAGACACAGACCATATTATATATGTGCCTTTGCGTTCTTTGCGGTTCGATCGAGCCTTCCCCTGGCCGCGGTCATCGCGCGTCGCGATGCCCGGGCCACTTCTTGTAATATATGTTGAAGTCCCCGCGGCCGAAGTACGCCCGGTAGGCCCGCGCCACGTTCGACGGGCGCAGGCTCCCGTCGGCCGGGCGCTCGTAAATCCCGCGGCCGGTGTAGTAATGGTGATGCATGCCGAACTGGTCGAAGATGCGGAAGAAGTCGTTCATAAGCAGCGCCTGCGCAAGGGTGTCGTTGGTCGATTCGGCGAACCCGCCGAATTCGCCGCAGTGCAGGCACACGCCGTGCTTTATCTGAAAGACGATCGCCGGCAGCCACATCTGGTAAATGTTTGTGATGTCTTTCTCCAGCGTGGGCCAGCGGTCGGCGGGCCTGTGCAGGCGGAAGTTGTAATCGTGGAAACTGTACGCCGTCAGCGGGTCGCCCGTCGGCTCCACGAGGGCCATCTGCTGTATTGCCCCCCAGGCCTCGCACGGCTCAATGTAGAGAAGGTGCCGGCGGTCTATCGCCCGCACGCGCCGCGTGAGTTCCTTCATCGCCGGGTTGTACTTCTGATGCTTGTGGTCGAACGGCTCGTTCACCAGGTCGTAGGCGACCTCCCAGAACGCGCGGCCGCCCAGTTGCCGCGCGATCTTCTCGTAGTGGTCGTACACCAGCGGGATGAACTTGTCGTAATCGGCCTGGACTTCCTCGCGCCGGCGGCCGAGCGTCTGATC
>VGYT01000342.1 GCA_016872895.1 Planctomycetota bacterium
CCCCGCGGCCAACCGGCCGCCACGCCCCCCATGCGCCGCGACCGTCCTCAACCTCGTCACATCCCAGTCCCGCCGTGTCATAGTCGGGAGGTTCTTCACCGCTGTTTGCGCGGGCGGCGGGTTGACAGCGGCCGAGTCGGCGGTATGCTTATGAGGGAGCCATTTCTGCGCAACCTGGGGCCTGGCGGCCGTGGGGGAAACAGTGGCCGAGACGCTTAACATTCTGCTGACGTGCATCGGGCGGCGCGTTGCGCTGCTGGAGGCGTTCCGGCGGGCGATGGCCTACCTGGGCCTCAAGGGCCGCCTGTACGGGGCGGACCGCTCTGCGCTTGCGCCGGGGTTCCACGTGGCCGACGAGGGGCTGCTTGTGCCCTCGGTGGACGGGCCGGACTACGTGGAGGCGCTCCTGGGCCTCTGCCGGGAGCGCGAAATCGGCCTCGTCGTGCCGCTCATCGACTGGGAACTGCCGGCCCTTGCCTCGGCGCGAGAGCGGTTCGCGGAGGCGGGTGTGCGGCTGGTGATTTCGTCGCCGGGCGTCGTCGATATCTGCCGCGACAAGCAGAGAACCTACGAGTTCCTCAAGGCCCACGGCTTCGACACGGCCGAAGTCATTCCGTACGAGAAGGCCCTGGCGGGGCCGTTCCCGCTCTTTATCAAGCCGCGATACGGCTCAAGCGCCAAGGACGTGCACTATCTGCCGGACCGGGAGTCGCTGGTCTTTTACTGCCGCGGGCGCGACGAGCACGTCATCCAGGAGTTCATCCGCGGCGCGGAGCACACGGTGGACGTGTACGCCGGGCTTGACGGCGCGGCCCGCGTGGCCGTGCCGCGGCTGCGGCTGGAGGTTCGCGGCGGGGAAGTGGCCAAGGCGCGCACGGTGCGCAACCTTGAGATCATGCGGCAGAGCCTGCGCCTCGTCAAGGCGCTGGGCGAGTGCCGCGGCGTCATCACGCTCCAGTGTTTCCTGACGGAAGGGGGGGCGGTCAAGTTCATCGAGATGAACCCGCGGTTCGGCGGCGGCGTGCCGCTGGCCATCCAGGCGGGGGCCGACTTCCCGCTCTGGCTCCTGGAAGAGCACATCGGCCGCAAGCCCGACATCCATCCCGCGGACTGGCAGGACGGGCTGCTGATGCTGCGGTACGATGCGGCGGTGTTCCGCCGCGCAGATGAGTTGCCCGGCGAGGGGAAGGGGTAGCGCTGCGCCAACGTTGTTCCCGGGCGGCGGCAGAACACGCCATTCCGGGGACGCAGTACGATTCTGTATTGACGGCGGGCAGGCACGGTGAGCCGCGCGGCCCCGCTTGAAAGTGCCCGTACCGCCGCCAGCGTCGAGCGAATAAGGCGCCGGGGTGACGTATCGGCCGCGCAACAGGTGCCATTCCCGGCGGTTGGGCCGGCTGACCGCCCTGTTCCCGCCGAAGGGCAGTGCCGGGGGGCTGTGCCTGGCGGCTGTCCGTGCGGGCGAGTGAATTGCGCGCCGCTGCGTTGTGCGCCTTTGCGCAGCGGGGCTCCGTACCCGCCGCGCTAACGGGCGTTGTATTGTTGATTTCGGGGCAGCAAGGGGACGTGCGTGTTCCCGACAGAAGCCGGGCCCTGGACCGAGGCGCTGGCGAACCTGTGGTCGCCGGGCATCTGGGTGTTCCTGGGCGCGCTGATGGTGAGCCTGCTGGCGACGCCGCTGGTGCGGCGGCTGGCGATGCGCCGCGGCATCTGGGACCAGCCCGACGACGCGGTCAAGATCCACAAGCAGCCGATTCCGTACCTGGGGGGCTGCGCGATCTGGCTGGCGTGGACGGCGGCGGTGGTGGTGTACTACGCCGTGCGGCCGGAGGAGGACTGGCGTGCGGTGGCGGCGGTGGTTGGCGGGGGGGTGGTGGCGTTCATCACGGGCCTGGTGGACGACCTGAAGGACATCCGCCCCCTGACGAAACTCTTGGGCCAGGCGCTGGCCGGGGCGATCCTGCTTCTGGGCGGGGTCAGGTGGTATGCGTATGCGTCGTATCCGGGCGTGCCTTTCTTCGACTTCGGGCGCGACTCGTGGTTCGTCGTGATTGTGTGCCTGGCGGTGCACTTCCTGGTGGTCCTCGGGGCGACGAACGCGACGAACCTGCTGGATGGGCTCGACGGGCTTTGCTCGGGCGTCACGGCCATCATCTCCATCGGGTTCCTGCTGCTGGCCACGGCGCTGGTTGCGTGGGCCAGGTACGGCCGCGGGGCGGGAGCGATCGACTATGAGTACACCGACCTTATCATGGTGGTCTCGTTTGCGCTGGCGGGGGCGGCCATCGGGTTCCTGCCGTACAACTTCAACCCCGCGCGCATCTTCATGGGCGACGCCGGCAGCGTGTTCATCGGGTACGTGCTTGCGGCCATGATGATCATGTTCGCCAGCAAGTTCGGCATGGTGAAGTGGTTCGTAGGCGCGCTGTTCATTTTCGGGCTGCCCATTTTCGACACGGGCGTGGCGCTCATCCGGCGCCTGGCGAACCGGCGGCCCGTCATGATGCCCGACCGCAGCCACCTGTATAATCAACTGGTGGACCGGCTGGGCCTGTCGGTCCGCGCGACGGTCGGAATCCTGTACGGCCTGAGCGTGGTGCTGGCGGTGGCGGGGCTGCTCGTGCTGTACCTGAAGGGCCGCCATGCGGCCATACTGTACGTGGTCATGGGGGCGATCTTCCTGACGGTCGTCTGGCGGCTGGGGTTCCTGAGGATGACGCCCGAGGAGAAGGCCGCGGCGGACCGTTTTCTGGCCCGGAAGCGCGGCGGCCCGTGGCGACAGGGTTAGGCTTGTCCTGCGGCGCAGGAACGCCGATAATTGTCGGGATGGCGGGTGTTGACGGACGACGGGGGCTTTTATGCGCAGGATAAACGTCTGCGTCATCGTCGGATGCCTGGTGTGCCTCGTGGCGGCTGCGCCCGCGCGGGCGCAGCGCGGCAGCGTAGGCAGCGGCCCGAGCCAGAACTTCATCGAGGCCCTGCCCAGTTCCCGCATCAGCCGCACGCTGGGCGACACCAGTTACTACACTTCCGCCGGCCGCTTTACAGGCCGCCCCGGCGCGGCCGGCTACAGTTACCTGTCCAGCGCGGGCGTCGAGGTGAGCCTGGCGGTGAACATGTACCGGCCGATATCGCCGTCGGACCTGGGGGTGGGGCCGGGCCTGGGTCCGCTGGTGGGGCTGCGTGTGCGGACGATCGACTCGCTGGCGTTCGAGAAGCGTGCGCGGTTCTCGAAACTGCGCGAGACGACGCTGTCGCTGGTCGAGGCGATCCGCGAGGTCGACGAGGCAAGCCTCAGCCAGATAAGCGTCAGTTTCCGCCAGTTCATGTTCCCGATGCCGCTTCAGGACCGGCCGGGGCTGGGTTACGGTTTCTTCTCGCGGCTGGACCTGGTGGCGGCGCGGGCGGGCAGCCCGGAGGCGTTCCTTGCGCCGTTCACGCAGGAGGTGCAGCAGAGCCTTGGCGAGAAGCGGTTCCTGGATGCCGCCCAGGCGCTGCTGTTCGGGCGTCCGCTGCCGGAGGGCATGGCCCTCGACCAGTTCTACGACACGCAATTGGCGGCCCTTGCGAACTTCCTGGTGAACAACGGTCGGTTTGCGGCCGCCGGGCAGATCTGGGCCGTCCTGGGGGAGCGCGACGCGGCAAGCGCGACCGCCGCCCGCGGCCTGGCGCTGTGCCTTCTGGCGACCGGGCAGACGAAGAAGGGGGCCGCCGAGGCCCGCCGATCCCTTACGCTCATGCCCGGCTGGCCCGAGAAGGTGCGCATCGTAGGCTCCAACCTACGCGACGTGCTGGGCGGGCCGAAGGAGGTCACGGGCATCCGCGAGGAACTCCTGGCGCAACTGGCCAGGGCGCCCGACGACGCCGACCTGAACTTCCTGGGGGGGTTCTTTGAACTGTTCCTGGGCAACGTGCCGGCCGCCGAGGAGCGCCTGGGAAAGGCCGCCGCGTCGGACCCCGTGGCGAAGGGGCTGCTGGACGTCGTCCGCCGCGGCGGGGTGGCCGACAGCGTCAAGCGCCCCGTCGAGGAAGCCGTCCGGCGGGCCGCCGCCGAACTGACCGGCCTGGAGGAGCCCGGCATCAGCCCCGAGGCGCGGGCCCGGCTGATTGCGGCGCTGCGGGGTGCGCCGGAGACATATGAAGATCAGATGCGCGTCGGCGATTTCCGCTTCTTCATGGGCGATTTCACGCAGGCCGGCGAGGCGTACCGGGCCGCCCACAAACTCAAGGCCCAGGACCCGTTCGCCCTCTTCGCGCTCACCCACGCCTCCTACGCCAACGGCGAATACCGCCTGGCCGCGCGGTACCTGGCGGCCGCCCTGGCGCTGGAGCCGAACTGGGGCCTCTACGAGTTCCGCCTCCAGGAGTTCTACGGCGACCGCGAGGAGTACGAGCGGCACCTGAAGGACCTGGAGCGGTCGGTGCAACTCAGGCCGCGCGCGCCGGAGACGAAGTTCCTCCTGGCCTACGTTTATTACTTCAGCGGCCGATACGCCGACGCGGCCGACCTCCTTGCCGACGTCCTGCAACTGGACCCGAACTTCGCCGGGGCCAACTACTTCCTTCGCCTGGCGCGATTGCAGGGCTAGGCGGTCCGAGGCAGGTTCCGCGCGGCCGGTCTCCCGACCGACCGCGCAAGACTTGTATCGGGCTTACGCCAGGGCC
>VGYT01000343.1 GCA_016872895.1 Planctomycetota bacterium
CGTCCTGCATCAAACCTTCATCGTACGGGCTGCGGCCTTCGGGCGTGCCCGGCATCTTCACTTCGCCGCAAAGCACGGGTGTCTGCCGGCCCCGCTCGAACAGACGCAGGTCCGACCGCTTCTGCGAGCCGCTGCCGAACGTCTCTATGTCGACCCGCTCGAAGGGCCAGTCGGGGCGGGCGGCAATGAGGGCGTCCATCCACGACTTGACCCGGCCGCAGAACTCCACTTCATGGACCCGCACTTGAGCCGCCGCAGCCATGAAATCCCCCGCCCGACATGCCCGCCACCGGCGGGCGTGTGCACACAGGCTGCCGCCATTATCGCCGCCGTGCGCGGAAACTCAACACTGTTTGCCGCCCGCGCCCGCTGTCGCCCGTTCTTGACTTGCGTCAAGGCTTTCCCGCGCCCCCCGCCGTACGATTATAATGGATGAGGGCGCCGCCTTTGTGCGGCGGGTCTCCGTACCCGCCGCGCGTTTGCGGCCGCGCCGCCCTCGCGGCAGGAGGTGTGTCATGGCCATAAGCCAGTGTCCGGGCCAGGACAAGCGGTTCTGGAAACCCGCGGACATTTTCGAGTCGCCGTGCCCCTGCTGCGGCGAGCCGCTGGAGTTCTGGAAAGACGACCTGCGCCGCCGCTGCCGCGCGTGCGGCCGGACGGCGCCGAACCCGCGGTTCGACCTCGGCTGCGCCAAGTGGTGCAAGTTTGCCGCCAGGTGCCTCGGCCAGCCGGCCGGCGACGCGGGGGAGGCGCTTGCCGATGCGCTCATCCGCGAGATGCGGGCCGTCTTCGGCGACGACCAGCGCCGCATCCGACACGCCCTGGCCGTTCTCGACTATGCCGAGCAGATACTCGCCGGCGAAGGGGGCGACCCGCTGGTCGTGCGCGCGGCCGCCGTTCTGCACGACATCGGCATCCAGGCGGCCCAGCGCAAGCACGGTTCAAACGCCGGGAAGTTCCAGGAACTCGAAGGCCCGCCCATCGCCCGCCCCATCCTGGAGCGCCTGGGGGTGGACGCCGAGCGCACCGAGCACGTCCTGCGCATCATCGGCAGCCATCACTCCGCCCGCGACATCGACACGCCGGAGTTCCGCATCCTGTGGGACGCCGACCGCCTGGCCAACATCCCCGACGAATGCGGCGGACTGGCGCCCGAGGAGGCCCGCACGCTGGTCGAGCGCCTCTACCGCACCGCCACCGGCCGCGCCATCGGCCAGGCCGCCGTCGCGCGGTTCCTGGGTACGCCCCGCCCGTCGGCGTAAGTCCCGAGGCTTCGCGGCGGGCGTCCCGACGGGATAAACCACGACCCGCCGCGCTCGCCGCCGGCCCGCGCCCGGCCCTACACCGCATTTCGCGCGGCGGGTCTCCGTACCCGCTGTTTCGGGCATGGTTCAAACAAGCCCCACGCACCGCGTGGGGATGGATGGTGCGGGCCGATCATCCCCCGGCGGTGCCGGGGGCTTTGACCTGCGCCGCCGTTGCGCTTGCTGTGGGCGCTTGCATCTCGCACCGCCGGTGCGTAAGGTGGCGCGCCCTGTCGCACAGGTGCGCAGAAGCCGGCCGGGCGGTGGAGTCCCCGCGGTTCGGCGCATTGCGTGCGGCCGGAGGTTCCCTATGAATCGGCGAACGCTGCTTCACGCGGCCCTGTGCGCAGCGGGCATAGGCGGCGCGTCGGGTGCGCAAGGGGCGGCCCGCGCGGCCGACGGGGCGGCGCCTGCCGCGTCTGCTGCGCACGCCACGTCCGCGACGCCGCCCGCGCTGTCGGCTGCGCCGGCCGACCCTGCGGCCGTCGCGGAGGTCAAGTCGGGCAAGCGCACCGAGGCCAACGCAACGTGGTGGGGGTTCGACCCGCAGGACGCCACGGCGGCCATCCAGGGCGCAATCGACTCGGGCGCCAGGCGCGTCGTCGTCCCGAACGTCGGCAAGCCGTGGCTCGTGCGGCCGATTGCGCTTCGCGGCGACCAGGAAATCGTCTTCGAGAAGGGCGCCGAGGTTGCCGCCAGGCCGGGGGCGTTCCCGGACGTGCGCGACTGCCTGTTCACGGCGGCGGGCGTCTCGAACCTGGCCCTGCTCGGCCCCGGCGCGACGCTCGGCATGCAGAAGGCGGAGTACCGGGAAGGCGAGTGGCGCCACGCCCTGGCCATCCTCGGCTGCAAGAACGTCAAGGTCGTCGGCCTTACGCTGAAGGAGAGCGGCGGCGACGGCATCTACCTGGGCCACGGCCGCACCAGGGACGGCCCCGCCGCCAACGAGGGCATCGTCATCCAGGGCGTCACGTGCGACTCCAACCGACGCCAGGGCATCAGCGTCATCACGGCCCGCGACCTCCTTATCGAGGATTCGTCGTTCGTCAACACGGGCGGCACGGCGCCGCAGGCGGGCATCGACTTCGAGCCGAACCGCAAGGACGAGGCCCTGGCACGCTGCGCCGTCCGCCGCTGCCGCATCGAGAACAACCGCGGCCCGGGCATCACGCTGAACCTGAACCAGATGGACCGGACGACGGCAGACGTCTCTATCCGCATCGAGGACTGCCGCATAAGCGGCTCCGGCCGCGAGGCCATCGGCATACACCGCATCGGCGACGGCGGCCCCGCGGGAATCCTTGAGTTCCACCGATGCGCCGTCCGGTACGGGCCATCACAGGGCGGCCTGACGGTGGGCGGCAAGTCGCCCGACCGGGTGCGTGTGCGGTTCGTCCGCTGCACGTGGCAGTACGCGGCCGATGCGCCGGCGCCCGAGAAGCCGCGCCCCGAGCGGCCGGCCTTCCTGTTCGCCGCGAGCATCAAGGAGACGCCGCAGCGGACCGGCGGCCTGGAGTTTACGGACTGCGTCCTGGAAGACCCGCGCCCCATCCCGTTCCTGAAAGGCGCCGCGCCGAAGGGCCTCTCCGACCCGTGGCAGGCCATCCGCGGCAACCTGGAGGTGCGCGGACCTGAACCGAAAATGGACCTCGGCGGCGCGGCCGTGGAACTCCAGGTCAAGGCCGCGACGCCGAAATAGTACCAGGGCGCTGCTTTCCGGTTCTTGCGCAGCGGGCCGGGAGAGTCGCCGCGCAAAATGGGGCGCATCGCCATGCCGGGGCGCGTACCCGCGACCTTACGGCGAGCGGCGCGAAGCCGTCGCGTCTGGATTATGCCGGGCACACGTGCGAAGGGAGAAAACCTTGAGGCGAGCGGCGGTTTTCCTTCTTATCTGGTGCCTTGCCGCGCGCGCTGCGGCTGCGGCGGAACAACCGCCGCAGGCCGGCGCTTTGCCGCGGGTCTTCGTGCTCGATGCGAAGGTTCTGGCGGCCAGCCGCGCCCGGCTGGCGGCGGGCGACAAGGAACTTGCGTCGGCCGCCGACGGCCTCCGCAAGAGGGCCGAGTCCGCCCTCAGAACGGGGCCGCTGGCTGTCACGGACAAGAAGATCGTCCCCCCGAGCGGCGACAAGCACGATTACTTCAGCCTCGCCCCGTACTGGTGGCCGGACCCCTCCAAGCCCGACGGCAAACCCTACATCCGCCGCGACGGCGAGGTCCACCAGGACCGCGGCCTGTACGACAATACCGCCATGGACCGCATGGCCGCCGCCGCCGAGACGCTCGCCCAGGCCTGGTACTTCACCGGGCGCGAGGAATACGCCCAGCACGCCGCACGCCTGCTGCGGGCGTGGTTCCTCGATGAGAAGACCCGCATGAACCCGAACCTGAACTTCGGGCAGGCCGTGCCCGGCGTAACCGACGGCCGCGCCGCCGGGGTCATCGACACGACCGACCTCATCGGCCTGGTGGACGCCGTGGGTCTCCTGGGCGGCTCGCGGGCGTGGACCGAGGCCGACCAGCGGGGCCTCCAGGCGTGGTTCGAGAAGTACCTCGCCTGGCTGCGCGAGAGCAAAATCGGCCGCGACGAGGCCGCCGCATCCAACAATCACGGCACGTGGTACGATGCGCAGGCCGCTTCCTACGCCCTCTTCGCGGGCCGCGCGGACCTTGCGCGAGAGGCCCTGGAGCGGGCACGCGGACGCATCGCAAAACAAATCGAGCCCGACGGACGCCAGCCCAAGGAACTGGCACGCACAAAATCGTGGGATTATTCCACGATGAACCTTCGCGGCTGGTTCACGCTGGCCGTCCTGGGCGAGCGCGTGGGCGTTGACCTGTGGCAGCACCGGACGGCCGACGGGCGGAGCATCCGCGCCGCGCTCGATTATCTCCTGCCCTTCGCCCTGGCCCCGGAGAAGTGGCGCGAGAAGCAGATCGTTCGCTTCCGCCCCCACCTGCTCGCGCCCGCCCTGCGCCTGGCGGCGGTCAAGTACGGCAGCAAGGAGTACGAGGAGTCCGCCCGCCGCATCGCCGGCGACGAACAGGCCGACTGGCGCGACCGCCTGCTCGGCCTGCGGCCGTAAGACCCCCGCCCGGCCGCTGCCGTTGTTTAGCCGTCGCCGATACGGCGACGGCCGCGGCCGTACCGGCCGCGGCTGAACGTGCGCGGCACCACGCCCCCGCCGCCCAAGCGTACCTGTGGATAACTTTTTGGCCGCGCCGGCGCGCCCCGAAAACGCCCGTTTTGGCCCCTTCCGGAGGGCCAAAACGGCCCTGGCGCTAGCGCCAGAGGGGGTAGAGGGGCAAAATGTTAAGATGGGTAAGGCAAAATCGCGCGCTTTTTG
>VGYT01000344.1 GCA_016872895.1 Planctomycetota bacterium
TGGGGATAGTGGGCCATGTAGCCGTCTTCGGAAGGATTCAGGGTCAGTGCCAGTTTCCAATTGACGCCGTCGGTGGAGGTCATCAGATCAAGCCGGTTGCGCCAGTCGGTGGACGGATTGAGGATGCAGATGTGCGAGCCGTCGCTGAGCGTCCGGGGGCAGATGCCGGCATGGGTCTGCTTCAAGGCGGCCAGACCCGTGATGCCGGTCCAGGTATTGCCGTTGTCCGAGGAGGTGGCGCAGGGCGTTTCAGGGCCTTTGCCCTCGTTGCGGCCCAACGCCAGCAATCTGCCGTCTGCCAATTTAAGGAATCCAGGTTGGATGGCGTTGAACTCCCGGTTCTCGGGCAGAATCGCAACGACGAACCAGGTCTTGCCCATGTCCGTGGATTTCTCGAAGTGCCACTTGTGGGATTTGGCCCAGATCTTTTCATCCATGCCGCCCGACAGCAGCGCGGGTTCGTTGTTGCTCGGAATAAGAATCGAGCCGTCCGCCAGTTGGATGGGCGGGTTCTTGGTCGGGCCGATGAGTTTCCCGCCTTCGATCCTCTCGTCTTTACCGAGAGCGCGGGCGGCGGACCACGTCAAACCGTTGTCGGTGGACGTTTTGATGAAGCCCCACATCTGGCGTCCGTACTTGTCAACATCCTTGCGCTTGGGAATCCCGGCGTAATAGAACAACATCAGCGGGCCGCCCGCAGGCTGGAAGAGCGTCGGGTTCTCGACGGTGTAATCCTTCTCGATTTCGTCTCCGTCCGCCGCCTTGTAGGGCGTGGTCCAAGCGCCGTTGATGAACCGGGACATCCAGACATCGTTTCCGGGCATTCTCTCAGCCTCCCCCGCCCACCAGGCGGCGACAATGACGCCGTCGGTGGTCTGGGCAATCGTGGAAGCGTGCGGGCTGACGGCCCAGCGGTTGTTCGTGCCCGGGGCGAAGATGTTGCGCTCCGAATCAATCGAAAACGTCTCCCTCGCTCCGCTGGCGGAGTCCCAAATGGTGGCCCCGATGTAGTTCGACTCATCTTGATTGACGGTTTTCAGCCAGTAGCAAACCACGATCTTGCCGTCCGCCCGCACCGTGGCGATGGGATAACCTGTGTCCCAACCGAACACGTCATCGCGAAGGGTGATCGGATCGCTCCAGGTGTCGCCCTTGTCGTCGCTGAAGCGCGCAAGAAGCTTCGACTTCTCACAAGATTGCTTGTCCGGCGGACGCAGCCACATCAGCGTGACCACGCGCTTCCTGCCGCCGGGCAGGGGGACCACCACCGTGCTGTTGGGACAACTGTTGTTGCCGGGCGATTCGCCCAGCCGGATCAGATGCGACCAGGTCTTGCCGTTGTCCGTGCTGCGGGTGAGGTCGAACCACCCGGTGCGCGTCCACACCTGCTCGTGTTGGTGGCCGCTGCGGAAGGAGGCGATCAGGGTGTTCGCGTCCACCCGCGTCACGGACGGGTGAGTTGCCCATTCGATCTTCCAGCCCGTCCCACATTCCGGCAGCACGCTGATCTTCGGCCCCAAGGTCCA
The DNA here is from genome assembly GCA_016872895.1 of Planctomycetota bacterium. Lineage (GTDB taxonomy): Bacteria > Planctomycetota > Phycisphaerae > FEN-1346 > FEN-1346 > VGYT01. The sequence continues at coordinate 1,527 of VGYT01000344.1, forward strand.
CGTGAGCCCGCCGTCGGTGGTATGAACCGCATAACTATCGTAACGAGCGCATGTGTCGGTCTTGGTGGTGGCGGCCTGCATGTAGGCCGTCAGGCTTTTCGGCCCGGTCACTTCGTAACACGTCCGGGCATCCACGCCGTTCAGGAATTTCGGGATGTTGTTGTACGGTCCACGCCAGTTCCGCCCGCGGTCGGTCGAGACGTAAAGGTACGTCAGCCCCGTGTCGTCCCGCTGGAAATGCACAATGGTGTTCGGATCGGTGAAGTCGAGCGGGGTCGTCAACCGCACGGGCTGCGGGTCGGGCCAGCCGGTCGACTTGACGTGGCGCGGAAACGCCGTCCGGTGTTCCGCCCACGTGACCCCGCCATCGAGGCTGCGGGAGGTGTCGTAGGTGGCACCGGGGGCACCCTCTTGCGTCGAGTGGCTGCCACAGCCGGTGCCGTTCTTGTGCGGTCCGTTGACGTACATCACGAGGATCTCGTCACCCCAGCTCCAGATGCCGCCGTTGTTGGGAGCCATGAAGCCGAGACCTTCCGGCGGTTTGCGGACCACGACGTGGCTGACGTCCGCATGTATGGTTTCCGCGCCACTCGCCAGGCATGATGACATCACGAGGAGCAGCTTTGCGATGAGGAGGTTCTTGGTCATAGGGTTGGTGCTTTTCACGGTGTTGTCTTGGTTGGATGCAGTGGCTTCTGAAGCCATTGGGGTGGCCGACGCATTTGGAAAAGCGGGCGGGATCTTGATGGTCGAACCAGCGGTCCAGTCCTTGCCCCCGTGTTCATACGCGCCCAGGTCCGGTGCGGTGCCCGCGAATGGGCTGGCCGAGGCAGCGTCGTTGATGCCGGGAATGACCGCGCCGGCATCGATGGAGGCTGAGCCGGGCTTCAGCCGGAAGTTCCCGTGGGTCGGGTCCAGGAATTCGCTCGCCAGTGCCTTTCCCCGGTTGTGCGATGGAGTAACGCCCGCGCCTTGATTCGACTTGCCATAAGGCCAATCATTGAGCCGCAGCATCGGTTCATGCTGCGCGAGATTGTTGCGGACCACGACGCCCGTCTGCCGCCCCCCTTTGCTGACGCCCGTCGAGAACACGATGCCACCGCCGAACATGTGACCGCCCCGGTAGCCCCACAGCGTGTTGTGGGCGACGAGGATGTCTTCCTGGTTGTGTCCGGCCGCGTTCAGGAAAACGGCTGCGGTACGCGGATTCTTGATCTCCTGCATATTTACCACATTGTGATGGATCGTACAGAAGTCCGTCCCGTTGTCCAAGTAGATGCCGCCGGTATGGTGTTTGCTTTGTCCGCCGAGTTGGCGAATGAGCACGTTATAGGCAATCTCGCCGTGCAGCGCGCGATCGGCGCTGGGCACGTCGGCGTTCTGGATGTAGATGAACGCATTGCCGCTGTCGTCGAGCAGGTAGCCGCAGTCTCGGATGTCGTTGTGCAAGATGCGAACCTGCTTGACGTGGTTGACGTTCGAGCCGTCGCCGGGATTCTTCTGGTAAAGGAAGATGCCGGGGCCGGAAGAACGGAGGATGGTGTTGCGGACAATGTTCAGGCCGACGCCGAATCCGGAGACGGGCGATTGCACGAAGCGCCCGCTCCAGCCGAAGTCGGCCACATAGTTGTTGCTCACGGTCAGATTCTCGCCGCCTGCCAGGTGGATGCCGTTGCCCGAACCCCCGACGACCGAGCAGTTGCGAATCGTGTGGTTCGTACCCGCCAGGTGAATCCCGCTCGTGCCGTCCACCGTGCCGCCCCAGTAGTAATTGCGCGCGTCGGTATAGTAATGCGTGCCCCAGGGCGAAACGTGCCGGAAATGGCAACCGTCCAGCACGTTGTCGCTGCCGCCGTTGATCTGCACGGAAGCGCCGAGGAAATACAGTCCCTTGAGCGTCACGTCACTTTGGTTTGTCAGGATGAACCCATAGATGCGCGTGCGCGCCTCGACATGGGCGGGCGTGCCGTCACCTGGCGCCCGGAAGTAGAGTGCGCCGTCCTGCCAGTGCCATTCCTTCTCTGCGTCGAGGCAGTTCAGATGGTCGGTGATGTAGCCACGGCCCTCGCCCGACATTTGCCCATAAACGCCCTTCCAGCCCGGGCCGAGGTCGGTGCAGGTGAGTTCGGTGCCGCTGGACGCCGTGATGCGGCCTTCGGCGACCATGAACGGGTTCTTGCCATGCACCCCACAATACCAGCCGCCCACCCAGTGACCGGCGGGCCGGCTCGTTTTCGACAACACCACCTTGCCCGTGCCGCGTCCGCCCGCCGACTGCAGGCTGTTGGTCGCGGCTTCCCATTCGCCGCAAGTGAGCGGGTCGCCGTCTTCATTCGGATGCCGCGCCTTTTGCATTGGGGTCGCCCCGGCGAAGACATCGAGCACCTTCGCGTTCACCCTCGCCTTGTAAATGCTCCCTGAACACACCGTCCAACCGCTGACGGGATCGCAGCCGGTGATCAACGGCTTCTCGCTCTCATACGCCGCGAAGGTCTGGCCGCTCTGCGGCGCGACCGTCTCGCGATAGGTTCCCGCCCGCACTAGGGCAGTGTCACCTGCCTTCATGGTGTCGGCGGCTTTCCGCAGGGTGCGCCACGGCGAGGCCAACGCGCCGTTGCTGACATCGTTTCCGCTGCGCGCGTCCACGTAGTAGGTCGCCGCTGGGGAGGAATTGCCCAGAGCCATGCCCAAGCCGACACTCGCAACCAGGGCCGCGCGTTTCCGTAGGATTTTCATTTTGATGCTCCTTCATTCTTGGGCTGGTCAGCGGCCGTGTTCGCGTCCCAAATCGTGGCGCCAATGTCCCGCTCGGCCTTTTCGTCCTCCTGCCAATAGTAGATGGTCACGATCTTGCCATCGGGACGAACGACTTGGCGCGTATAGCCGATGTCCTCGTCGCCACCGCCGGTGCGCAGGATGAGTTCCTCGCCCCAGGACTTGCCGTCATCCTCGCTGAGCTTGGCGCGAATCGAGGTCGGGCCTTGGATCGGCTTGCGGTAGCCGTAGGTCAGGACCAGCCGGCCATCCGGCAGACGGCTCAGCGCGGGTGGTGTGGTGCCGGCCTCGTCGCCCACCGGTTTGGACTGGAGGCTCCACGTCTTGCCGTTGTCGGTGGCCATCC
>VGYT01000345.1 GCA_016872895.1 Planctomycetota bacterium
GGCGGCCCCTCGCGGCCCGGCCCCGCCCCTGTGGGAGGCCGACCACCGGCTGACGCTCGACTGGTCAGCCGCGCGGCCCAGCGCCAGGTTCTTCGTCGCATCCGCCGCGCCGTAGACTTCAACCTCGTCAAGATGGAGATAGCCGCTGCCGGCCAACTGAACGCGCACGAACCTCGCGGCAGCCCCGTCAAGCGGCACCGCCAGGGGCTTGCCTTCCGTGGTCCCGCCGAAGACCTTGCCGTCGTGCTGGTAGGCGCGGCGCCACGTCTTGCCGTCGTCCGACAGGAGCAGGATAAGGCGTGCAGCCCGCCCGGCCATGCCGTTGTCGCAACGATTGAAGATGAGTATGCGCTCCAGCGGCTGCACGTCACCCAGGTCCACCTGCCACCAGGGTTCCCGTTCGTTCTCGGTGTGGAAGCCCCACTTGCCGTCCTTCGTGCCGTCGCACGCGCCTGCGGCATCTTCGCGCGTGGTCACGCCTCGTGCCGGCCCGCGCGCCTGCGCGAGGCCCAGCGGGCTCAGCCACTCGGCCTCGACCTGCTCGGCGAAGGACGCGCCTGGCGCGCCTGCGGCCGCGGCCGGCGCGCCCGCTGCCCCGGCCGGCGCTTCGGCGCCACTGCTTGAGGCAAGGATTGCGAGGACCGGCAGCATCAAGAATGGCGTCAGGCAAACCGGCCGCTTCATGACTGGTGGCTCCGCCCAGGGTCCGCCGCCCGCGTATTTTGAACCCGCGTGAAGATACCTTCCGCGCGGCGAAAATCCAGGGCCCGGCTGCCGCACAAAGCGCGAAACGTCGCCCGCCACCGTGGGTTCACAACTCTGAACCGCCGACGGAGTCCGAGCCATGCACCGCGCCGCCCTTTTCGCCGTGCTGCTCGCCGCGATGGCCGCCCCGGAGGGCCAACCATGAACCGTCTCTGCATGCTTCTCCTGGGTGCCGCCGCCGCGTGCCTGGCGGCGCAGCCGTCGCACGCGGCCGAGCGGGCGATTCCCGCTCCCCTGCCCGACCACCCCGGCAACGTTTTTCTGGCGGGCGAACCGGTCAGCACGACTATCCCCGTCCTGGACCTGGCCACGTGGCGCGTGACGGACTACGAGGGCAAGACGGTTGCGGAGGGAAAGACGACCTCCGGCCGGGCCGAGGTCGGCAAACTGCCGGTCGGCTGGTACGATATCCGCTGGGGCGATGCGCCCGAGCAGCGGACCTCGGCCGCGGTGCTTCAGCCTCTGGCCGCCCCCACGCCGCCCTTCTCGCCCATCAGCCTCGACGTGGCGATGGCGTGGTTCTACAAGGAAGACCGCATGCCGGCGGCGGCGAATCTGTGCGCACTGGCGGGCGCAGGCTGGGTCCGCGACCGGCTGGCGTGGGGCCAGGTTGAGCCGCGGCGCAGCGAGTTTGCCCCGCCCACAACGCGGTACGACGCCTCCGCCCGCATCCAGTCGGCGGCGGGGCTGAAGGTGCTTCAGGTCAACCACAGTTCGCCCGCGTGGGCGGGGGCGAACGGCAAGCGGTTTCCGGAGGACCTGCGCGACGCGCACCGCTTCCACCGCGAGATTGCCCGACGCTGGGCCGGGCAGGTCGTCGCGTTCGAGCCGTGGAACGAGGCCGACATCGACATGTTCGGCGGCCACACGGGGGCCGAGATGGCCTCGCTCCAGAAGGCCGCCTGCCTGGGCCTGAAGGCGGGCAACCCGCAGGCGACGGCGTGCCTCAACGTCTTCGCCACGCCGAACGCGGCCATCCTGGCCGACCTGGCGGCGAACCAGGCGTGGCCGTATTTCGATACATTCAACCTGCACCACTACGGCCGCACGGACGACTATCCGCGCATCTACGCCGCCTTCCGGGCCGCGAGCGCCGGCCGCCCGCTGTGGACCACGGAGTTCGCCGTGCCGGTCCCGTGGTCGGGCGACGAGAAACTCAAGGAGCCGAGCGACGCGGACCTGCGCATCCAGGCCGAACGGATCGCCCAGGTCTTTGCCGCAGCGCTCCACGAGGGGCCGCAGGCCGCCTTCTACTTCCTGCTGCCCCACTACGTGGAGGGCAAGACGCAGTTCGGCATCCTCAGACCGGACCTTACGCCGCGCCCTGCGTACGCGGCGCTGGCGGCCGTCGGGCGCCTGCTGGCCGGCGCGCGGCCGCTGGGGAAACTCAAGGACGCGTCGCCGAACGTGCGCGCCTTCGCCTTCCGCGCACTTCCTGACGGCCGCGAGCGCGACGTCCTGGTGGCGTGGACTTCCGACGGATCGGCCGACCTCGGCCTGTCCGACGCTGCGGAATCGGTTTATGACCATCTCGGCCGCGGCGGCCCGCGGCTGCGGCCGCTCGCGCTCGGCCGCGCGCCGGTGTTCGCCGTCTTCGCGCCGGGCGCCGCCGCCAAGATGGCGCTCGAGCCGCCGCCGAAGTCGCCGCCGGCGCTGCCGGGCGAGCCGTCGCCGGTCGTCCTTCAGGCCGTCTGGCCGAAGGAACGGACCGACCTCAAGCACTCGGCGTACCGGGTGGCAAGCGACAAGCCGCAGACCCTGCCCGTCTTCGCGTACAACTTCTCCGACAAGCCGGTCGGCGGCCGCGCGGCCGCCGAGGCGAAGACCGTGCAGGTCAGGTTCGGCGCAGATATATCGCTGGCTCCCGGCGAGCGCAGGCAACTGGACCTTGAGGCCGACGCCAGGCCGCTCGCGCCCGGCGCGGTGGAAACCATCCGCATTACGGGCGATTTCGTCCCGGGCGGCAAGGCGGTGCTGTCGCTTCGCCTTATGACGGCCGAAAAGTGAGCCAGGCGCCCTATCAGAGCCACGACCGTGAGGGAGCGGCACCCTGGCGTGCGCACACCAACAACACCGCTCGCTCGCGGCCGCGGCTCTGATTCACGACCGTCGCCCCGCCCTGTCACTTCACCGCGGCGAGGGCAGCCTCGGCCGCCTCGCGGACGTATTGCTCCGACTTGTCTTTGCGCGAGTCGCGCAGATACGTATAAATCTTGACCGCTTCGGCCTTCTTGCCAGCCGCCCGGAGGTTCTCGGCCAGCATCAGGCAGGCCTTCACGGCCTGGATGCGCTCCCACCCGGGCTCGGCGTCGGCGGCCTTCATCAGGAGGTCGGCGGAGGAGGCGTCGCCGATTCGCGCGAGGCCCCACCCTGCGGCCATGCGCACCTCGCGGTCAGGCTCCTTAAGGGCGGCCTGGAGAGCGGGCACGCTGGCGGCATCGCGCATTACGCCGAGCGCCTGGACCACCGCCAGCCGGCAGTAGCCCTTGGCGGCCGGGAGGGCCGCGCGGAACTGCTCGACGGCCGCACCGCCGATGGACAGCAGCGCCCGGGCCGCCGGATCGCAGGCTTCCTCGTCCGTGAGGAGTTTGCCCAGGGCCGCAACGGCCTCCTGCCCGCCCGCCACCTGCAACTCCTGGGCCAGATATGCCCGGACGGCCTTCGGGCGGCCCGCGCCGAGCGCAGACGCGACGGCCTCGGCGAACTCGCGGCGGGGCTTGTCGTCGCCGGTCGCCTTCTTCATCTGGCACACGCGCACCGCCAGGCAGTGCAGCGCGTAGCGGGCCTTGTAGTCCTCGCCAGCGCCGGGTTCGACGAGCATGTCGACGATGCCCAGGACGCTCGCGCGGCCGCCCTTCTGGATGGCGTCGATGGCCTTGTCGATCTTCGCCTTGTCGATGGGCTGCGTCTCGACCTGGCGCTTGCCCTTCTCGGGGGGCAGTTCCCTGATTACGACGTGGCAGTACATGCCGCGCTCGTCGGCCTTCGGCATCTCGTCCACGAGGGCCTTTACTTGGTCAGAAGGAGCCATGTATATATCCTTTCAGATTCGATGGCGGTCAGATGCGCCAGGGTGCGCGCAGGGGTTGGACGACGAGGCGGTTTGCCTCCGGGTCGCCCACGATCTCCTCCTTGACGGGGTCGTACTTGAGTTTGCGGCCCGTGCGGATGGCGATGTTCGCCAGGTGCAGCAGGGTGGCGCAGCGGTGCGCCGCCTCGGCGTGGCCGCCCGGCTTCTTGCGCGTCTTGACGGCCTCCGGGAACGCAGGGAACGGCTCCGGGTCGGGCATGGCCTGGACCTTCTTCTGGTCCTGCTCCGAAAGATCCGCCAGGCTGACGTCGCGGGCCTGCTTGCGGTTGTACGGCTCGCCCCACTCGGTGGACTCCATGACGAAGGTGAGGCCGTCGGCGTATGTCAATTCCACCCAGCCCCACATGGCGACCGCCTCGGGGGGCGCCGGCGGGGCGTACGCCTCGACCGACACGGGGCTGGTGTCGTCCTTGCCGTAAATCCACTGGACGGGGTCGAAGTGGTGCTGGCCCATGTCGGCCAGGCCGCCGCCCTCGTAGTCCCAGTAGCCGCGGTGCGTGCCCCCGTGGCGGTGCGGGTGGTAGGGCCTCAGCGGCGACGGCCCGCAGTACAGGTCCCAGTCGAGGTTGGGCGGAATGGGTTGGGGCTTGGCGTTCACCATGCCGCTCCATTCTTTGACCTTCAGGCCCCCCTTCTTGATGTGCACGCCCTGGCAGTTCTTAAGGAGGCCGCTGCGCATTATCTTGTGCGTCAGGCGGCTCCTGTCGCTCTTGATGGCGCCGTAGCGGCCGAAGGTGCCCACCTGGAAGATGCGCCTGTAGCGGCGTTCGGCCT
>VGYT01000346.1 GCA_016872895.1 Planctomycetota bacterium
ATCCGCACGACTGCCTCACGTGCGAGAAGTCGGGCGTGTGCGCGCTTCAGAAATATGCTTATGACTTCGGCGTGAAGGAATCGCGCTTCGCGGGCGCGACGGTGGCCGTGCTGCCCGTCCAGGACGGCCCGGCCATCGCGTACGACCGCTCCAAGTGCATCCTGTGCGGCCGGTGCGTGCAGGTCTGCCAGGCGGTGCAGGCGTCCGGGGCGGTGGACTTCCTGGGTCGCGGCTTCGAGGTGCGCGTCGGCCTGCCGCCGGGCCTGCGGCGAGAGGAATCGGCCTGCGCCGAGTGCGGCAACTGCCTCGACGTCTGCCCTACGGGCGCCCTGGCGTACGCCGGGGCGCAGGGTCAGGGGCGGCAGTGGGAGTTTCGCCAGGTCCGCACCGTCTGCCCGTACTGCGGCTGCGGGTGCACGCTGGTGCTGAATCTCCACGGCAGCCGCATTGTGAGCATCACGGGCGAGCCGGGCGCGGGGCCGACGGCCGGTCTCCTGTGCGTCAAGGGCCGCTTCGGCACAGACTTCATCGGCCACGAGGATCGCCTTACGCAGCCGCTCCTCAGGAAGGGCGGCGAACTGGCGCCCGTCTCCTGGGACGAGGCGCTCGATTTCGTGGCCGGGCGGCTGAAGGCGATCCGCACCCAGTACGGCCCGGACGCCGCCGCCGGCATGGCTTCCGCGAAGTGCACGAATGAAGAAAACTACCTGTTTCAGAAATTCATGCGGGCCGCCGTCGGCACGAACAATGTTGACCACTGCGCGCGGCTGTGCCATGCATCCACGGTGGCGGGCCTGGCGAAGGCCTTCGGCTCCGGCGCCATGACGAACTCCGTGGAGGACTTCGCCTGCGCCGGCTGCATCTTCGTCATCGGCTCTAACACTACGGAGTGCCACCCGGTCATCGGCGCGGCCATCAAGCGGGCGGTGCTTCAGCGCAACGTCCCGCTCATCGTGGCCGACCCGCGGAAGATCGAACTTACGGAGTTCGCCGTCCTGCACCTTCGCCACAAGGGCGGCACGGACGTGGCGCTGGTAAACGCCATGGCGCACGTCATTATCAAGGAGGGGCTCCAGGACCGCACGTTCGTCGCCCAGCGCACCGAGGCCTTCGACGAGTTCCGCCGCGCAGTCGAGCCGTACACGCCCGAAATGGCTGCCGGCATTACCGGCGTGCCGGCCGAAAAAATCGTCGAGGCCGCACGCATTTACGCCCGCGCCTCCGCCGCGAGCATCGTTTACTCGATGGGCATCACGCAGCACACCACGGGCACGGACAACGTCCTGGCCCTGGCGAACCTGGCCATGCTCACGGGCAACGTGGGCAAGCCCGGCGCGGGCGTCAACGCCCTGCGCGGCCAGAACAACGTGCAGGGCTGCTGCGACGTCGGCGGGCTGCCCACCGACCTGCCCGGCTACCAGAAGGTGGCTGACGAGGCGGTGCGCGAGAAGTTCTCGAAGGCCTGGGGCGCGCCCTTGTCGGGCCGGCCCGGCCTGACGGTCGTCGAGATGCTCCAGGCCGCCGCCGAGGGCAAACTCCGCGCTCTCTATGTCATGGGCGAGAACCCCATGCTCAGCGACCCGGACCTCCACCACGTGGAGGAGGGACTGCGCAAACTCGACCTCCTCGTGGTGCAGGACATCTTCCTTACGGAGACCGCGCGGCTGGCCCACGTCGTGCTGCCTGCCGCCGCGTTCGCCGAGAAGGACGGCACGTTCACAAGCACCGAGCGGCGGGTGCAGCGCGTCCGCAAGGGCCTTGAGCCGCTTGGCCAGGCCCGCCAGGACTGGGAGATTATCACGGACCTGTCGCGCCGGATGGGCTACCCGATGGCGTACGCGTCGCCCGCGGCCATCATGGAAGAAATCGCGTCGCTTTCGCCCATCTACGGCGGCATGACGCATGAGCGGCTTGAGCGGGGCGGCCTTCAGTGGCCGTGCCCCACGCGCGAGCACCCCGGCACGCCCATCCTGCACGTCGGCAAGTTCTCTCGCGGCAAGGGCAAGTTCCATCCCGTGGAGTTCATTCCGCCGAAGGAACTGCCGGACGGCGAGTACCCGCTGCTTCTCTCCACCGGCCGCATCCTCCAGCACTTCCACACGGGGTCGATGTCGCGGCGGTCGGGGGTGCTGGCCGACCTCGTTTCCGTCGGCGCGATCGAGATTCATCCCGACGATGCCGTCCGCCTGGGCGTGCGCGACACGCAGCCGGTGCGCGTCACGTCGCGCCGCGGCCAGATCGAGATTGCCGCCAGGGTCACCGGCCGCGTCGCTCCCGGCACGGTGTTCCTGGCGTTCCATTACGCCGAGGCACCGGCCAACCGCCTCACGATTGCGGCCCTGGACCCCGTGGCGAAGATCCCCGAGTTCAAGGTCTGTGCCGTCAGGGTCGAGCCATGCCAGTGAAGCGCACGGTTCCGGTGCGGCGCGTGGGACCGGGCTTGCCACGGCATCGCCCTGGCGGGCCGGGCGGGCCTGAGCACACGGTCATCGAAGAGGCCATCGTCGAAGTGGTGCTGAACGGCCGTGTGCTGGTGCGCGCCGGGTGCCTGCCGGAGGCGCTGGACGATTTTGCCCTGGGTTTCCTGGCGTCGGAGGGCCTTATCGCCGGGCCGGGGGCGGTGACCGCGATTTCCGTTTCGCCCGACCAGGGCCGCGTTGAAGTGCGGGCGGAGGTTGACCCGGACCTCTTGGTGGCGTTCCGCGAGCGGCTGGCGATCTCGACGGGCTGCGGGCGGGGCGCCTCGTCCGCCGCCGAAGACCTGCCGACTGTTGCGTCCGACGCACGATTCGAGGCCCATGACCTCCTGGACCGCATGAAAGACATGGATGCCGCGGGGGATCTCTTCCGCGAGACGGGCGGCGTGCACGCGGCGGCCGCGACCGACGGCCGCACCCTTCTTGCGTTCGCTGAGGACCTCGGCCGCCACAACGCCGTCGATAAGGTCATCGGCCGGTGCTTGCGCCGCGGGCGGGCTTGCCACGGCGTCGCCTTGGCCGGCCGGGCGTTGGCGGACCTGGCGATTCTCTCCACCGGCCGCCTGAGTGCCGACATCCTGGCAAAGGCCGCCCGCGTGGGCGTGCCCGTCCTGGTCAGCCGCGGGGCGGTGACCGCACGGGCGATTCAACTGGCGGCGCAGGCGGGGATCGCGGCCGTCGGCTTTGCCCGCGCGCGGCGGATGAACGTCTATACGGCCCCGTGGCGGCTGGGCCTCGGCGCGACAGACGAGGGAGGGCCGCCGCCGTGATTTCGCCGCACGAGGCCCTGGAAATTGTGCTCCGCGAGTCGCCGCGTCTGGAGCCGGTGCTTGTGCCGCTTGCCGACGCCGTCGGCGCGGTCCTGGCCGAGCCGGTCGCTGCCGACATGGACCTGCCGCCGTTCGACAAGAGCGCGATGGACGGCTGCGCGGTGCGTGCGGCCGACGTTGCGCACCTGCCGGCCGACCTCGCGATAATCGAGGAATTGCCTGCCGGCACGGCGCCCGCGCGGCCGCTGGCTCCGGGCGCGTGCGCCAAGACGATGACCGGCGCGCCTGTGCCGCCGGGGGCGGACCTCGTTGTGCCGGTGGAAGACACGGAGACGCTCTTGGATGGCCGCGTGCGGATCGTGCGGGCCGACGCGGAGCGCACGAACATTTGCCCGCGCGGCGAAGACGTCCGCCGCGGCGAGACGGTTCTTGAGGCCGGCCGCCTGCTGCGGCCAGCGGAGATCGGCGTCCTGGCCGCCGTAGGACGCGATCGCGCGCCGGTTTTCCGCCGCCCCCGCGTCGCCGTCCTGGCGACCGGCGAGGAACTCGTGCCCGTCTCGTCCGTGCCCGGCCCGGGGCAAATTCGCAACGCCAACTCTTCGAGCCTCCTCGCCTCCTGCCGCGCGGCCGGCGTTCCTGCCGACGACCTCGGCGTGGCCCGCGACGAGCGCGCCGACCTGCGGGCCAAGGTCGAGCAGGGCTTGGGGCGCGACGTGCTCATCGTCTCCGGCGGCGTGAGCATGGGCGAGCGGGACTTCGTGCCGCGCGTCCTCCAGGACGTGGGTGTGACGATTCACTTCGCCACCGTCCGCATGAAGCCGGGCAAGCCGACCGTTTTCGGCGCGCGCGGCCGCTCGGTCGTCTTCGGCTTGGCGGGGAACCCCGTTTCGACGCTCGTGGGCTTCCACCTTTTCGTGCGGCCGTGCCTGCGGAGAATGATGGGCCGCAGCGACGCCGCGTGGCAGGTGCTTGAGGCGCGGCTGCTGGCGCCGGCGCGAGCCAGGGATGACCGCGTGAACTTCGCCCCGGCCGTCCTGCGGCACGATGCCGGCGGATGGGCGGCCGTGCCACTGCCCACGCACGGCCCCGCCGACCTTGTCGGCTTCTCCAGGGCTAACGCACTTCTGATGTTGGATCCCGGCGCGTACGCCGCCGCCGCGCGCGTCCCGGCGATTCCGCTGGAGTAATCAGCGGCAGGCGAGGTCGGCCGGCGTGTTGACGTTCCTCCACGCCGCCCGCAGCGCGGGCGGCGGCAGCGGAGAGAGCACCTTCGGATGCACCGCCACAAGCGACGGCGCAGCCTTCACCCCCGCCGCCAGGTCTTCCAGCACCCCGGCCGCGCGGAAATCGTAGTGCGCAAGCAGCGGCTCCACGCCGCGC
>VGYT01000347.1 GCA_016872895.1 Planctomycetota bacterium
CCGCTGCGTCGCGCGGCGGAGGATTGACTCTCCATCGGCGGGCGGCTAGAATGCGTTTTCGGAGCGTCCCCATAGCTCAATTGGATAGAGCGTTGGCCTCCGGAGCCAAAGGTTGGAGGTTCGAATCCTCCTGGGGACGCCATCGTATCGCGGGCGTTTATCCCCCCACGCCTTGCTGCGCGCAGCACAAGACTCCGCACTACGGCGCGGGCCCGCAGGGCTGCTGCTACAGTCCGAGATGTTCGCGGGCGTAAGCGATGCTTTGCTCCACGTTGCGGCGTTCCATCCGGAGTTGCTCTTCGACCGGCAGCCTGGAAACGGCCGCCGGCGGCTGGGCATGCGGCCTGGACTTGATGATGCCGGCCGCGCGCGCCAGGGCGGGCGCCCTGGCGTGTGGCAGCGACGCCCAGAAGCCGTCGGTAAGGACCGGCAGTTTGATGGCGTCGCGGGTGATGGTCTCCAGGTTGAACTTGACCTCGGGCTTTGCCTTGCGCAGGATTTCCACCATCGCCGGCAGGTCCAGGAAACCCTCGCCGAGGGCGGCGTCCGAAAGCAGGAATCCTTCGGGGCAATCCGCAACCGCCTGGTCCTTCAGGTGCACCGTGAAGGCCCACGGCGCAAACGCGCGCACGGCCTCCAGGGGGTCTTCCATGAGGGCGAAGTTGTTGCCCACGTCAACGCACAGGCCGATGCGTTCGCTGCCCAGGCGCTTCAGCATGTCCAGTTTCTCGGAGATGACCTGGTCCTTGTGATTCTCGACCGCCAGGCGGAAGTCCTGGCGCGACAACACCGGTTCCGCCCGCTGAAGCGACCTGATGCCCCGCGCTTCGTATTCCCGGAACTCCGCAAGCGTCTTGAACTGTTCGTAACGCCGCCCCGGCAGGATGACCGTGCGTGCGACGGCGGCGCCGGCTTCCTTGGCGGCCTTCACCTTCTGCTCGAACTGTTCGAGGACCGAATCGCCGGCCGGGGGGTCGATGATGGCCTCGACGTGCATCTGGTACGCTTCGGCCCTGCGGCGGACCTCGGCGGCATGCGGCAGGTCCTGCGGGCCGAACTGAAACTGGATGCCCCCGGCCCCCAGGATGCGGCATTCCTCGAGAAATGCCAGCGCCGGGGCCAGGCCCTGATGGCGGCCCTCCCACCGGTTCCGCTGGTGGATGCCCAGCGCGTACGTGACGATGCCCATGCGGGTCCGCACGGGGGCGGGCCCCCCCGGTGCACCCGCCGCGCCGCCGCCCAGCAGGGCCGAACCGCCCGCTGCGAGGGCCAGGAGCAACTCGCGGCGATTCAGGCCTGTAAATGTCATGGAGTGCACCGCCTTTCGAGCCGCCAGCGGTCCGGGCATCGCGCGGCTGCTCAGGCGCCCAGCGCCCGCAATTGGGCGTCCCACGGCTTGCGGTACGGGCGGACCAGCATCCGCGACGCCTCCGAGTCGCCGACGATTTCTTCCTTCTCGGCGTCCCACGTGATTTTGCGGCCGGTCAGGAGGGAGATGTTGGCCAGGTGGCAGGCCGTGGCCACGCGGTGGCCGCTCTCGATGTCCGCAGCCGGGTCCTTGCGCGAGCGCATGCAGTCCAGGAAGTCTCGTGCGTGCCGGCGGTAGTCCTTCATCGCGTCGCCCGAGTCGTCCTTCTCGCCCTCGGTCCAGAACCGCCCCTTTTCCTCCGGCACGGGCTGCGGGCCGCCGACGGGATGCCCCGTGCCCAGCATCAACGCCACGGCGTTAATCGGATTGATCTTCGGGTCGGGGAACACCTCGTAGCCGCCGCGGCTGACGGCGATGGAGCCGAAGGTGCCGCTGAAGACCATCGCGCCCATGCCGAGGCCGCCGCGCCCGGCGCTGGCCTCGCGGTACTGCGTTGTTACCGTGAAGCCGGGGTACTCGTGGATGACGTCCTGCGTGTCGGGAACCTCGCAGTTGTCTTTGAGGAAGAACCGGCCGCCGGTGCTGTAGACGGCCTTGGGGGCCTGAACGTCCAGGAACCAGTGAACCAGGTCAAGGGAGTGCTGCCCCAGGTTGGTCATCTGGCCGCCGGAGTAGTCCCAGAACCACCGGAAGTGATAGATTGCCCGGTTCGGATTGTAGCGGCGGGCCGGGGCAGGGCCGAGCCACATCTCCCAGTCCAACTCGGGCGGGGCGTCCTGGTCCGGCGGCGAGCCGAAGCCGGGCATGACGTTGCGCCAGTAACTGTTCTGGGCGGAGACCACCTGGCCGAGTTTCCCTTTGCGGATGAACTCGCGCGCCCGCTGAAAGACCGGCCCGGACCGGTTCTGCACGCCCACCTGCACGACGCGCTTGTGGCGGCGGGCCGCCTGGACCATCCAGCGGCCCTCGCGCACGAACAGCGAGAACGGTTTTTCGACGAACACGTCCTTGCCGGCCGCGCACGCCATCATCGTCATCAGGCCGTGCCAGTGGTCCGGGGTGGCTATGACGACCGCGTCGGCGTCCTTGGAGTCGAGCATGCGGCGGAAATCGCGGTGCTTGGCGACGTTGCCGCCGACCAACTCCGCCGCGGCGTCCAGCCGGGGCTGATAGGCGTCCGACACGGCGACGATGCGGACGTCCGGCTGCTCCATGAAGGACTGCGTATGGATGCGCCCGACCAGGCCGAAGCCGATGATGCCGACGCCGATTCTCTCGTTCGCGCCGAGCACCCGGCCGGCCGACAGCGCGGTCACCCCGGCGATGCCGGACTGCATGAAGGCGCGGCGGGACAGGCGGCCGCCGGCCGCCCGCGAGTCCACTCCATTCTTACCGTTCATGTCCGTCTCCTTCTGTTCAGTGTTAACGCACCGCTAGGGACCGGCATGGCGAACCTCCGTCCTGGCCAGCCGTTCGTAGAACTGGATGATGCCCCCGTGGTCGTCGGCGCCCTTGCCGTCGATCTTGAGGGCCTGAAGGATCTCCGTCACGGCGCTGGAGAGCGGCAGCGGCACGCCGACGGCGTGGGCGGTGTCGAGGGCGTTCAGAAGGTCCTTGATGTGAAGTTCGATTCGGAACCCGGGCCTGAAGTTGCCCTTGAGGACGAGCGGCATCTTGGCCTCCAGGACGGCGCTGGCGGCCAGGCCGCCCCGGATGGCCTGGTAAACCTTCTCGGCGCTCACGCCCGCCTTGGTCGCCAGGACCATGGCCTCCGACATGGCGGCAATGTTCAGCGCGACGATTATCTGGTTGGCCAACTTGGCGACGTTGCCGCTGCCGATTCCGCCCACGTGCGTCACGGCGCTCCCCATGACGGCCAGGATCGGCCGCACCTGCTCGAAGGCCTCCGTCGGGCCGCCCACCATGATGGCCAGTTTGCCCTCGATGGCCTTCGGCTCCCCGCCGCTCACCGGGGCGTCGAGCATGACGACGCCCTTGCGGCTGACCTCCTCGGCGATCCTGCGGCTGGCCAGCGGCGCGATGGAACTCATATCGACCAGGATCGTCCCCGGCCGGGCGCCCTCCAGGACGCCGTCCGGGCCCAGCACGGCCTGGCGGACCTCGGGCGAGTTGGGAAGCATCGTGATGACCACGTCGCTGCGTGCGGCCGCCTCGCGGGCGGAGCCGGCCGCCTGCGCCCCGGCGTCGGCCAGCGCACGGACCTTCTCGGACACGATGTCGTGGACGGCAAGCGCGTAGCCCGCCTTCAAGAGGTTCCGCGCCATGGGGGCGCCCATGATGCCCAGGCCGATGAACCCGATGCGCTTCATCGCAACCTCCCTCTCGCCACTTGCCGAACGAAAGTTCAATGTTGCCACTTGCCGCTTGTTCCTGCCGTAACCAGTGGCAAGTGGCAAGTGACAGCCGTTAACGGAAACTCTCCATGAGTCTCCAGCCGGCGTCCGAGAACTGCGCCAGCGTCCGCTGCGTGACGCCGTACGACACGAACTCCTCCGGCGCCAGGCCGTCCGGCTCGTACGCGCGGACGAACTCCGGCATCCGCGACAGCCGCGCGATGACGTCCGGGGCCACCTCCGCCCCGATGCGTTCCTCCTGGGGCAGTCCGCCGGCGAGCACCTGCTCCTGGAACGGCGGGGCGATGGACAGGATGAGGTCCGCGCCCGCCAGTTCCGCAACGTGATGCGTCCCGCGCATGGCGGCCACGAGCAGCACGGCGTCGTACCTTTCGGCCCGGTAAATGGAATAGGCCCGCTTCGCGACGGCCAGGCCCGCCTGGCGGACGTCCGCCTCGCCGGCGTCGGCCCGGGCGTCGCGGGCCACCTCCCGCAGATAGTCGTCCAGCCGGCCGATCATCAGGACCGCGAAGCACCGGCCCGGCGCGACGCCGGCGGCCCGCGCGCGGCCGGCGCCCCGGCGGTGGCGCTCGGCCACGGCGATGGCCTGCGGCACGGTGAAACTGACCGTGGCCGCCACGGTTATGCCCTCGGCCACGCACTCTTCGAGCACGTCCAGGCCCGCGGCCGTCGCGGGCAACTTCACGGCGATGTTGGGCGCCCAGGCGTGCAGGCGCCCGGCCATCGGCAGCATGACCTCGCGGTCGCCCGCCCGGGCGGGGTTTACCTGGGCGCAGACGTATCCCTGGCGTCCGCCGGTCCGCTCATAGACGGGCCGGAGCGCCTCCGCCGCGTGCGTGACGGGGATGCGCATCAGCAGTTCCGCCTGCCGC
>VGYT01000348.1 GCA_016872895.1 Planctomycetota bacterium
TGCCGCTCTTCGATTGTCAACCGAACCACATATCGCTTGTTCATGCCGATCCTCCCCGGTATCCTGACCCCCGTGTGAGAATCGGCTATTCACACAAACTAACAACATCAAAAGACGACGGGTACTAGTTACGTGCCGTCAAGGTACGGCAGCACGTACGGCCCCCAGGGCATGACCGTGACGCGGGCCTGGGGCCCGTGCCTGGCAATCGCCTGGGCCAGGCCCTTCTGGAGGATCGGCACCGGGCGCACGAACAAGCGCTCCTGGAGGCTCTGCGGCAGGCGGTCGGACCAGAACATTATCTCGGCGTGGCGTGCGGCCTTGGCCAGGTTCTCCAGTCCCCACTGGTCCTTGACGACCGCCGCCCCCGGCGCGGTTATGGCCGCCATGAACTCATCGAGAGATTTATACTTCATTATAAGGCCGGTGAACTCCTGCTGGCCCAGGCCCTCCTCGCACGCCGCCGCAAAGAGGAACGTGCCGCCCGCCTTCAGAATGGGCAGGCCCGTCAAGAGGCCCTTCTGGCACTGGTAATACGTGCCGTCCAGCGGCCAGCCGCCGTTGGTCGTGACCAGGATGTCGCACGGTTCGCGGACGGGCCGGGCCACGTGCTGCCGCAGGAACTCGACGCCCGCCTCGTGCGCGGCGCGCATCTGGCCCGCGAAAACGCCCGTCAACGACTCGCGGCGGTCCACCGTCACGTTCACCAGGAAGTGCGGCGGGGCGAAGTCGGCCACCGCCAGCGCCTCCTCGTGGCTGGGGTTCCCCTCCAGGAACCCCGGCAGCGCGCGGGGATGCTCAAGGAACCGCGGGCTGTGCCAGGCGCGGACCGTCTCATCGCCGGCGATGCCCGGGCAGACGGCCTTGCGGCCGCCCGAGAAGCCGGCCATCAGGTGCGGCTCGATTACGCCCGTGGCAATACGCAGGTCCGCCTCGACCCAGTCGCGAGCCAGGACCACCGGCGTGCCGGAGGGCGTGCGGCCGAGGTCGGCCAGCGTCACCGGCCGGTGGCCGAAGTGGTTGACCACGCGGTACTCTTCGACAATCTCGTCGCCCACCAGCCGCCGCGCGGCCCCCCCCGTGACGGGGGCGTGCAGGCCGGTGGCAATCATGACGGTTATGCACTCGTTCGGAACGCCCGCGCGGCCGAGTTCCTCCAGGATGGGCCGCAGGACGTGGCGGTTCGGGCACGGACGCGTGCGGTCGCTCACCAGGATGACCGCGCGGAACGAGCGCCAGTCGCGCCGCCACTCGGCCGACCCGACGGAGCGGTTGCGCTGCCCGACGCGCTCGGCCACAATCTGCGCCAGCGGCGGCCCGGCGACGGGGCGCGCGAGCGCCTCGGCCACGGCCTCGCGCGGCCGGGCGAGGACGGCGGGCCACCTCGGCTCGACCACCGCCACGAGGTTCTCGTCCGGCACGGTTATCCGTGCCCCGATGCGCCCGTAGGCCAGTTCGATGTCCATGCGTCTCCCGCGCTTCGCGCTGCGGCCCTCCCGCGCGCCTGCGCGGCGGGTCGGCAGACCCGCCGCGCAACGGGCCGCTCCCCTGCCGCATGCGCAGAGGTATTAAAGCACATCCGGGCCGCTTGCGGCAAGGCCCTGCGTCGACGGCTTGCCGACAGCGCCTTCGGCCGCTACACTCAGCGTTCGTGCTGCGGCGCTGCGCGCCGTTCATTCTGCATTCTACAATCTCCGATCACGCGGGAGAAAACCATGCTCCGCCCGACGCTCGCCGTTGTGATGGCGGCGATCCTCGCCTCTGCCGCCCAGGCCGCCTTCTGGATAACCCCCGACTGGCCCGAGGGCAAGGAGCCGCGGTACGCCCCCGTGCCGCTCTACTGGTTCGAGGTGCGAGAGTGCCCCGTCGTCTATCGCACGGAAATCAGCGTGCCGCCCGAGTGCGACCGGGCGACGATCCTTGCGCGCACAAGCGGGTACATTTATGTGTATGTCGATGGCAAACTCGCGTACGGCTGGGCGCCCAGGCCGCGCACGAAGGACTCGCCCGGCGTTCCCGCCGACTCGAACCAGGTGCACGAGGTGGAGTTGTTCCCCCGGGCGGCAGCGGGCCGCTGCGTCTTGGCCGTAAGCGCCCCGGCAAAGGGCTTCGTCCTCGAAGGCGGCCTGTACGCGGGCACAAGGCTGCTGGCGGGAATCGCGTCGGACGGCAAGTGGGCGGCCGCCAAGTTCGCCCCAACCACCATCCTTGAGGAGCAACCCTTCATGCGGCCGGACTTCAAGGGCCAGGCCGCACCCGTCAAGGCGGGCGAGGAGTGGAAGGCCGACGAGGACGCCCTTGCCCGCGCCTATTATGCCGCCGCCCTGGCTGCGCACCGCAAGGCAGCGGAAGACCTGGCGTGGCGCCTGGACCTGCTCCTGGTAAAAGGGATTTGCCTCGACGGCGGCAGCGCCTGCTTCTACGGCACGCACGGGCCGCGCGACGTTGCCGACGAAGTGATGGAACTTCGGACCCTGACGGGGGTGCGCGGCGGATGGGTGGAGAGGCCGACAATCTCGGAACACCTCGCCGACGCGGAGAGGGCCCCGGTGCGCACGGCCGCCGACCTTGAAAAGGCCCTGCCGCACCTGCGGAAGGCGGCTGGGCTGCTCCTTGAGACGGGCCGGCGGACGGAATCCCTCTCCCAGGAAGGCGTGCGGGGCGCCGAGGCGGCGGCCCTGGCCCTGGCGTCGGCGGCCATCGGCGGCGGCCCGCGCACGGCGCCGATCCCCGGCGCCGACCTGCGCAGCCTGCGCGAGAGGCTGGAGCGCGAGGTGCGGCATCCCCTGCCGCGACTCAACGAGAGCCGCTACGACCGCCTCGGATGGATAAATCACCCCGGCCTTACGGATAGCGATATCTCGAAGTGGGGCGTCCGCGTGGGGGCCGCCGCGGGGCCGGCAAAGGTCGAGGCGCCGCGCCGCTGGCTCTTTTCCGCCGACCCGAAGGACCAGGGCGTCCGGGAACTCAGGTGGAGCATCGGCTACAACATCGAGACGCAGATGACCGCCCTGCCGGTCGGCCCGGGCTGGCAGGCCGACCCGCGCTTCGCCGACTACAAGGGCGCCGCATGGTACCGCGTGCGCCTGCATGTGCCCGGCGAGTGGGCGGGCAATGAAGTGGTCCTCACGCTGCCGGTCGCGGGGCAGGAGCGGTTGTGGCTGAACGGCAAGGAACTCACCGCGCGCGGCACGGGCCAGGGCGTGCGGACGTACAAGGTTCCGGCGGAGGCCGTAAACTTCGGCGGCGAGAACGTGCTGGCCTTGCGCATTGCGGCCGACGGCCAGCGGCGGGGGCTGGTCGGAACCGTCCAGGCCGCATGCCCGGCGCTGGAGGGCGACGCGGCCCGCAAGGCGCCGCCCGTCGGCATCCAGACCACGCCGCTGTCGCCGTGCGTCCTCCTTTGGCCCGCCACCGACACGCTTGAAATCCACCACGCGGGCAAGGCCCGGTTGTATCTGCCCGGCAGCGGGCGGCCGCTTCTTCCGGTGGAGAAGTGGGACGGCTCCCGCGGCAAGATTCCGGGCGGCAACTGGGCGCTCGTGTGGCTCGGCGCAGAAGGCCCCGCTCCGGCCGCGCGCCCTATTCTGCTGGTCTTCGAGAAGAACCCCGCGGCGATAGCGTGCGAGGCGGGCCTTACGCGGATAACTGCGGCCGCGCGGGGCAGCCGCATCATCGCCGTGCGGCCGTGGGCGAAGGCCGCGCCGCCCTCGCCCGAAAAGGACCCCGGCGCCGTGGCCGCCGCGTGCTCCCTGTGGTCGCGCGCCGCCCTGGCCGTGCCGGTCGATTACATGGGAGTTACGCGCGTGCTCAGGCCGGGCGAGCCGTACGACGGCATCAGCATCGACAAGGTCCCCGCCGGGCCGGTCCTCGGACATACCATCATCTATGATTATCTTGAAACGAAGGACGAGTGGGGGACGCAGCCGCTGCGCCTGGCGCCGCTGCCCTCGCTTTGCTCGTACGCCGTTGACTGCAAGTTCCGGGGGCTGGTCGTCAAGGATCACATTGCGGTCTCCCGCGCGGGCGACCGACCGGAGGCGCATGTGCTCGCGGCCGAGGTTCTCCAGGACGGCGGCCTTCTGGCCCCGTACCGCGGCATCGCGGGCGCCGACCGCGTCTCGTACTCGTACCCGGTGGAGCCGTACCCGCGGCTGGCGGGGTTCACCAGTTGGATGTTCGCGGGGGGCGACGCGGGCGTGACGGGCAACGGGAGGGAATGCGAACTCTTGGCGTGGACGGGGGCGAACAGTTTCCGGCCGCAGCACAACTGGTCGGACGAGCCACCGCCGCGCGGCATGTTCCCGGCCGAAGAGAAGCGCTCGCGCGTCCAGATTCTGGCCGACTGCTGCCGCGCGGCCGGCATCAACTATATGAATAACATAGATCAGACGCTCGGCCGCCCGCGCGAGGAAGTCCAGGCCGATTACGACAAGTTCATCCCGCTGGTGTACGACCACTACGAGAAGATCGCGCGGCAACTGGGCGGCCGCGCGTTCTGGGAGGTCGCCTACGACCTGGTGAACGAGCC
>VGYT01000349.1 GCA_016872895.1 Planctomycetota bacterium
GCGATTCGTCTTTCTGCATTCCTGCGGCAAGGTGGATGGCATCCTGGGCGAACTGGCGGAAATCGGCCTGAATTGCTTTAACCCGTTCCAGCCGGAGGTCATGGACGTGGCCGCCGTCAAGCGCGAGCACCACGGCCGGCTGGCGTTCCACGGCGGGATGAGCATCCAGAAAGTGCTGCCCTTCGGCACGCCCGAGGACGTTCGCCGCGAGGCCGCGCGCCTGGTGGACCTGGGCCGCGACGGCGGCTACGTCTTCTCGCCCTCGCACGCCGTCCCGCCCGACGTGCCGCCCGAGAACCTCCTGGCCATGATGGACGTGCTGCGCTCGCAGCCGGGCTGCGCGGCGCAGTAGCGCCTGCCGACGCACGTGGCACGGCCGGCTTCTACGTGTCTAGCGTCCTTGGCGCAAACCTCTGGCAGCAGGTGTGGCACGGCCGGCTTGTCCGGCCGTGGGTTCTGCGCGGTGTATCTCCGGAGCGGCCGCACTGAAAAGACGCCCGCCCGCCGACGTTCGCGGCAGGTCGGGAGAGCCGCCGCGCAAACGTCCATCCGGCGCTGTCGTACCAGCGATAGCGATTGCGCGACGCCGGCGCTACGGGCTCTTGTGGGGTTCTTCGTGGGTCGTTGCGGCAATCGCCGCCTCGACGCGCGCGGCATGGGCGTCGATTTCCTCAAGGAAGGCGTCGGTTGTCGGAGCGCACCAGTCGGGCCCGTCGGCAGCCAGCATCTTGGCTGCGCGGCGCATGTGCTCCCGAACGATGCGGTAGCCCTCTATAATCTGGTCGTCGGGGTCCGGCGGGTCCGGGTCCTCGCCGAATTCGTAGCACCACTGCTCGAAGGCGGCGGTTTCGTTGGTGAGGCCGTCCTGGACAATCATGCGCCGGGCCAGCGTCAGCCGCGCCTCGCGGATGCTGGCTGCCGAGCGCCGGTACGTGTCGAATGCCGCGATGATGCGCGCGATCTCGGCCGCCGCCTCGGCCGGAAGAGGGGTCGGCACGTCGCGCACGGCGCCGCCGTAGGCCTTCACCCAGTCCTGGAAGTTCGGCCCGGCGTCCGTCGCCAGGACCGCCGCCAGGTACTGGCGGTCGTCGGCGTCCAGTTCGAAGTCCTCGGTCTCCTCCAGGGCCGTTGGGGGCCCGCGGCGCGCCGCCAGAACGAGAAGATGCACGTACGCCGCCTCAGGCACGCCCATGTCCTCGATGGCCGCGGTACACGCGCGGCTCTCGTCCGCAAGGCGAAGGGCGTAGCGCATCAGCACCGGCGCAGTCTCGTAGCGCTTCTGCTGCGCCAGGAGGCCCGCCGTGAACCAGGCCAGCGTGGGGGCCGGGCGGGACACCAGCAGCCGCGACATCCTCTCGGCCGCCGCCGCCGCGTCGTGCCGCGCAAGGACGCCCACGTACACGCTGCGCCAGTCCGCCGGGGCGTCGGAACTCGGCCCCTGGGTCCAGTCGGCCGCCTCCAGATCGCCAGCGAGGCGCTCGAAGTCCGACGGCCGCCGGCGCCACTCCAGCAGGAGAGCCGCCCGGTACTTCGGGAACGGCCCGTTTCCGTCCAGCGACCGCTCGGCCAGCGGGTACGCGGCGAGGCCGAAGAGGCCGGCGAAGAGCGCGGCGGAGGCGGCCAGGGCGGCGGCCGTCAGCCGCCGGCGCGTCCGGCCGCCCTCCGCGGCCGCAAGCGCCGCCGGAATCGCCGTCCACATGAGCACCGCCAGCGCCATCTGCGCCGCGTGATATGCCGTCAACAGACCGCGCGCCTTAGGCGCAACCGGGATATTTATGCGCACATCCGCCCATGCGGAGAAGTGGTCAACGATGGTCGCGGCGCAGGCGGCCGCCGCCGCGGCGGTCAGGACCCAGCCGACGGCCCGCCATGAGCGCCGCCCCGTCAGCAGCATCTCGGCAAGGCCCACCCCGAGCGCCATCGCGGCGTATGCCGCCACCGTCCCCGCCCGCACAGGGAAGGCGCCGAGGGCCGGAATGCGGACGCGCAGCAGAAGGACCGTGGCCATGAAGGTCGCGGCCGCCACGGCGATCATGACGGCGGCGTCCCACGTCCGCAGCCGCTTGATTGCCCCCGGCAGCGACAGCGCCGCTATCACAAGCGCCGACTCCGCCAGCCCCTCGGCGGGCTGTGACTGGAACCACGGCACAAGCACCAGCAGCGACCCCATCTCGGCGATGAGCACCGGCACGAGCAGGGCCGCGGCGATCGTCCAGTGCGGCAGCCAGGCCAGGAGACGCCGCAGGTCGCCGGGCGCCCGGGGCGGCGGTAACTTGTTATCCGAGGACGGGCCGGCCATCGGGGCCACGGGCGCCTCCACTGGCGGTCCGGTGTCGCAGGACCGCAATCTCAATTGAATCGCAGGCCCGTCCGCATACAATAGGCGTTCCTGAGGCGCAAGGGAAGTGGAGAATCCCGTGATCCGCACTATCGATGCCCGCACCGAGGCCGGCCGCCAGGCCGCCGAGGCGCTGCGCGCGGCCCTGAGCGCCGAGCAGGGCATGATTTCGGGCGGCGGGGCGGCGGCCGATGCCGAGGCCTCTGTCCGCCGCGTCCTGGGCGACGTCCGCGCCCGCGGCGATGAGGCCGTCTGCGAGTGGACACGCAAGTTCGACCGCGCCGAAGTTGCGCCGCAAACCTTGCGCGTGCCTGAATCGGCCATCGAGGCCGCATACAAGTCCATGCCGCAAGACTTCCTCGGGACCGTTACGCGCATCCGCGAGGCGGTCCGGCGGTTCCAGCGGCACGTCCTGGCGCGCGAGCGCAAGGCCCTCGCGAAGAACGGCCGCACGCTGCGCCTCGTGTACCGGCCGCTGGCACGCGTGGGCGTGTACGTGCCGGGAGGCAAGGCGTTCTATCCTTCGACGGTCCTGATGACGGCGGTGCCGGCGCTGGCCGCCGGTGTGCCGGAGGTGGCCGTCGCGTGCCCGCCGAGCGCCGGCGGCGACGTTCATCCGGCGGTTCTGGCCGTCTGCCGCGTGGCAGGCGTCGAGGAAGTCTACCGCATGGGCGGCGTGCAGGCCGTGGCCGCCTTCGCCTACGGCACGCAGACAGTGCGTCCGGTGGACAAGATCGTCGGTCCGGGCAACCTTTACGTGCAACTGGCCAAGAAACTCGTCTTCGGCCGCGTGGGCATCGACAGTTTCGCCGGTCCGAGCGAGGTGCTGGTGCTGGCCGACTCATCGGCCGACGCGCGGCTGATTGCCGCCGACATGCTGAGCCAGGCCGAGCACGACCCAGGGTCGGCCATCCTGGTGACGCCCGACGAGCGCCTGGCCGGCGCGGTGGCGGCCGAGGTCGAGCGGCAGGCGGCGGGCCTCGCGCGTGCCGGCGCCACGCGGGCGGCGCTCCAGAAATACTCCGCCGTCGTCATCGTGGCCGACCGCGACGCCGCCGTCGCGGCGGCGAACGCCTTTGCCCCGGAGCACCTGGAAATCCAGATGGAAGACGCCGAGGCCGCCCTGCGCGACGTGCGCGCCGCGGGGGCCGTCTTCATCGGCCGATACACGCCCGTGGCCGTGGGCGACTACGTCGCGGGGTCCAGCCACACGCTCCCGACGGGCGGCACGGCCCGCTGGGCGGGCGGCCTGACGGCCAACGATTTTCTGCGCTCGATGAGCGTCGTCGAGTACGACCGCGCGGCCCTCGCCGCCGACGCGCCGGACATCTGCCGCATGGCCGAAATCGAGCGCCTTGGCGCGCATGCTGAGAGCGTGCGCAAGCGCCTGGCAAAGTAGGCAGCATGGGCTACCTTCGCAAAAACATCGAGGCGATGGCAGGCTACGTCCCCGGCGAGCAGCCGGCGGAGGGCGACCGCGCCGTCAAACTCAACACGAACGAGAACCCCTACCCGCCCTCGCCGCGCGTCATGGAGGCCCTGCGAGTTCCCGCCGACCGTCTCCGCCGCTACCCGGACCCGCTGGCGAACAAGGTCCGCGACATCGTGGCCGGCATGTTCGGCCTGCGGAGGGAGAACGTACTGTGCGGCAACGGCAGCGATGAACTCCTCACGCTCATCGTGCGGGCCTGCGTCGGCGAGGGCGAGGCCATCGCGTACCCCACGCCCACGTACTCGCTGTACCCGGTGCTGGCTGCGGTCCAGGGTGCGCGCGTGCTGGAGGCGCCCACGCGCGAGGACTTCTCGCTGCCGGTGGAGGAACTCGAGCGGGCGCGGGCGCGGCTGATGCTGCTGTGCAATCCGAACGCGCCCACAGGAGTGTTCACGCCGGTCGAGGCAATCGGGCGCATCGCCGCGCGCTTCGCGGGCCTGGTGGTGGTCGATGAGGCATATGTTGATTTCGCTTCCGACCACGCCATGCGCCTGGCGGCGGAGCGGCCGAACGTCCTTGTGTTCCGCACGCTCTCGAAATCGTACAGCCTGGCGGGCCTGAGGTTCGGCTACGCCGTCGGGCCGCCGGAACTCATCGCGGGCCTGGAGAAGGTCAAGGACTCGTACAACGTCGATGCCGTCTCAATCGCCCTGGCGGCGGCGGCCCTCCAGGACCAGCCGCACATGCGCGCGAACGTC
>VGYT01000350.1 GCA_016872895.1 Planctomycetota bacterium
GCGCCGAAGAGCGAGGGGCCTTGAAGCGCGCATGCGGCATCGGCCTGGTTGCACTGCCGCTCCTGGCGGCCGGCTGCTATAGCCACGAGGCCGCCCTTCAGCGGCTGCGGGCGGACAACCCGCGGGACCAGGCAGCGGCCATCGCGGAGGCCGCCCGCGCGGGCGACCGGTCGATGGTGCCCGAACTGATCGGCCTGCTGGACGCCCAGGACGAGGGCGTCCGGTTCATGGCTGCCGCCGGCCTTCACCGGTTGACCGGCCAGGACTTCGGCAGCCACTTCGCGCGGCCGGAGGAGCGGCAGGAGGTCATCGCGAAGTGGCGCCGGTGGTGGCAGGCGCAGCAGGCGGGCGGCGCTGCGGGCGGCGGATAGGCCGCCCCCGATGATGAATGGAGCCGGGTTTATGAGTTCACGCGGCAATGCAAATACCGGCCTGGAGATCGAGACGCGCCAGGAGGCCGCCGGCGTCGTCGTGCGGGCCCGCGGCGAGGTGACGGTCTTCTCGTCTCCGGCCCTTCGCGAATCGCTCCGCAAGATCGCCGAGTTGCGCCCGCCGCGGCTCGTGCTCGACCTGGCCGAGACGCGCTACGTGGATTCCAGCGGCGTGGCGACCCTGGTGGAGGCGCTCCAGACGGTCCAGCGGTATCGCGGGCGGCTCATCCTGGCCGGGATGAACCCGCGTGTGCGCGGCGTGTTTGAGATCGCGCGGCTGGACACGGTGTTCCCCACGGCGTCCGGCGTCGAGGAGGCCCTTAAGGCGTGAGCGCGGCCGCGTGGACCCGCCTGCTGGAACGCGTCGGCTCCCAGGGCGAGGGGTTCCTCGCCTACATGGGCGGCCTCGGGTACCTCGGCTGGGACGCCCTGAAGTTCACCGTCCTGGGCCTGGTGGTCCGCCCGCGCATCAAGGCCGACGAGACGTTCTTCCAGATGGTGCGCCTGGGCGTGCGGGCCATTCCGATTATCGTCCTGGTTCAGACGTTCGTGGGCATGATCCTGGCGTTCCAGTTGGCCCCCGTGCTGGCCGACTACGGCCAGTTGGACAAGGTGGCCACGGTGGTGGCCATCGCCATGTTCCGCGAACTGGGGCCGCTGATTTCGGCCATCGTGCTGACGGGCTTCGCGGGGGCGGCGATCGCGGCCGAACTGGGCACGATGGTCGTGGGCGAGGAGATAGCGGCCCTGCGCACGAGCGGCATCCACCCGGTGCGGTTCCTGGTCGTGCCGCGCGTCATCGCCGCCGTCCTCATGACGGTTGCGCTGACGGTCGTGGCCGACATCGTCGGCACGGCCGGCGGCGGCATCGTGGACCGCTTCATCCTCCTGCGCGACTCGTGGGAGTACTACCACACGGTCGTCCAGAGCCTGCTGGTAAAGGACGTGCTGACGGGCCTTATCAAGAGCGGCGTGTTCGGGTTCCTGCTCGTGCTGATCTCGTGCTACGAGGGCCTGGGCGTGGCGGGGGGCGCCGGAGGCGTCGGGCGGGCCACGACGCGCAGCGTGGTTCTGTCTATCTTTCTGATTATCGCCGCCGACTGCGCGTTTACGGCGGCGTTTTACTTCCTTTGGTAAGCGCCGCTTCGAGCCGCGGCAGCGCCACTCGCGCCGCGGGCGGAAGCACGCGGGCACTCTCGCCGGGCAACAGGTTCACCATGACGGCGGATGTCGATCCCATCCTGGAGCTCCGCGGCATCGAGAAGTTCTTCGAGGGCCGCCAGGTCCTCAGGAACATCAACCTGCGCGTACCGCGGGGCGAGACGCTGGTCATCATCGGCGGCTCGGGCTGCGGCAAATCGACGCTCCTTCGGACGATCATCGGCGAGTACGCGCCCGACGCCGGCCACGTGTACATCGGCGGCGAGGACGCCTGCTGCGCATCGCCCGAGCGGCTGGACCGCATCCGGCGCCGCTTCGGCATCCTCTTCCAGTCAGGGGCGCTGTATTCGTCGATGACCGTGGGCGAGAACGTGGCCCTGCCCCTGCGGGAGCACACCGACCTGGACGAGAAGATCGTCAGGATGATCGTCAAGATGAAACTGGAACTGGTGGGCCTGCGCGATTTCGAGGACCTGATGCCCGCCCAGATTTCCGGCGGCATGCGCAAACGCGTCGGCCTGGCCCGCGCCATCGCGCTTGACCCCGAGATCGTCTTCTACGACGAGCCCAGCGCGGGCCTCGACCCCATCGCCACCAGCGTCATCGACCAACTGATCATCGACCTGCGGGGCAAACTGGGCGCGACCAGCCTCGTGGTGACCCACGACATGCAGAGCGCCCTGCGCATCGCCGACAGGATCGCGATGCTCTACGGCGGCGAGTTCATCGCCGTCGGCCCGCCCGCCGAGTTCTCCAGCCCCACGGACCCGCGCGTGCGGCAGTTCGTCGAGGGCCTGGCCGACGGGCCCATCCCGCTGCGCGTCTCCAAGACCGACTACGTGACGGACCTCCTGGGCGAGGAACCGGTCTGACAGCAGGCCCGGCGGACCGTTGCCGGAAGGAGCAACTCATGCCGCAACATCCCGTACGCAATCGCGTTATCGCCGGGGCGTTCCTCCTGGCCGCCATGGCCGCAGCCGTCGCGGTCCTGGTGCTGCTGGGCGGCTGGGAAACCTGGACCCAGGAGACGCAGACGCTGCGCGTGCGATTCAAGGCCGCGCCGAACGTCAAGGTCGGCAGCCCCGTCCTCCTGGCGGGCCACCCCGTGGGGCGCGTCGAGCACATCGCGGTGGTCGAGGCCCCCTGCCCGCCCGGCGAGAAGCGCGGGCCATGTTACGTGGTGGAGGTCGCGGCCTCGCTGCCGAAGACCTACGTCATCCACAAGAACGCGCGGGTGCTCACCGTGCAGTCGCTCGTGGGGCAGTCGGCCGTGGTGAACATCGAGGACGTGGGCTTCAGCGGCCCCGTGACGGATTACCTGCCGGGAGGCGAGGCGTCGCCCTTCGCGGGCGCAGCCGGCGAAGTAGGCATCGGCGAGAAGGAGCGCCAGAGCATCGCCCAGATCATCGAGCACGTGCGGCTGATCGCGGAGAACCTCAAGGGCGACCTCCCGGGCATCATCGAGAAGGTCAAGGCGGCCGGCGACAGCCTGGCCGCCGGCGCCAAGAAGGCCGACGACGCCCTCGCCAAGGTCAACCTGGTGCTCGATGAGAACCGCGAGAACATCAAGGCCACCGTCGCGGGCGCCCGCAGCGCCACCGAGAAGGTCGACAAGGGCGCCGGCGAAATCGTCGCCAACGTCAAGACCGCCAGCGAAGACGTCCAGGCAATCGTCAAGGAGAACCGCGAAGACATCCGCCAGACCGTCGAGCACCTCCGCGGCACCGTCGAGAAAGCCGACAAGGACGCCGGCGAGATCATGGCCAACGTCAAGGCCGCCTCGGCCGACATCAAGGCGGCCGTGGCCGACTTCAAGACCATCGCCTCCGACGGCAAGGCCCTCGTGGCCACGCACCGCGGCAACGTTGCCTCCATGCTTCAGAACTTCCGCGAGACGAGCGACCACCTCCTGGCCCTGGCGAAGGAAGTCCGCCGCGCACCGTGGCGACTCTTCGCCACGCCCGACAAGAAGGAGGTCGAGTCGCTGAACCTGTACGATTCCGCCCGCGCGTTCGCCTCGGCCGCCACGGACATCGACAGTTGCGCCGACACCCTCCAGGTCATGCTGGAGGCCCGCGCCAAGGGCGTCGAGGTGGACCCGGAGATCCTCAAGGGCATGCTCCAGCGCCTCCAGCAGACGTTCGAGAAGTACCAGGAGGCGGAAAAGGCGCTGCTGAAGGAGTTTGATCGCATACAGAAGTAGTGCCGCCATCGCATGAAGACTCCTGCCGAATTCGACGTCCTCATCGTCGGCGCCGGCCCCGCGGGGGCGTGCGCTGCCAAGTTCCTTGCCGACGCGGGGGCGGCCGTCGCCCTCCTGGACGCCGCGCGGTTCCCCCGCCGCAAGCCATGCGCCGGGTGGCTGAGCATCAAGGCCGTCCGCGAGTTCCCGCTGCTCGATGCCGTCCGCCGCGCGGCCGGCGGCGCCCCGTTCCGGCGCATGGTGTTCCACTCGCCGGACTTCTCTCAGACGGCCGAGTTCGCGTCGCGCGCAACGGCCGGCTACATCGTGCGGCGCGAGAAGTTCGACGCGGCCCTCGTGCGCGCGGCCGCCAGGAGCGGCGCGCACCTCTTCCTGGGCCAGCGGGTCGCCGCCGTCGAGACGGGCGAGCGCGCGGCCGCGGCCGTCCTCGCAGGCGGGCGGCGCATCGCCGGCCGCATCCTTATCGGCGCAGACGGCGCTCAGAGCACCGTAGCGCGGGCCGCGGGCCTGCGCGCCTGCTGGTCCCCCGAGCAACTCCTGGTGTGCCTCTCCAAGACGATCCCCCTTACGGCGCGGCAGCGCCGGGCGCTCGGAAGGGGCGCCATACACGTCTCGCTCGGCTTCGGCGGCGCGCCAGGGTACGCCTGGGCGTTCCCGGGGACCGCGCACGTGGCCGTCGGCGTGGGCGTGCGCGGCGGCAGCGAGCACCGGCTGAAGGACCT
>VGYT01000351.1 GCA_016872895.1 Planctomycetota bacterium
ACGTGCCGGCGTTCAGGGCCGCTGTATTGAGCGTGTTATCCACGCCAACCGTCACGGCGGCGCTGGCCGTGAACGCCACGTCCGGCTCGATGGTGCTTGAGCCCGTGCCCGCGCTCTGGATGCCGCCAGACCCCACGCTCAGCGTCTGCCCGCCGCCGTAGATGGTCCATCCGGCGGTGCGAAAATCGAGCATCAGGGCGGCGCCCGTGCTGGAAAGCGTCGGCTGGTTGGCCGTGGGCGCGCCGCCGAAGGTGGCGGCAAACGAGGCGTCCGGAACCATGTTGCTCGACCAGTTGCCCGCAGTGTGCCAGTCGGGGCTGACGTCGCCCTCCCAGTACCCGCCGGATACGACGGTGAACGTGTAGCCCGAAAGCGTCAGGCCCGTGCCGAGGGGCGAGGGCAGGAGGGCCGTCTCGCCATCGGCGATGGCCGAGCAGGTCGCCTCTTCTTCGGGCGGGATGCCCGCGTGCCCCCCGGTCAGCGTCAGCGTGTACGTGCCGGCGGCCATCGGGGCCGCAAACGCCAGCGTGCCCATGCTGAAATACGCCCCAGGCACGATGCCGTCGCCGGCGTTGATACGCATGACCAGGCCGTCCGACATGTCGGCATCGTCCACCAGGTCGCCCAGGCCGCTCAGGGCCGCGCCCCAGGTCCACGTGGAGGCGGTTGTAAGATTCAGGCCCGCCGACGAATCCAGCCAGCGCAACTGAATATGCGAGATGTCATTGCCAGGGTTGCTGGCGCTGTACCCCTGCGCATCCCACACGGTGATGACGATGGGCGTGAGCGGGAAAACGTAGTTCGGGTCGGCCACGTTGCCCGTCATGGTCAGGCTGCCGGCAAACTCGCCGCGCACTGCGGGCGCAGCCGCCAGCATCAGGGCAACGGATGCCGAGAAAAGGAGTTTTCGCAGGGGCGTAGCAGGACCCTCCTCATTGAAGGTACGGGCGGCCCACGGCGGGAGTTTCCACGCTCCCCCATGCTGATGCCACAACCCCGCCCCAGTGCGTAAACCTCAGCGCAGGTTCGCCTTAGCGGCTACGCGCCTACATTGACAATATACCCCCATTAGGGCAAAAGTCAAACCGGTGCGAGGCGCCCGGTGCAAGGCGGGCGCACATAAAAACTGACTTCCGCGGTCAACATCTTGGACCGGCCGGAACCAGGTCGCTGCGTGGCACCGTAACTGTTTGCGGCAGAACGACTTATGCCACGGAGAACCGCGCGGCAGACCCGCCCAAGAGCGTGGCCGCGGCATACTATGCCCCGGACTCCAGCACCGCCGGACCGGGCCTTTCGGGGCGGATTCCCCCTCCCCGCTCGCAAGAGGTGGCTGCGATGTTCTCCGCAGAGGCGAAATCTCTGTTTCCCTCCCGCCGCCCCGGCAGTATCCTTGTGGCCCGGACCTCCCCAGCGATGCCGAAAGGGGTGCGGCCATGATGCGGCAAGGATTTCTTCTGGCGACCATCTTGGCGGCGGCGGCGGCCGCACGCGGGCAGCCCGTCGCGGTCCCCAACGCCTCGTTCGAGGAAGGGCAGGGCAGCCCCACCGGATGGACGCTTTCCGGCGGCAGGGGCGAGTGGCTCGATTCCGCCGCCGCCGACGGACGCCGGGCCATCGCCGTCACGGGCAAGGGCGACGACCACAGTTTCTGGCAGAGCGGGCCCCTGCCGCTCGCGCCCGGGGCGGTGCACGTCCTGCGGTTCCGCGCGCGGAGCGCGGATGCATCGGGCGGCACGCCCACGAGCGGCCCGCCCTTCGCGAACCGCGACCTGGGCCGCCTGCCGGCCGAGTGGACGCAGTTCGAGTCGGTATTCGTCGCGCCGGCCAACCTCAAGCCCGCCGATGCGCGCCTGCGGTTCGGTCAGTGGAACGTCAAGGGAACCGTTGCCTTCGACGACGTGCAACTGTTCCCCGCCCAGGCCGTGTATGCGCGGCAGGGCGACATGGCCCTCGGCGAAGGCGAACGCATCATCGGCAATGAATACGTTTTCGATGCGCCGCTCGGCCGCGAGTCGCGCAATCACAGCCGCGCGCTCGCGCGCCACAACTGCGGCTTCAACTCGGACCGATGGGTCTTCGGCCCGGAAAGCGAAGTCGTTTACCGCCACCACGTGGCCGGGCGCCGGCAGAAGGACGTCGAGGTCGGCGCTGCCGTGGTCTGGCACGCCGCGGGGGAACTTGTTGTCGAGGCCGCGGCCGACGGCAAGTCCTGGCAGCCGCTTGGAACGCTCGCAAAGGTGAGCAGCGGCACGTTCAAGGTCCCAGCCGCGATGTTGCCCGCGGATGAAGTCTGGGTCCGCCTGCGTGCGCAGCCCGCGCCGGGCGGCGGCAAGCCAGGCGCTTCGCTCCAGGTCGGTTACTACACGTACCGGGCCGCGCTCGACGGCGGCCCCGCCTCGCTCGTGGGGACCACGCGGTTCTTTGCCGTCGAGGCCGTTGACCCGCGGTTCGACGTGCGCATCGCCGACGCCGGCGAGATGGTTGCAGGTGATTTCAACTTTATGACATGCATTGTCAGGAATCTCACCGACAAACCCCTCCCGGCCGTCATGAACGTTATCGTTGAGCAGCCGGAGCGGGTTGCCATCGCAGGGCTCGATTCCGGTTTGCAGCAACTTTTTGCCGGCGAGCACGTATTCCGGTCGCGCTACCTGATCGGCGGCGCCGGGCCGGGCCGACTGCGAATCTTTTTCAGCGACTCGCCGCTTGGGTTCAGGACCGAGGCCGCGCCGTCGCGGGCGAAGGTCGTCATTGATAAAGGTCCGGTGCGCGGCTTCCTGGCGTCCACGGACTTCAGCGTCCCGGAGTTCTATAACCCGGACTACGGTCAGGCGCTGCCGGGCTCCGGCGATTCTGTGGGCCTGTGGTGGGCGTCGTCGGGGTGGAAAGTACCGCTCAGGCGCAGCGTGCCGGCGGAGAAGGGCGAGGCCGTGGCCATCCGGGCCGCAAGGAACGAGGCCGAGGCGGCCCAGGTCGTCGTGCGGGCCCACGAGAAACCTCTGCGCGGCCTGACGGTGAAGGCCGAGGCGCTCAAAGGCCCGGGCGTGGCCGTGCTGCCGGCGGAAAATATCGACATCCTTCGGGTCGGATACGTCAACATCGTGCACCCGACCGACCACACGGGCTGCGTCGGCCCGTGGCCGGACCCGCTGCCGCCCGTCGCCGGGCCGATAGACGTTCAGCCCGGCTGCAACCAGCCCTTCTGGGTGCGCGTCCGCGTGCCGGCCGGCGCGCTGGCAGGCAGGTATGAGGGCAAGATCCGCATGGCCGCCGAGGGCTGGAGCGCCGCCGTCCCCGTGCGCGTGGAGGTGTACGGCTTCGCGCTTCCCGACCGCATGACCTGCGAGACGTCGTTCGGGTTCTCGCATGGCAACGTATGGCGATACCACAAACTGGAAAGGGCGGACGACCGCCGCGCGGTGCTGGAGAAGTACCTGGCGTGCC
This sequence comes from Planctomycetota bacterium, assembly GCA_016872895.1. Taxonomy (GTDB): domain Bacteria; phylum Planctomycetota; class Phycisphaerae; order FEN-1346; family FEN-1346; genus VGYT01. Next base: position 3,448 of record VGYT01000351.1, read on the forward strand.
TCGCGGCCCATCACATCTCGCCGTACGACCCCGCGCCGCTCGACCCGTTCAAGGTGACCTGGCCGAAGTTCGGCCGCGACGCGAAGGCCGCGACGGGGGCGCCCGCCGCCCCGCAGGACCTCACCCCCGCCTTCGACTGGTCCGCATGGGACGCCGCCATGACGCGGGCCGTCGACGTGCACCGCTTCAACACGTTCATGGTGCACGTGCCGGGCCTGGGCGGCGGCACGTTTCACCAGCGGTTCGATCCCGCCCTGTGCGGTTTCAAGGAGGACGCGCCGGAGTACAAGGCCCTCCTTAGGAACTACTGCCGCGCCGTCCAGGAGCACCTGCGCGGGAAAGACTGGCTCAAGTACGCCTATGTATATTGGTTCGACGAGCCCGACAGGAAGGACTACGAGTTCGTGATGAACGGCTTCAGGAAACTCAAGGAGGCGGCGCCCGACCTGCGGCGGATGCTCACCGAGCAGGTCGAGCCGGACCTCGTGGGCGGGCCGAACCTCTGGTGCCCCGTAACGCCCGAGTACAACCACGCCCGCGCCGAGCAGCGCCGCAAGGCGGGCGAGCGGTTCTGGTGGTACGTCTGCTGCGGCCCGAAGGCGCCCTACGCCACGCTGTTCATAGACCATCCGGCCACCGAAATGCGCGTGTGGCTGTGGCAGACTTTCCAGCGGCGCATCGACGGCATCCTCGTCTGGCAGACGAACTACTGGACAAGCGAGACGGCGTACCCGGACCGCGCGCTGCCGCAGAACCCGTACGAGGATCCCATGAGTTGGGTGTCCGGCTACGGAACCGAGAAGGGGGCCAGGCGGCCGTGGGGGAACGGCGACGGGCGGTTCATGTATCCGCCGGAGTCGGCCGCCGGCGCCTCGCCCGCCGGACCGGTGCTGGACGGGCCGGTGGAGAGCATCCGCCTTGAGATGCTCCGTGACGGAATCGAAGATTATGAGTATCTCGTCATTTTGCGCCGGCTGCTGGCCGGGCGCGGGGCGAAACTTGCCGCCGGCGAGCGGCAGCGCCTCGAAGCGCTCCTTGAAGTGCCCGAGGAGATTACG
>VGYT01000352.1 GCA_016872895.1 Planctomycetota bacterium
AACGTCTTCGGCCCCGTCTTGGCCAGAGTGCCCACGCCCAGCGTCACGCCGCCCGAGAACTTGACGTCGGCCCCCGCCGTGTTGACGGTCAGCGTCCCGGCGGTGGGCAGGTTCGTAATCGACGTGGCGCCGCTGACAGCAAGTCCGTAGCCGTTTGCGCCCGTAATTGTGAGCGTCAACTCGCCTTCGGTGGTCAGGGCCGAGAACGTCACGGTGCGGTTGCTGCCGCTGGACGCCCGGTCGACGTTGATGCCCGACGATGCGCTGGCCCGGAGGTTGTTCGCGTACGTCACCGACGTGTCGCTGCGGACGTCCAGCGTGCCGCCGGCAAGCGCCACTGTGGTGCCGATGAAGCCGAGCGCCCCGGCGGCGGTTACGCGAAGCGTGCCCTGGTTGATCCTGGTGCCCCCGCTGTACGAGTTCGCGGACGCCAGCACCAGGGTCCCGCTGCCGGACTTCGTCAGGCTGCGCGCGCCGGAGATTGCACCGGAGATCGTCAGCAGGCCGCCCGAGTTGTGGTTGACCAGCAGGGGCGATGAAAGTTTCACGGGGGCCGAGATGGTTAGCGCGCCGCTGCCCTGCCTGGCGAAGACCTCCAATACGGCCGAATCAATGGTAACGGTGAACTCAAGGTTGCCGCCGCCGGTCGCGGCAATAACCACGTCGCCCGCTGCGTCGAACCGCAGCGTGCCCAGTTTGGTGTTCGCCCCCACGGTAACGGTGCGCGCGCCGGCGACCGAGTCGGAGAAAACGGCCCACCCGTCCTTGGCGTTGGGGACGCCCGCCGACCAGTTGCCCGCGTCGGCCCACAGTCCGCCTGCCGGCAGGTTCCAGGTGGACCGCTTGAGGACCCCGTCGATCCAGTTGGCGTAGGAACTGATGCGGATGGGGGCGAGCGCGTCGCCCTCGCCCGGCAACGGGTTGCCCTTGAACCACGACTGCCCCGCGGCGGCGTGCTCGGCGTAGGCCGAGACGGCGGCCAGTTTCCACTCGCCGCCGACGGGCAGGAACCACCCGCCCCCCGAGTCGTACTCCGCCACGGCCGCCTCGTACGCCACCCGCCCCGCTGATGTGTAATCATCGAAATACGCAATCAGCACGTCCGACGTGTACGTCTCGCCGAACCACGTGTTCGCCGCAACCCGGTCGGACGTGACCAGCGCGTTCCGGCCCCATCGCAGCGTGAGGTTGTCGGACCCCGCCCACGTGTAATAGTTGGGGTACGCCGTGCCGCGAGACTTGCCGAAGCCGCCGATGACCGCCGGGCTGCCCTGGCTCGTCTCGTCGGTGGCGGTGTAACAGGCCGCCCAGTTCCCCAGGTACGCCGGCTGGCCCGACAGGTCCGTGACGAGCCCGATGCGCAGGTCGGCCGTCGGATGGACGAAAAGGTCCCCCGCCAGGTAGTCGGTCCCGCCGAAGTTGACGGTTGCGCCCATCCCGCCGCCCTGGTGCCGCGTGGTGATGAAGTACTGCGTCTGGTAACCCGGCGGGGCATCGTTCGGCGCGATGGCCACGGCCGAGGCGTTGTAACTCCAGCGCCCCACCACCGCATCCGGGGGCTTGTCGGGCGGTGTGCCCTCGCTGTCAGGGTACTCGGGGGTGTTCGGGTGCTCGACCAGGGCGCGCGCAGGAGCCGCCGCCAGCAACCCCACGGCCGCCGCCAGCACGCCCGCCGCCCAGAATGAGAGTCCGTATCGAGCCATCGGCCGCCAGGCGCCCCACTTGCAGACTGTCTCACTCTCCTCAAGCCCCGGCCGCCTTCGTCCGGACGGATGCACGCCGGGCGCCGCCCCGGCGTGGCCCGCCTGCGGCGGGGCGAAGCCGGGGGCGCGCGGGCCGGCCCTCAAACAGTTTCCTACAGTCGGACCCCACACAGAAACCGCCCCACGGCCGGTGATTACACGCTCCCCCTCTTAGATTCTAAGTCAAATGGGAGCAAAGTCAAACCGGGCGGGAAAACCCTCACGCGCGCGGCCGCGCTGCACGCCGCGCGGCAGACCTCCGCAGCCGCCGGACGGCCGCCAGGGCGACCCCCGCCGCCAGCAGGCCCGCCGTCGCCGGCTCCGGCAGCGCGGCGTAGGCGCCCGCCGCCACGGCGCCGATGTCGATCCGCCCGTGGCCGAAAACCTCGTCCCACCCCCGCTCGCCCAGGTCCACGGCCGTCTGCTCAAGGAGGGCCAGGACCTCATCGGCCGACAGGGTGGGGTTGATGGACCACGCCAGCGCCGCCGCCCCCGCCGCAAACGGCGCGGCGAAACTCGTGCCGCTCCCCTGGCCGTAGCCGCTCCCAAATGTGGGGTCGGCCACCACGATCTTGTGCGCCGGGGCCGACAGGTCCACGAACGGCCCCCACGTGCTCCCCGGCAGCCCCGGCCCCTCGTCCCAGCGCTGCTCCACCGGAACGGGGTCCGATGTGAGCATCGTCCCCGCAACGAAGATGAGGTTCTCGTACCCCGTCATCGGATTGCGCGCGTTGGCGTTGCCGGCACAGATGAACGTCAGTGCACCCTTGCTTCGGGCATACGCCGCCGCCTCATCCAGCGTGGCGTAATCCGTGATGATCTGCGAAACGTTGATGACCCGCGCGCCCGCATCAGCGGCCATCCGGATACCCTTCGAAATCCACGACGCCGTCGTGTACCCGTTCTGGTCATTGACGACTACGGGCAGTATCGTGAAGTTCCCGACCCCCGCCCCGCCGATGCCGTTGTTGACGCCCATCGCCAGGGTGCTGGCCACCCACGTCCCGTGACGAACCAGACTTCCATCCATGACAGGCAGGCCGGGCGGCGCCATCGGCCTCATCACCCGACCCGCCAGGTCCGGCGTATTCGACATCACGCCGCTGTCCAGCACCGCCACCACGACCGACGCCGAGCCAAGGCTGTAGCCCCACGCCGCCGGAAGGTTGAGCACCGGGCCGTACCACTCGTACGCGGCGTAATACGGGTCATTCGGGACAAGGGGCGCGGCCCAGACGTGTACGGCCGCAACAGTCACAACGATGAACATGGCGCAGACGCGCAGCATCGGGTCCGTTCCCTCCGGTAACTGCCGGCCGCCGCGGCGCCGATGACCGCAAAACAGAAGGCCGCCCCCGAGGGGCGGCCCGTGATTGCTTGTTTCCACACCGGCCGGGAAGGCTCCCGGCCGTGCTTCATCTGACCCGGCGCCGGCCGACCAGCGCCGCCAGCCCCAGCGCCACCAGACCGATCGTCGCCGGCTCCGGAACGATCGTGATCATCGTCTCGTCCATCGCGCTCTTGCCGTCGTTCGTCCCGACCATGAACCGGGCCAGGCGAGGCACGTTGTCTTCGTACCCCATCGTCTTCAGCATTTCGTATGAAACCAGCGGAGCGGGGCCGGGCGTCTCGTAACCCGGCAGGCCGTCCAGGTCCCACGCCCAGTTGGCGATGGAGCCGAAGCCCGCGGTCACCTGGCCGGTGCCATCCAGGGCGACCGGCGGATTGGCCATGTCGACGATGTAGTCGCCATGGGCATCCGCCGAGACTTGAGTCGGCTCAAGCGTAAAGGAGAGCGACGTGCCGGCCGTCCCCGCCCCGGTCTTTGTGACTGCGTCCTCCGCCCAGTTGGCGCTCTTGGTCATTCCGCCGCCCCACGGGGGCATGACCACATTGAGTTTCGTTGTGCCGTCGCCCAGAATGGCCGAGTCGATGTGGAACGTCAGGGTCGCAACATTCCACCGCTGGCCGTCGGGGATGGGTTCGCCGCCCGTATAGGTCATGGAGGTGGCCCGCGCCTTCGCCACGTCCGTATTGGACGAGGCGGCCTTGCTGCCCCAGTCATTCAGGCCGTCGGCCGGGGTGTTCAGGTCCCAAGTCCAACTGGGGGCACTCTGAATCGTCCCCTGGCCCGACCCGGCCACATTCCACGTGGGGCTGGACAGGGCCCGACCCGTGATGTCGCCCATCACGGCCCCGCCGCCGACCTGGCCGCTCCACACGCTCCACGACACGTACGAGAGCCCCTCCAGAGCGGGGTTTCCTACGGCGCCGGTCACATTCGCCCAGACGTACCCGGTAACATCCGTGCCAATCATGGCGGGCGTTATGATCAGCGAAGTGGAATTGTCGGCGAACCTCAAATCCACGACCAGCCCTGCCTGGGCCGAGGCACACCACCCCACCACCGCCAGCGCCACAGCCAATCCGGTCAACAACAGTGAGCAGCGGGTCATTTGAGAAACCCTTTCAGAAAGTGCACACGCCTACCCTAATGGCACCCCCTGCACCCGTTACACTATACCCTAGTAATTCAAAATGTCAAATACCGCGACAACTTTTTTGTGATTTTTCAGGGGTCCCAAGCCACTTCCCTATCTCCCGGCGACCTCCCGCAGTCGCCGGGAGATAGGTTTGATGACCGCCAAACTTACCGCGCACGCCGCCTGAGGGCCAGGGCCGCGAGGCCGAGCGCCATCAGGCCCAGCGTCGCCGGCTCGGGCACCGTGCCC
>VGYT01000353.1 GCA_016872895.1 Planctomycetota bacterium
TGAGGTGGCAGTAGACCGCCTCGACGGCCTCACATTGATATGGCCTGAGCGTCAGCATGTTTCTCGTCGCAGTGGGTCACCCGGGGCGACCTGCGCTTGTGTTTCTCGTACCAGTCGATGACGGCCTGCCGGTCACGGATGGGCTGGGCCGAGGCCACCAGGGCCTTGACGAACCGGAGCGTCAGGTCGGGTTCCTCGGCGAAGGTCTTCTGGTAGTAGATGCCGAAGGACCAGACCCGGAACTTGTCCTCGATTTCCTCCCATACGTCATCCGCCCCAGGGGCCTCCGCAGAGGGGACATCGCACGAGCGGCCATTCGTCGAGTCGGACCTCGGTTTGGCCTCCGGCCGCCGGAGGCCCGCGCCGGGTAAGCAGCAGGTCGATTTGGCTGTCGTCTCCATACGCGCCGCCCTTCTCCAAGGCGTCCAGGAGGGCCTTCTGCACGTTGTCGAGGTCGCGCCGCCGGCGGTCGGGCGGCCGGACCAGGACCGCCAGGGCCAGCCGGCCCGCCATCGGCCGCACCCCATGGGCCGCGAGGACGCCGGCGACCGTTTCCCGGAACCGGCGACCCTCGCGGCTGATGAGCACCCTTGGCCCGACGTGCCTGTAGTAGGTGTTCAAAGTGGGCGGCAGCGGCAACCGCACCTCAAGTATGCGGCGCTGTGCATCTGACTCGCTCTGGCAGACGGACCACGCCATGCCTTGCCCCGCCGTACCTCGCCTCGCCCGGCCTTGCCTTACCTTCTCCACGGCGGCGTGCTCGTGGCGGCCTGCTGCGGCTGGCCGGCCGCCGCTTCCTTCTTGGCGTAGCCCCTGACTTCGTTCGTCAACTCATCGTTGTCGGTGCGTTTCTTGAGGCGGACGGTGATCTGAAGCGGCAAGTTGTGCAGGTCGACCGAGTCCCGCGGCGTCATGACGCCCACGGCCCGGCAGATGGCCGAGAGTTCGGCCTTGGCGATCTTCACGGTCGTCGGGTTCGGGTTGTCGAGGTTCAGGCGGGCCCAGAGGATGCGGTTCCTGTACTCGCCTTCGAGGATCTGGAAGGTGAGTTCCAGGTAGTTGCCGACGCCGGATTTGGTGCGCTTCATCTCCGAGGCGATGATCGCGGCCAAGTACTTCCCGGCCGGGATCGGGTCGAACGTGGTCGCCGGGTCGACCTCATTTGCATTGAAATTGAGCTGAGCCATACCATCATTCCTTTCGTTCTAGAGATTCCAGGAACAGAAAGCCTTGCCTTGCCGCGCCTTGCCAAGCCCCGCCTGGCCAGGCCCTGCCGCGCCATGTGAATCACGTTGACCGGGAAGTCGCGCTGTCAGACATTGCCGCCATGAGCGCCGTCCATGAAAGGGGAACTTCCGCCGGCAGGCTGTAGCGGTTTTTCGCGAGGACGACGTTTGTGCCTTGGGTCATCATTTTCCGCTGGTCCCCGTCGCGCGCGGCGTAGAGCACAGCGTCGGCCCACTCGATGAAGGGCGGGGCAATCCACTGCGGCAGGTCCGGGGCGGCCAGGCGAATGTCGAACCCTTCGGGCGTGGTCATCTTGGTGTTGGCCGCGTGGGCCAGCAGGATGATCGCCACCCCGCCGCTGGTCAGGGCGTTGAGCATCGGCAAGAGGTCGCGGTAGACGATGTTCTGCACGATCTCGCGGGCCTTGAAGTACCCGCCGTGGGCTGTGCCGAGCGTGTTGGTGACGTCCTTGGGCGACTTGCCGTCGAGGTCGACGACCACGTGCTCGACGATGCGCTGGATCATCCAGTCGATGGTGTCGACGGCCACGGCCGGGATGCCCTCCGGCGGCGACGAGACCAGTTCGACCAGCCACTGGCGCATCTCCGGCCAACTCTGAAGGTACGGCGTCCGCACGAGGCCCCGGACAGCGCCGGCCCCGTTCTCGCAATCGATGAGGATCGCGCCCGCCGACGCGGCGAAGGTCGTCTTGCCGACGCCGGGTTGGCCGTACACGATCATCTTTGGGGGCGCCAGGTGCGTGGTTCTGATCAACGAATCCATCAGTGTCATCTTGGGCTCCTTTCCCTTAAGGGTTGCTGGTTCCCCGTCCCTTGCCTGCCAGGCCGCGCTGCGCCTTGTCACGCCATGCGTCGCCCTGCCTGCCACGCCGTGCCCCGCCTTGACTCGTCTTGGCTCGCCTCGTCGTGCCCCGCCTGCCACGCCTAACCCCACCCCGCCTCGTCGCACCTTGCCTCGCCATGCCTGCCACGCCATGCCGGGCCGTGCCTAGCCTGGCCTCGCCAAGCCGCGCCTGGCCAGGCCCAACCGCGCCATGCACCAGGCCACATCTGCTCCGACACGTGCAGACCTGTTACAGGTCGCACGACACCAATTTGTCGATGGCTGTGAAGACCTCGGCGAACGCTTTAAGATCCGCGTATCGCTTCCGCCAGGTGAGCAGTTCCTCGCGGGCGCGTTCGAGAACCTGGTCCCGCAACTGCTCGTCCCGCATGGCCTGGCAGACGTGCGTGAACGACTTGGGCTGCTCCTCGTCAAGACCGCCGACGCAGACGAACGCTCGGACCGGCTCAAACGGCGGCTCATCCTGCGCCGGGCACACCACGACCGCCCGGATCAGGTACCTGGCCTGGGATAGGCGGTACTGGCGGGCCGCCTCGGCGTCGTCCCACTCGAAGTACCGATGCAAGACGGACCGCCGCTTGGCCGCCTCGACGACCACGTCCTCGGGCGTCAGTTGGCCGCCGCTACGGACCCGCAACGATTCCAGGGTCTCGCCGACCTTCTGCGGGTCGCCAGTCATGCGAAAACCGGTTCTGAACTTATAGACCATTGTCGATTCCTTTCAGATGCTTCGCCTGCCAAGCCCTGCCTCACCTCGCCGTGCCAGGCCAAGCCGAGCCTCGCCTGCCATGCCCGGCCTTACCAAGCCGCATCCTTCCCCGCCTGGCCCCGCCTTGCCTGCCGCGCCCTGCCGTGCCACGTCCTGCCACGCCGCGTCTCGCCTCGACACGACTAGCCCAGCCTGCCCGACCTCGCCAAGCCTCGCCTACCTCGCCATGCGCCGCCTTGCCTGCCACGCCTCGCCGGGACCTGCCATGCCAGGCATTGCCGCGCCTTGCCTGTTAGGTCGGACCACGCCTGATCGGGTCATTCCCCTTGCCGGCAAACGTGGAAGCGTCCGCACGATCCGTCCCGCTGCGGCCGGTGCTCGCCGACGCCAACGCCGAAGCCGGCGTGTTCGTACAGATTGATGATTTGCTCTTGCGAGAGGAGATTGGCGTTGTAGCGGATGGGGAGGCGGACGCGCCACTTCCGGAACTCGGCGCGGTAACGGATGTCGGCCACGCCCATGGCCAGCCGCACCATGTCCTCGCGCGGCGTGGGCCGGCCCTCGATCTTCACGAGGTCCGTGTCAATGTGGAACGCGCCGCGCGCCTCGACCTTCGTCATCCCATCCACATGGCTGCACGCATCTACCGCCGCCGCCTTGAAGGCGATGGCCGGAAAGCCGAAGTCGGCCTTCGCCACGTCGTCGAGCGTCGCGTTCTTCGGCTTGGGGCTGTACCAGTAGAGGGAGTCGATGAAGTCCTGCTCGGGGTTCTTCGCCTCCTTCTTCGGCATCGCCTTCTTCATCTGCTTGTCGAGCATCATCTTCTTGGCCTTGTCGCTCCAGGCATGCACGACAAGCGGGGAATCGCCCACCAGGACGATCTCCATCGACTGGATGTTCATCGGGGGGATGGTCACTTCGGTCTGCTTCGCTGCCTTCACCACGGCTGGGTCTCCTTTTCCTTTGCGTTTATGTGCGTTCGATCCGCGACGGCCGGGCGCCTCAGGCCCAGGGAGTCCCGCCGCCCTGGCCAGGGGCGGCACGCCATCCCGAGGCGCCCGCCGTCGCTTGTCACGTAAGCCTGCCATGCCTTGCCCAGCCACACCCCGCCGCACCCGGCCTAGCCGGGCCAGACCATGCCTTGCCTCGCCACGGTGTGATCACAGCATCAGGATGCGCGGCGACTCGTATCCGGTCGGCCACAAGCCGGTGCGTTCACACTCCAGAAGCCTGCCCATGGCGGCCTCGTTGTCTCGCGCACACTGGTCGAGAGAATCCTGGTCCGCCAACCACACTCCGCAGCGGAACGGTGGTTTTTTCTCGATCCCGATGAGGTGGACGAGGGTGTAGGTGACCGCCCCGGGAGCCGAGCGGACCGGCGCCCCCGCCGCACGCGCCAGCAGTCGCTGGTAGAAGGCGAGCTGGTAGAGGTAGCCGTACCGCCGCGCGTCGGCCTCGAAGTACGTGAGGTCGTCGGCGGTCTTCAGGTCCACGATGCCGCGGTCGGGATTGAACCAGTCCATCCGCGCCTGGCACGGCCGGCCGCAGTACTCGGCCCGGACGACGCCTTCGGCCACGCCCTGGGCCAGGAGTTCGCAGGCAACCTCATGCGACCGCACCGCAGTCGCAAGATTCTCCACGAGAAGGGCCTGCTCGTCC
>VGYT01000354.1 GCA_016872895.1 Planctomycetota bacterium
TTGGAATAGGAGCCGCGGGGGTCGTTCGGCAGCCATGTGCCGTACGTGGTAAAGATGGCGTGGTATGCGATGACCATGGACGGCCACTTCCATGTTTAGCCGCGGCCGGTACGGCCGCGGTCGTGTTCGGGGCGCCTGCGTCCGTTCGCGTCGCCGTGCCGGCGACGGCTAAACAACGGCGAAGGCCAAACAACACTACGCCCGCCGTGCCGCGCGGCACAACTTCGTCGCGTTTTCGCCCCCGCCGAGGAGGTACGCCAGCGGCAGGGGCCGGTCGGTTCCGGGAATGAACACCGGGCGGGCCTGCCACGGGGTCACCGAGAGCACCCCCGCCAGGTCCATCCAGTGCTGGAGGCGCGCGGGCCTCAGGTTCCACGTCATGTGGAAATGATTCGCCGGGGCGTACTGCTTGTACTCCGCCATGCTCGCGTACCTGGGCATGACCCAGGTATGCGGCCAGGTGGGGGTGGAGGTGGCGGCGACGGCGGCGGCGAGTAGGGGCGGCAGGTCAACGGTTTCCGCCTCGTCCCAGACAAGGCTGAATGCGCCGGCGGGGTCGCTGTAGGCCAGGCGGGCGGCCAGCCCCGAGATGCCGCCAGGCGTGATGAAGGTAACGCTGTTTCCGCCGCCGGGGAAGTAGTGGAGTTCCGCCCCCGGCATGCCGACGCGCTTCAGGACCTCTTCGGGCTTCTCGCCGGGCCGGCCCGCCCAGTCGAGCGCGGCCGAGCCGGAGTTGTCGCCGTCCACGAACCCGCGCTGTGCCCAGGCGTCCTTCGGCGTGTACTTAACGCCGAGTTTATCGGCCAGGGCCCGGATTTCCCACGGTTCCCACACTTTGCGGAAGTCCATGAAGAGCGGCGGCTGGCCGCCCGAGAGCCACGTCATGAAGAGCATCGTCAGCAGGCCCTGGACGTCGGCCTCGGTGGCGAAGGGCAGGGGGGGCTTGCGGCCGCGATGGTCGAACGTGGCGTTAAGGAGCGACTCGGCCGCGTCGCATATCGGCAGCGGCAGGCCGCGCAGGTCGCTGCCCCACTCCAGTTGGTTCATGAATCCGCCGCCGACGGCCCCCAGGTCGGCCAAGAGGTCGCGCATGATGAGGTACATGGCCAGGCCCTGGTCGAACCTCCCGGCGGCGCCTGGCTGCGAGAGGTCCAGGCGGTCGGCCACGTGCTTGTCTATCCAGCGGCGCAGTGCCCTGAGTTCCTTCTCGTTGTGGGCCTTCTTGGCGAGCATGTCGGCCAGGAGTTTCATGTCCAGGCGCGTTATTTCCAGGCCGAACGTGCGGCGTGTGGCCAGGACGTGCGCGAGGGCCGTCTCCATGCCCATCGAGTCGTGGCCGAAGACGACCACTCGCTTGCCCTTCAGGCCCGCGTACGTCATGGCCGCGTAGCACCAGTCGATGAGCGCCTCGGCCGTGGCCGGAGTCATCTCGGGCCGCGGGCCGGTGTCGGGCCAGGTGCCGACGTTCAGGGCGGCCAAGCGGCCCATCTGCGCAAGGGCGCCGTTCAGGGCGTGGGCGAAGACGACGCCGGGCTTGGGGCCCGAGTTGCCGCAGGTGATGTTCAGCGGCACGTCGGCCGGCATGTGGGCAAGCAGGCTGACGGCCGTAAGTTGCGGGAACGCCCACGTGTCGGGCGCGCAGATGAGGGCCTGGACGCCTGCGGCCATGAACTGCCGGGCGACGGCGTCGGCCTGCTTCTCGCCGTCAACCAGGATGGGCGACCAGACGACTTCCGCTGCGCGGCCGTCGGGCATGCGGACGTTCCCGGCGACCACGTCGGCCACCATGCCGGCGATGTTGGCGGCACGCTTGCGGGACGGCTCGTCGATGCGCGGGTCGCACGTGGCGAACACGCCGAAGGTGACGGCGCCGGGCCTTGCGTCAAAGTCTTCCGCCAGTTTCTTTGCTCTGGCCACGGAGGCTCTCCTTCCTGCCATGCGCGGCGCCGGGGCGAACCCGGCGGACCGGCTGGCGAAGGATGGTCTTCAGGCGCTCCGGGGCGCAGCGCCGCGGATCGCTCATGTAGATTTCGTGATGTTTCCCGGCCCGCTCGCAGCCGCGCTCCCGGAAGAAGGCGTGCAGGCGCTCGATCGTCGGCCGCTCCTGGTCGTACGGGCCGACGTGGAGCACCTGGGCCGCCAGGCCCTCCTGGTATCGCTCCAGCCGCACGTGGCGAGCAGCGGGCGACGGGCGGCGGGCCAGCAACTCTTCCCGCGCCTCGTCCAGGGCGGCCGGCGTCACGAAGTCGGGCTGCGCGATCATGAGCGTCCACTGCCAGCGGGACTTGTCGCCCTTGCGGAAGGCCTCGCCGGGGTCCTCGCCCTCGGACCACCACAGGCCCTCCAGCCCCATGACGCGGTAGTCGATGCCCTCGCGCTTCTTGTAAGCGAACTTGAGCGTGTATGACAGGCCGTAGAGCGCGTCGATGGCCTGCTGGAACTCGGGCGCAGTGTTGGGGTCGCCGCGGCCGTCAACCATAAGGAAGTTCATCGCCGGCACGGTGACCAGGACAGGTTCCTTGGCGGAGGCCTTGTAGAGCGGGGCCAACTGTTTGCGCAGGTCCGATTTCTCCACGGCTGTCGCTCCTTATCGCTGCAACGCCACTTTGCGCGGCCCGCCCTCCGTATCGGCGGGCCGCGCGAGCCTGCGCCACGGGGCCGAAATCACAGGTTCCGGCGCGGTGGGTCGGGAGACCCACCGCGCAAAGGAGCAAGTGGCGTTGTAGTATTATGGCGGCGCGGGCGGCACAAGCGGCGCGAGCGGCACGAGCGACGTCGCCGGCGGCGCGGGCGGCGCAGGTGCGCTCGGCGGCGGCAGCGCGCTTGGCGCGACGGGCGGCGGGGGCGGCGGCGGCAGCGCGCTGGGCGGCGCCGCGGGCGCTGGCGCCGGGGCGGCCGGCGGAGGCGGCGGTTCGGCGCCGCTCAGCGCATAGACGCCCCCCTTGTCGTCGCCGAAGAAGAGCACGCCGCCCGACACGGCCGGAGACGACCTGACGGCGGCGGCTGCGCGGAACTTCCATCGCTGCTCGCCCGTGGCGGCGTCCAGGGCGTACAGGCAGCCGTCGTCCGAGCCGAAATAGACCATGCCGCCGGCCACCGCCGCGGAGGAGCGGACGGCCTTCTGGGCCTTCGCCCGCCACTTTATCTGCCCGGCCGCTACGTCGATGGCGTAGAACGCGCCGTCGTTGTCGCCGAAGTAGAGAAGTCCGGCCGCGAAGGCGGGCGAGGTCTGTATGCCCTTGTCGGCCTTGAAGAGGCCCTTCTGCTGGCCGGTGGCGGCGTCGAGGGCGTACAGGTTCCCACCGTCGTCGCCGACGTACAGGATGCCCTCGGCCGCGACGGGCGAGCCGATGATGCCTTTCTGGGCCTTGAACCACCAGCGCTCGGTCCCGGCGATTGCATCGACGGCGTACACTTCGCCGCCCTCGCCTGCGACGTACACCAGGCCGCCGGCCGCGGCGGGGGAGCCCTTGATGCCCTTGCGCGTTTTGAGGCGCCATTTTTCGACCCCCGCGCGGGCGTCCAGGCAGTAGAGGTGCTTGTCGTCGCTGCCGAAGAAGACGAGGCCGGCGCAGGCGGCGGGGGAGGAGTTCACGTCGCCGCCGGTCTTATATCTCCATTTTTCCATGCCCGTGGCGGCGTCGAGGGCGTAGAGGTTGCCGTCGTCGCTTCCGACGAACACCAGGCCGTCGGCCGCGGCCGGCGAGCATGAAACGTCGTTCTTCGCCCTGAACCGCCAGCGCTGCTGGCCCGTGGCGGCCTCGATGGCGTACAGGTGGTCGTCGTTTGAGCCGACGAACACCAGGCCGCCGGCCACGGCGGGGGAGGACTCGATGCCGTCCTGGGCCTGGAGCCGCCACAGTTGTGCCCGGACGGCGGTAATCGGCGGCGAGGCGTACTGGCCCGTGTGGGCGGGGTCGGCCCGGAACATCGACCCGGGCGCAAGGGCGGCGGCGGGCGCGAGCGGCGGCGGGGGAACCGCCGCCGGCGCCGGCGGCGGCGACTGCCCGATTGCGGCCGCCGCCGAAAACGCCGCGCACAGCACCAGGCCAAGACGCAGGACGGGCCGAACCATCTTCCACCTCCCGCCGGGCGCAGCCGCCGCGGCGCGTTGCCAGAGTCTCCTACTAACTTAAACGAACGGCGCCGCCGTGCCAAGAGATTCGTTTGATTGCGGTTGCCCCTGGCGGCTGATACACTCTCCCGCGTCGTATAACTGGGGCGGGGGAAGGGAAGGGGCCAATCCATGCCGAAGGCCAGCACCGCGCTTCCGGCGGCCATCATGGTGGGATGCGTCGTGGGGCTGGTCTTTGCCCCGTGTCTCCAGGCAGCGGCGCGAACGGGTCTGCCGCGGTTTCCGGATAACCTGCCCGACGTGTACGGCGGCGGCTTCTTGTTCGCCTTTTCGGGCCTCGACGGCCGCACGTCGTGGGGCGAGTCGTGCGCGGCCTCGGC
>VGYT01000355.1 GCA_016872895.1 Planctomycetota bacterium
CTGAAGACCCGCATCGGCGACCTGGAGGCCCGCCTGGCCGCGGTCGAGGCGGCCCTGCGCGACGAGCAGTCCCGCATCCCGAACCTGTCGCACCCCGACTCGCCCGTCGGCCCGGACGAGGCGCACAACAAGGAACTCCGCCGCTGGGGCGACATCCCGAAGTTCGACTTCAAGCCCCTCGACCACGTGGCCATCGGCGAGGCCCTGGACCTGGTGGACTTCGACAGCGCCACGAAGGTCGCCGGGGCGAACTTCTACTTCCTTAAGAATGAGGCCGTCCTGCTGGAACTGGCCCTGGTGCGGTTCGCCCTGGAGACCCTGCGGGCCGAGGGATTCACGCTGCACGCCACGCCCGACCTGGCGAAGATGCGCGTCCTGGAAGGCACGGGCTTCAGCCCGCGCGGGGCCGAGACGCAGATTTACCGCATCGAGGGGTTCGACCTGGGCCTGATTGCCACGGCCGAGATAACGCTCGGCGGGATGCTCATGGACGAGATCATTCCGGCCTCGCGCCTGCCGCTGAAGGCCGGGGGCGTCAGCCACTGCTTCCGCGTCGAGGCCGGCGCCTACGGCCGCGCAGGCCGCGGCCTGTACCGCGTCCATCAATTTACAAAGGTCGAAATGTTCGCCTTCACTCGCCCCGAAGACTCCGACGCCGCGCACCTGGAACTCCTGCGCATCGAGGAAGGAATCTACCGGCGCCTGGGCATCCCCTACCGCGTCCTGGACATCGCGACGGGCGACCTGGGCGGCCCCGCCTACCGCAAGTTCGACCTGGAGGCCTGGATGCCCGGGCGCGGCGACGGCGGCGCGTGGGGCGAAATAACGTCCACATCCAACTGCACCGACTACCAGGCCCGGCGCCTCGGCATACGCTTCCGCCGCGAACCCGGCGCCAAGCCCGAACTCGTGCACACCCTGAACGGCACGGCCATCGCCGTCAGCCGCACACTCCTTGCCATCCTCGAAAACTTCCAGCAGGCCGACGGCTCCGTCCTTGTGCCCGAGGCCCTGCGCCCGCTGTGCGGCCTGGACCGCATAGGCCCCCGCAGGTAGTGCCGCACTCGCCCGCTGAAGCGGCGGGGCGGTTCTGGGCGCGTACGTGCGCCGTTACTGGCCCCCGCCGTCAGGCGGGGGTCGTACCGGCGCTCGGCGTCCGGCTGCGCGGCGAACCCCCTGCTTACGCATGGGGCTAGTCACGGCGACTCGGCGCGCGTAACTGAACCCTTACTCCGAGCCCGCCGATTCCCTTGCCTTTTGCCGCCCGCTGTGCAATAACTGCACAGGGCAAGGGAGCGGCCCAGGCATGGCGCGCGGCAAATCGGGAAAACCGGCGGACGGCATCCGGCTCAGCGAGTTCGAGAAAACCTCGCCCGCCAAGCCGCTGCCCATTTACGTCCTCAAGGGAACCGACCCCTACCTGCTGGAGCATGGCCGCGCACACGTCCGCAAGATCGCCATCGGCGACGCCGACCCGGGCCTGGCGGTGCTCGACGTCCTCGGCCCCGACGCCGTCCTGGCCGACGTCATGGACGCCCTGCGCACTCTGCCTTTCCTTGCCCCGCGGCGGCTGGTCGTCATCCGCGATGCCGAGGAGTTCCTTGAGAAGCCCGCACGAAAAGACGACAAGGTTCGCGACGTTCTCGTGGAGTACCTGGACGCCCCCTCCCCCACCGGCACGCTCTGCCTGGAGGCGGCCTCCTGGAACACCAGCACCACCTTGCACAAGCGAGTGGTCGGCATGGGCGCACTGGTGTTGTGCGAGTTGGCCGACCCCGGCAGCCTTCCCGGCTGGCTCATGGCCCAGGCGAGGCACCAGCACAAGAAGAAACTCTCTGCCGCCGCCGCGCAGATGCTCGTGGAACACCTGGGGACCGACTTCGCGTCGCTCCTGTCGGCCCTCGACGCCCTGGCGCTCTACGCCGGCCGTGAAGAGGCCATCGAAGCGGACGACGTCGACGCCCTGGTGGCGCGCGGCCACCACGAGCGTGTGTGGGCACTGTGCGACGCGGCCGCCGAGCGGAACGTCTCGCGGGCGATGGAACTGCTCGATGCGTTCCTGGCCGAGGGCATGGTGGCCCCTCAGATCATCGGCCTCCTGCGGCCGACGTACAAGCAACTCCTGCGCATCAAGGCCCTGGCCAGACGCACGGACCTTCCGCACGCCATGGACGAGGCCCGCGTGAACTACTACGCCCGCGACCGCGTCCGCCGCGCACTGGCGGCAATGTCCGGCGCACACCTTGCGGCCGCGTACCAGGCCCTCGTCGATGCCGACCTCCAGGCCAAGACGACGCCGAACGAGCGCGTCGTCCTGGAAACGCTCATCCACCGGCTGTGCCTGCCCGAGGCGCTCGGCGCGGTGGCCGCAGGCCGGGGTTCGTCCGAGTAAGGGTGCGCCATGCCGGAAGCCTCCGCGTCCGCGCCGGTTGCCGTGCTTTCGCGCCGCTCGGAAAGCGCGCTCGCGCCGGGCCCGCAGGCATGCTTTCGCAAGCGGAAGCGCCGCGCCCCCGCCGTCGCCGTCCAGTTCGGCGCCGGCAGCATCGGCCGCGGATTCATGGGCGAACTGTTCTGGGCAAACGGCTGCCGCACGGTCTTTGTCGAGGTGGACCCCACGCTGGTCCGGGCGATTAACGAGCGCCGCTCGTACGTGGTGCACCACATCACCAACGACGGCGACACGCCCGTCCGCGTTACCGACGTGTCGGCCCTGGATGCGGCCGACGCCCAAGGCGTGGCCCGCGCCGTGGCCGGCGCAGACATCGCCTGCACCGCCGTGGGCGTGCGGGCGCTGGGGGCCGTCGCGCCTGCGCTGGCTCGCGGCATGATGCTTCGCGTGCGCCAGGGCAACGCGGCCCCTCTGAACGTCATCACGTGCGAGAATCTCCTGGGCGCAGGCCGGTTCCTGCGCGACCTTGTCTGGGCCGAACTCGAAGCGATCGCGGGCCGCGACCGCCAGGCCGCGGGCATTCCGGCGCCGCACCTTGCCCGCGCCGACTTCGACGCCCGCTTCGGCTTCGTCGAGGCCGTAGTCAGCCGCATGGTCCCTGTCGTTCCCGACGCAGTCCGCCGAAGCGACCCGCTGTGGATTGCGTGCGAGCCTTACGCGCGGCTGCCGGTGGACGGGCCGGCCTTCCGCGGCCCCCTGCCGCGCATCGCCGGCCTGGAGCCGGTCGCCAACATCGCGGCCCACCAGCAGCGGAAACTGGCCAGCCACAACATGAGCCACGCCCTGGCCGCCTACCTGGGTTACCAGGCCGGGCACGAATTCATCTGGCAGGCGATGGCCGACCCGGATGTCTGCGAAGTCGTCTGCCGCGCGATGGACGAGACCGGCCGCGCACTGGTCGCGCGCTTCGGCTTCGACCCTGCCGAGCAGCGGGCGCACGAGGAGGACCTGCGCGGGCGCTACTGCAACCGCGCCCTGGGCGACCAGGTGCGCCGCGTGGCGGCGGACCCGCTGCGGAAACTCGGCCGCGAAGACCGCCTCATCGGCTCGGCCCGCCTGTGCCTGGAAGAAGGCGTCGAGCCGGAGCACGTGCTGGTCGGCATACGGGCGGCCCTGGCGTATAATGACCCGCGCGATGCGGCGGCCGTGCGCCTTCAGCAGAAACTCGCGTCGCGCGGCCGCGAGGCCGTCCTGCGGGAAGTCTGCGGCCTGGGGCCGCAGGAGCCTCTTTATGACCGCCTGCGGGAGTAGCCGATGAACGTGGCCATCATCCAGCCGGTGCCGGCGCCGAGCGCCCGGCTCGCCGGGGCGGCGCCGCGGCAGGCCCGGCCCGCCAGGGCGGCGCCCGCCGGGGGCTGGCGGCTACCGTACCGCTTCGACGTGGCGGCGCTGGCGGCCGCGCTGCGGGCCCGCGGCCATAACGTATCGCTTACAATTCTTGATACGTGCGACGAGTCGGCCCTGGCGGCGCAGGGCCGGCCGGAAATCGCCTTCATCTACATCGAGGGCCTTGCGGCGGACCTGGCGGTGCGCCTCGCCGGAACGCTGGCCGCCGTCCACGGTGCGCCGCTTGTGCCCTTCGGCCCGCACGCCTCGTATCGGCCGGACGACTGCCTGAGCCTGCCCGGGGCGGAGGCCGTGCTCGTCGGCCCGGCCGACCTTGCGGCCGCCGAGTACCTCGCCCGCCGCACCGGCCTGGACCACGCGCGGACGCCCGGATTCTGGGTCAAGTGCGCCGGCGGGGTGATGCGCAATCCGCCGCCGCATCCTCCGGCGTCGCTGGCCCGTTCGCCGCCGCCGGCCCGCGACCTGTACCCGACCGACCTGCTGGTGGACGCGGCGGGGTTCGCCGAGGTGCACGCGGCTCGCGGCGGAGAAGCGGACGGAGCGGCGCCGCCCGCGGCCGGCGGCGCGAGGGTGCCCCCGCCGGCCCCCGCTGAGCCGTGCTGGCCGCCGACGGCCGC
>VGYT01000356.1 GCA_016872895.1 Planctomycetota bacterium
AGATGTGCTTCATCGGAGACCCGCTGTACCGGCCGTTCCCGCGGCGGCAATGACCGTCCGCGTTCAGCCGCCGCCGGCTATGCGCCCGCCCGTGTTCAGCCGCCGCCGGCTATGCGCCCGCCCGTGTTTAGCCGTCGCCGGCACGGCGACGCGAAGGCGCGCGCATGCCCGGATACGTCCGTCGCCGTACCGGCGACGGCTAAACGTCGCGGGCGTCGAAAAGGTCGGCCTCCGGCCCGGCGGCGGACTGCTTGCCCGTCCGGGCGGCCGGCGGCGCCTTCAGGCCCAGGTGCTTGCACGCGGCCGGCGTGACGATGCGGCCCTGGCGAGTGCGGCCGACGTAGCCGATCTTCAACAGGTACGGCTCCACCATGTCCACCAGCGTGTCAACTTCCTCGTTCAGGGTGGCGGCGACGGCCTCTATGCCCGCCGGGCCGCCCTTGTACACATCAATAATTGTTCGCATGAACTTGCGGTCGAGTTCGTCCAGGCCCGCGTCGTCGACGGCCTCCATCCTGAGGGCCTCGCGCGCCGCCTCCCGGGTCATGCGGCCGTCGCCCTTGACCTGGGCGTAATCGCGCACCCGCCGCACCAGGCGGATGCACACGCGCGGCGTGCCGCGGCTGCGGCGGGAGACCTCCGACAGCGACGCCGGCTCGGCCTGGACCTCCAGCAACTTCGCCGACCGCCGCGCGATCTCCAGCAGGTCCGCCTCCGGGTAGAACTCGAAGTGGTGGAACAGCCCGAACCGCTCCCTGAGCGGGGCCGACAGGAACCCCGCCCGCGTGGTCGCCCCGATGAGCGTAAACGGCTGTAGCGGCACGTTGATGGTGCGGGCGAACGAGCCGCGGTCAACAGTTATGTCGATGCGAAACTCCTCCATCGCCGGGTACAGGAACTCCTCGACCACGGCCCCCAGGCGGTGGATTTCGTCGATAAAGAGGATGTCGCCCCGCCCGAGGTTCGTCAGGATGCCCACCAGGTCCGCCGGCCGCGTCAGGGCCGGCCCGCTCGTCGTCTTGATGCCCGCGCCCATCTCGGCCGCCACCACGTGGGCCATGGTGGTCTTGCCGAGGCCGGGCGGCCCGTGCAGCAGGATGTGCTCCAGCGGCTCGCCGCGGCCCTTTGCAGCCGCGATGGCGATGGAGAGTTTCTCCCGCAGGCCCTTCTGGCCGATGACCTCCGCCAGGCGCCGCGGACGCAGGCTCAGGCTGAAAGCCTCTTCCTGCGGCCCCTGGCTCTCGGGACTCACGATGCGTTCGCGTGGCATAAGGTTCTCGTGCGGGCCGGGGCGCGGCCCGGCGCCGTCGTCTTGTTCAGCCTCCCGGCGCGGCGGGGCCCTGGTGGAACGCCTCGCGCACGACGGCCTCGACGGCGGCCTTTTCGCCCAGGCGCTCGTAGGCGGCGTCGATGCGCGCGGCGGCCTCCGTGCGCGTCAGGCCGAGCGACATGAGCACCTCGACGGCCTGGCGTTTCGACGCCGGCTCCTCGGCCGCCGGACGCACGCCGCCCGCCGCCGCCGCGAACTCGTCCAGTTTGCCGCACAGTTCCGCCACCATCTTCTCGGCCGTCCGCCGGCCGATGCCCGGCAGTTCCGACAGGAACCGCACGTCGCGCAACTCTATCGCCTGGGCGACCCGCCCCACGGGCATCACCAGGCTCCTGAGGCCCTTGGCGATGCCGATGCCCTGGACGCCGATGTATTTTACGAAGAACCGCTTGTCGGTCTCCGTAAGGAACCCCGCCAGCCGCGGCACCATCTGCCCGTACGCAGGGTTGCCATCGAAATATTCAAGCGTGTGCAAAGTAACGGTGCGCCCGAGCATCGGCCTGAGGTCGTCGGCCGTCACGGGGGCGACCAGGGCCTCGTAGGCGAGCGGCCCGGCGGCCAGGACCACGCGGCCCTCGCCCACGACTTCAAGTTGTCCCGTCAGCCGCGCGATCATCGGGCGATGGCCATCCTTCCGGCCTGATGGGCGTGGCAAAGGGCCACGGCCAGCGCGTCGGCCACGTCGGGCGGGTAGGGCGTTTCCCTGAGGCCGAAGAAACTCTGGACCGCCCGCTGCACCTGCTGCTTCGATGCGTGGCCCGAGCCTACCAGCGACTTCTTGATGCGGGTGGATGCGTAACTTACCAGGGGCACGCCCGCCTCGGCCGCCGCCACCAGGGCCGCCCCCCGCGCGTGGCCCATGAGGATGGCCGTCCGCGGGTGGGCGTAATGCGAATAGAGTTCCTCGACCGCCGCGGCGTCGGGGCGGAACTCGGAGATGACGGCCGCCAGGGCCGCGCGGATTTCCGCCAGCCGCGCGGGCAGCCCGTCCGCCGCGCGGGTCCGGATCACGCCCGCCTCCACCAGCCGCGGCCCGGCCCCGGCCGCGGCGAGTTCCACCACGCCGTAGCCGGTTCTCTCAATTCCGGGGTCGATGCCGAGGATGCGCAGACTCAGGGGCCCTTCCCCGCTGCGGGCCACCCGTTCATGCAACTCATGCGACATTGACCAGATTGCCTTCTTTCTTGAGGCACTCGGTGAAGGGATTGTCCTCATCGAGGTCCACGAGGTCCAGCGGCACATCGAGCAGGTCGGCCGCTTCGCCCATCGCCTGGAAGAACCGCGCGGGCGGCAGGCCGCTTACGGCCATGTCGATGTCGGAATTGTCGCTCAGCCGGCCCGCGGCGGCGGAGCCGAACAGATACACTTCGCGCGCGCCGGCCTTCTTGAGGGCCGCCGCCGCCCGTTCAATCCGCTGCCTCAGGTCTTCAGACATGGGCGCACCTACTTGAACCGCCACTTCGTGCCGTCGCGGGTATCTTCCAGGATAATGCCGATCTCGTCCAGGCGTTTGCGGATGTCGTCGGCCCGCGCGAAGTCCCTGGCCGCGCGGGCCTCATTACGCAAATCCGTGAGATGCTCAATTGTCTTTCTTAATTTTGCGAGAGAATCAGCCGCCAGAAGGCCCGCGGCGCAGTACAGTTCTTCGGCTTCGTTGACGCCGCCCGTCAGCCCCAGCACCGCTGCCGCCAGTTCGTTAAATGCGGCTTCAAGCGCGTTCAGCGTGCCGGAGTTTGCCTGGCTTGCCGTTGTTACGCGGAAAGATATCTTCACAAGGTCAAACACCGCGGCCACGGCGCCTGCGGTGTTGAAATCGTCGTCCATCGCCTCGGCAAATCGCCGTCGCACCTCAGCCGCCGCACTAATGGTTTCTGAGTCTGCTTCGCCGCCGGGGGCCGTTACCTTGGCCTTGCGAACAGCCATGAGGGCGGCGGAGACGCGCTCGTAGCCCTCCTTCGCCGCCGCAAGCGCCTCGTCCGAAAAATCCAGCGGGCTGCGGTAGTGGCTCTGAAGGATGAACAGCCGCAGCGCCATCGGGTCCCATTTCTTGAACGCATCTTTAAGCGTAATGAAGTTGCCCAGGCTCTTGCCCATCTTCCTGCCGCCCACGGTCACCATGTTGTTGTGCAGCCAGTATTTTGCGAAGGGTTTTTCCTCGGCGGCCTCGGACTGGGCGATCTCGTCGTCGTGGTGCGGAAACACGTTCTCGATGCCCCCGCCGTGGATGTCGAACGGCTGGCCCAGGTACTTGGTGCTCATGGCCGAGCACTCAAGGTGCCAGCCGGGGTAGCCCATTCCCCAGGGGCTTGGCCACTGCATGACGTGGCCGGGCTCGGCCCGCTTCCACAGCGCGAAATCGGCGGGATGCCGCTTTTCGGCGCTCGGCTCCACGCGGGCACCGGCCATCATCTCGTCAACGGAGCGGCCGGACAGGTGCCCGTACTTCGGCCAACTCGACACGTCGAAATACACCGATCCGTTCACTTCGTACGCGCGGCCGCGCTCAAGCAGGCGCTTCACCAGTTCCACCTGCTCCATGATGTGGCCGCTCGCCCGCGGGCTGATGTCCGGCCGCAGGACGTTCAAGGCGTCCATGTCCTCAAAGTACGAGCGGGTGAACTTCTCGGCCACCTGCATCGGGTGGACCTGCTCGAGCCGCGCCCGCCGCTCCACCTTGTCCTCGCCCTGGTCGGCGTCGTCGGTCAGGTGGCCCACGTCGGTGATGTTCTGGACGTACCGCACGTTGTACCCCAGGTGCCGCAGGTACCGGACGATGACGTCGAACGCCACGTAACTCTTGGCGTGGCCGATGTGTGCGTCGCCGTAAACGGTGGGGCCGCACACGTAGATGCCCACGTTCGGAGGCTGGAGCGGCTCGAACCGCTCCTTGCGGCGCGTCAGAGTGTTATAGACATGCAGGTTATTTTCACTAATCGTCACGGCTGCGACCTCTGTCGCGCCCGCCGGGGCGTGCGGCCGGGAGGCTGCCCTCGCAACGCGCTCTCGCAACGTACGCCACGTGGCACGGCCGGCTTGTCCGGCCGTGGGCGAGCCCGCAGATACCGGCCACGGCCTGCCCGCC
>VGYT01000357.1 GCA_016872895.1 Planctomycetota bacterium
GGCACCGAACACGGAAGCGGCCTGGGCGTATACCGCTGGGTTGTAGAAGGCACGTTGTCGTGGTTTCATCAACAGCGTCGCCTCCGCACCCGCTACGACCGCCGCGACGACATCCACGAATCCTTCATGGTCATCGCCGCGTGTCTCATTTGCTGGCGGTTCCTTGAAAACTCTTTATGTTAGGCGCTCTAAGAAACGGGCGGCCGCGATTGCGGCCGCCCTGGTCCACGGCATCCTCTCAGCCCTGCGGCGCCTCATTTCGCGGCGTCGGTCGGCAGCGGCGGACAAGTCGTACCCGTCACCGGGCACACGGTCGTTTCCGCCGGGCACTTGGTCGGCGCCGGCGGACACTTCGTGGCCATCGGGCACGCCGTCTCGATGCCCGGGGCGCACCGCGTCGGCGCCGGCGGACACCTGGTCGGATATGGCGGACACTTCGTGTCCACCGGCGGGCACTTGGTCTCGGCCTGGACGCACCGCGAAAGCACCGGCGGGCACCGCGTCTCCACCGGGCACGCCGTCTCGACGCCCGGAGCGCATTGCGTCGGCACGGGCGGACACGTCGTTACCAGCACGGTGGAGCACTGCGTGGGGACGGCCGGGCACTTCGTATCGGCCGCCGGGCAGAGCGTCGCCGCCGGCGGGCACTTCGTGGGCAGCGGCGGACACCTGGTGTCGCTCTGGCCCGCGCACTTCGACGCCACCGGCGGGCACGCCGTCTCCACCACCGGGCACTGCGTCTGCACGCCCAGGCACCTGGTAAGCGGCGCCGGGCACGTTGTCTCCACGGCCGGGCACCTCGTCCCGACCGGCGGGCACTTGGTCTCGGCCGGAGGGCACTTGGTGGGCACGCCCGGGCACTTCGTGTCGGCCGACGCGCAGCGCGACAGGACCGGCGGGCACTTGGTGTCGACCGGCGGGCAGACCGTCTCGGCCGGCTGGCACTTGGTGGACAAGGCCGGACATTCCGTCTCCACCGGCGGGCAGCGCGTCGGCACGATCTGGCACTTCGACGCCACCGGCGGGCACCGCGTCTCAACCGCAGGACAGAGCGTCTGCACATTCTGGCACTTCGTGGCCACGGCAGGACACCGCGTCTCGACCGCAGGACACCGCGTCGGCATCACCGCCGACGTTGTCGGAAGCGGGGGGGCGATGCCCGGCGACAGCGGCTGCGGGACCTCTGCCGACGCAGGCGACACGAACGCCGGGGCGGCCATCGGCGACTTCTGGACCGCAAGCGCCGCCTCAAGCGTGCTGGAATACGCCCCCGCCCGCGCGCCCGGAACATTCCAGGCAAGCACCCCCGCCACAAGCAGGCACACCAGGGGCAATACGAAGGGTCGGCGCATGGCAGGTCTCCTTTCGGCGCTCCAAAGACGTGAAGCCTATCGCTTTACCGTGATTATGCCCCACCCCAGGTGACCTGTCAAGCCCCCCGCCGCAACCCCTGGCAGGTTCCTGGTTGACATTCCCCGCCCGCGCGGTTATATGTCTGATGGCGGCGGGCGGCCGGCCATGGGGGCCGCGGCCGTATCATGTCTTCTTTCATATCGGCAGAGAAGCGGCGGGGGCGGGCCCGGAGTCGAGGATACGCCGATGTCTTCTCGTTTCGCTTGCGCGGCGCTGCTGGGGGCCGCCTGCCTTGCCCCGGCATCCGGCTGCCGGACCGACAGCGCGGGCCAGCACGCGACGGTGCTGGTCGAGGCCTCCGCGGTCGCCGTCTGCGCCGGGGGCAGCGCGGCCGTCGTGGCCGGCGACGAGGCGCGCGACCGCCTGTGGGGCGTCGGAACCGAGCGCCTGCTGACTCGCTGGGAACTGCCCTTCCCGCCCGGCACGCCCCCGCTGGACGACGTCGAGGCCCTGGCCCCGTGGGGCGAACATCAACTATTCATCATGTGCTCGCAGAGCCGCACGAAGCCGCACGCCCGCGCAAAGCCCGAGCGCGGCCGCCTCGCCCTGGCAACCCTGAGCGCCGACGCGCGGCAGATTACGGCCGTGCGCGTCTGGGACGGCGTGCGCGAGGCCCTCCTTGCGCACCTGGCCGCCGAAGCGCGCGAGTTCATCGCCGACCTGGGGGCCCTGGCCGACGGCACGCCCCTTACGGGCGGCCTGAACGTCGAGGGCCTGGCCGCGTGGCACGGACAACTGCTGGTCGGCCTGCGGTCGCCTGCGGCCAGGGGCGGCGCGCTGGTCGTGCCCATCCGCAATCCGCAGGAACTGGCCGCCGGCGGCGAGGCCGTGCGGCCCGAGTTCGGCAAGCCCCTCCTTCTGCCGGCCGCCACGAGCGAGGGCATCCGCGGCCTTACGGGCGACGGCGAGACCGTCCTGGCGCTCCTGGGCCCGGCGGCCGAGGGAAATCAGCCGCCGCGCATCCTCCGCTGGAACCCGGCTAGCGGCGAAGTGCGGCGGCTGTCCGCCCGGGGCCTGGATGCTATCGCCAAGCCCGAAGGGATCGCCCTCGACGCCCAGGGCCGCCTCCTGGTCGTCCAGGACCTGAGCCCGCCCATCAAGGACCCCGTCCTGTTCAGGCTGGAATTGTCGCCCGAGTGAGCGACTGCGCCAGGAGTTCCATCGGGTGATGCACCGGCAGGCCGGTCCCCTGCGCAAGTTGCGTGCGGCACATGCCGCAACTGGTCACCACCGCCTCGGCGCCGGAGGCGCGGATGCGCTGGAACGCCTCGCGGGCGATCATGGCCGAGGTCTCGGCGTTCTTCGATTTAAGTCCATACGTGCCGCCCATGCCGCAGCAGGTGGCGCTGGTGACGGTGAACTTCAGGCCCAGGAGCGCCTCGAGCATGAGCCTGGGCACGTCGCCCCGACCGGCGGCGCGCAGGTGGCACGGGGCGTGGTAGGCCAGCCGCGGTCCGGCCCACGGGCGGAAGAGCGCCTTGTCGCGGTTCTCGCTCTCCTCGTTGAGGCCCAGGATAAGCGCGTGGACGTCGGACGTGTGCTCGGCCACGAGTCGCGCCCGCTCCTGGCCCTCCGCCAGTTCAACGTAATCGTCGGTCAGCGTCAGCACGCACGACGGGCATCCGCTGGTGACGGCGTAGCCCGCCTCCACCAGCGGCGCGAGCACCTCCAGGTTGTAGCGCATGTCCTTGAGCGCCCCGCGCACGTCGCCCGCGCTGATCTTCGGTATGCCGCAGCACCGCTGCGCCGGAATGACCACGTCGCAGCCCAGGGCGCCCAGCACCGCCAGGGCCGCCCGCGCAACGTCCGACTGGTTGAACAGTTCAAAACATCCTGCGAAGTACGCCACGCTGCATCGCGTGACGGGCACGTCGATGCGCCGGCCTTCCGTCACGCGCCGGGGGGCGAACCTCGGCAGGGGCGCCTCGCGGTGGACGCCGCTTACACGCTCAAGCACCGCCCGCACCGGCCGCCAGCCGAACACGGCGTTCGCCAGCGGGGCCAGGCGGCTGCCGATGCGGCCCATCGGCCGCACGTGCAGCAGCATCTTCTCGCGCAAGCCGAGGCGGCCGCGCGCCGCCAGGTGCTCCTTGTGCTTCAGCACCAGCCCCGGGATGTTCACGTGGCTGGGGCACTCCACCAGGCACGTCTTGCAGTTGTAGCAGAGGTCGGCGACGGCCTTCATCTTATCGTCGGCCATGTCTTCGAGCGCCAGGTCGCCGGAGGCCGCCGCACGCAGCAGGTTCGCCTTGCCGCGAGGCGTCGCTATCTCGTCGCCGCGGACCTTGTAAACCGGGCAGTACGCGCGGCACGTGCCGCAGCCGTGGCAGCGCCCGAGTTCGTTCGCCCACGGCGCACGGTCCAGAGCCGTCCCGGTGACCTGCACGCTGTAATCCGGCCCCATCCGCAGGTCGCCGGTATGCACCTCGCGAAGTTCCGTGATTATCTTGCCGGGGTTCAATATGCCGCGCGGGTCCCACAGTTCCTTCACGCGGCGCATGACGCCGTAGAGTTCCCCGAACTGGAGTTCCAGGTAACCGCTGCGCGTCAGCCCGTCGCCGTGCTCGCAGGAGATCGTGCCGCCCAGGTCCACCGTCAGGTGGGCGACGGCGTCGGCGATGCCCTTCATGCGGGCGACGTCCTCCGGCCGCCGAAGGTCCAGCAGCGGCCGCGCGTGCAGGTTCGAGTCGCCCGCGTGACCGTACACGGCCGCCTCCACGCCGAACCGCTCGAAAATCTCGCGCAGCCCCTGCATGTACGGCACCAGGTTTTTCGGCGGCACGGTAACGTCTTCTATGAACGGCGTGATGCGCGTCGGCCCGGGCAGGCGCTGGAGTATCTGCACCGCGCGCTTGCGCACCTGCCACAGACGCTCCTGCTCCTTCGGGTCATACGCGTCGATTGCGCCGAAGGCAAGTCGGCGCTCATCGAGAATCGCCCGGCGGACCGCCGCCGCCGATTCCTCGTTCTCGCGGCGGCTGTCGCTCAGGAACT